>JAGXLL010000006.1 GCA_018334675.1 Bacteroidales bacterium | reverse complement strand
ACAACCGGGGTATAAAAGGCTGAATGTCTATCTCATCGGGAACCTCCAGGAAATCCGGTTTAATCCTCGGTCCGGTAACAAGCACCATCTGTAAATCCGGGATCTTCTTCCGGGCATATACAAAAGCTTTCCCACATAATTCAAGAAAATCTTTACCCACGGATGTGCCTCCAATAGATGCCAGGACGAGGGGCCTGTTGTCGTAGCCCAGTTTTTCACGAAGGGTTGCTTTATCCGGCATCTCATCCCTGTTAAAAGGCAAAATATAACCGGCAAATGCATACATGGCTTTTGCGAATACACGACGATTCGGAAGCATAAAACCAAATGACCGGTCGGGAATATCCTCCAGGCTGCCAATAAACAACCCCAAATCAATCGGGGGTTGAAGCTTTTTCCGGTAGTTATAAGACCATTTCCTGTTCCATATATATACTCCAATCTTTTCAAGGGGATTCCAGGTCATGGAGTCCAGTCCCACAAAATCATAAAGAATGACCACCGGTGCTTTTTTCAGTTCCCGATGTTTCCTCAGAGCAATGGCTACTTCATACGTCTCATCTCCAATAACCAGGTCGAAATCATACGATTGCATCACCTGAGCAAAAACCTCCACATTTTTTTTCCAGCCATCCCTGGATTGAAGCAAATAGCTGAGGAGGTTCAGGCTGGCTCCGTTGCTGCTTTGTTCTGCAAAAACATTTTCATTGGCATAACCGGAAGCTTCCGGCAGCAATTCCTCACCGGCAGATTCAAGCATAAGGGTAGCCGGATGTGCTGCCAGCCAACTGATGCTCATCCCGGGATACCGTTCCCTCAGCTTATTGGCTATGGCCAGGTCCCTGGTCACATGTCCCAGCCCCAGGGAACCGCTAATAAATAAAACTTTCGGATCCTTCATTTCGATGGTTTTCATTGTATACCCTCCTAAGAATTTTTTAAAACATCATTTGTATTCGGGTATAAAGTTCCGATAAACCACTATAATCCAACAAATGATTATGTTGCGGATCTTTTCAACTTTCTAGCAAAATTTGAAACAATGTGTCAGGTACGTTGCATCTGCGTGCAACCAGTCAATCACCCGCAAATCCTCAATTTTTGACAGATGATGCAAAATGGCTTCTGTCATACCCTCGGCAAGGTATTGTCTGTCAGATTTATAGCCAATATATTGAAAGGGATAAATGCCAATGGATGTATGCCGGGGTATTTTTTCGGTGGAATGGAAAATAGAAACATACAGCAAAGCAGCTGTGGAAATAAAAATAAGCATTCGAACAACCACCCGGATCATTTTTGAGGTCCGGTATTCAAACTGGTTTTTATCGTGTGGTTTGGAACCCACAAAGAATATGATAAGATAGACGCAAAAACAATAAGCTATGAAGGCTAAGATATTAAAGACCGAACAAGAGTATAATGAGGCCTGTGAAAGGATTTACAAGCTTATCAACAGCAGTGACAAACCTATTGATCCGGATAGCCCTGAGGGAGAAGAACTCGATCTCTTGTCGCTGATTGTGGAAAAATACGAGCAGGAAAACCACTCCATGGAAGCACCAGACCCAATAGAAGCAATTAAGTTCAGAATGGAACAGATGAACCTAAGGCAAACTGATGTTGCCCCGCTTTTTGGCGGAAAGACAAGGGTGTCAGAAGTATTGCATCGCAAAAGGCCTTTGACTTTACGAATGATCGTTCTGTTGAACAGGTATCTGGGAATCCCTTTAGAATCATTGATTATTGGAAATAAAGATATTAGGCTTACTCCCGAGAAAAGGGAAAAGCTTTTGAATGTATCTGCAATCAGAACGAAATTTACCAGCAATACCAGAATCTCAGCGACCTAACCTGCCCTTGCACTACATTCAACAAAAACTCATTAACCACAATGCTTTTTGCCTGGAATTCGAGCCATAGGGTGATATGCGCTTATTTATTGCCATAATGCGACCAGGCACTCAATACACAGACTGTAACTACCTGTGCATCCATAGAATAAACCAATCGGTCTTTATTATTGATTCTTCGGGAATAGAGTCCAGCAAGGTGGAGTTTCAACACCTCCGTTTGCCGGTTGCGGCAATGGGGCGTATTATAAAGACTTCAGCTGATCCATGTAGTGATGCAGTATCTGTAACTGGTTGTTAAAGTATTTCCGTATCTCTCTGAATATAAATATCCCGGCAAAGGCGGCTGCTGTTATACCAAAGAGTAAACCCCACATGGTTTCTTCATCCTGCAATAAGGAAAGCAAATCATTGGATTCAAAGTATCGATGAATGGCAAGCATCAAAAACAATCCCAGGAAAGGGGCAAGTATCATTTCAAGCCTTACTTTCATCGCCCCGGACAATACATACCAGGCCTTCTGAATAGAATCCCGTACCGGCAACTTGACACTGTCTGAATAAGACAGCTTTCTTTTCAGGATCAGATAGTAAACAAGATATACCATCGCAACCAGGGAAAGTAAAACGTTATTGGTCACGTAATAGGCATCTGAAGCGTATTTAATAATCCCTGTAATGGAAAAGGCCACGACCGCAGCACATAAAATGATTGAACCCAAGGTGGCAGCGCCATACCTTTTCACAATCATTTTGGCTTTCGTGCTTAAGATATTTCTCAGTTCATCCGGGCTTTTGGGGGTCAACATACCATCGACCTCCACCCATATGTTCTTAAACTCGTTATTCTCCATGATTCAATGTTTTTAAAGTGGTTTTTAACTGTGATTTGATGCGGTTGATTTTGGTTCCCACATTGGAAACAGAAATCCCTGTGATATCAGCTATTTCCTGGTAGCTCTTTTCCTCCAGGTAGAGGAACATAAGGGACTTATCCATATCATTTAAAGATTGAATGGCTGATATCAGAAGTCTTACATTTTCATTCCAGGCATACTGCCCCAGGAAATCAGAAGAATCGGGTATTTCCGGGAACACCGGGGAATGAACATACCTGGAATCCTTGCGAATTTTGACAATGGATGTATTGATCGCTATTTTGTAGATCCATGAACCCATGCTGCCCTTTTTCTGTAAATCCGGATAGGCTTTCCACAATTGATAGAGGATCTCCTGAAAGTTGTCCTTTCTGTCTGTTTCATTGTGAAAGTAGATCAGGCATACTTTATGCAAAATCCCCTGGTAACGGGTGATCATTTGTATGAATTCTTCTCTCAGGTCAGGCTCCATTTAGATCGGTATTTCATGTATTTATTCCACTGGCCTCATAGAACCCGCATGCTATATCCTATCCTCGTTGTACAGGACTGTTCATGCGGGTTTCATATTAAATTGGTTCGGCTAATTTTTTCATCTCTTAACCTATAGTAGAAGTTCACGGCAAAAAATCACAAAAAATTACGATTTTATTCTCACTTTTGATCTATTGTAAATTGATCAAGCAATACATTTTGCCTGATTATTCAGTGAAAAAATAAGATCCAGTACATGATATTGATTTTTACGGAGATCCCGGTAAGATCCGCATCGGTAAATCAAGCGGCGGTGAGGTAGACCATAAAAAGTAAAATTAAAGAATTCTGTTATATGGTTTGGATTAAACTTTTACAAAAATGGAGCAAAAACGAATACTTATCACGGGTGCCGCAGGCAATATAGGATATGAATTAATAAGGGGGCTGGCAGAAATCAAGACCCCTCACCAAATCGTTGCCGGTAATCATAATATTGAAAAGGCCAAACAAAAACTTTCCGGTTTTGACAATCTTACTTTCAGGTATCTTGACTTTACCAGAAAGAAGACTTTTGAAGGAGCATTAAAGGGCATTGATGTTGTATTTCTGCTTCGTCCGCCCCATCTGGCCAATATTTCAAAAATTTTTGCTCCTTTTATTGAAGAGATGAAAAAAGCGGGAATACAAAAAATCGTTTTTTTGTCGGTTCAGGGTGTAGAAAATCAAAAAATCATACCCCATCATAAAATGGAAAAGCTGATCCAGGAGAAGGATCTTGAATATGCTTTTCTCAGGCCAGGATATTTTATGCAAAATATTACCACCACCTTATTGCCCGAAATCAAGCATGAAAACAAAATATTTATCCCGGCCGGCAAGCTTAAATTCAACTGGATCGATGCCAGAGATATTGGTTCTGTCGGGGCTCATATACTGAATGATTTTGAACAACATAAAAACCGGTCCTATGAAATGACGGGTACTGAATTTTGTGGATTTGAAAAAGTGGCGGAAGAATTATCGGTGCAGCTGGGCAGAGAAATTATCTACGAAAGCCCCAACTTATTGAAGTTTTACAGGGCTAAAAGAAGGCAGGGAATCAGCAAAAACATGATTTTTGTGATGATCATGCTGCATTATCTGCCCCGTTTTTCAAACAATGCTGCCCGCCTTACAAATACTGTCCAGGAAATTACCGGCCAAGATCCCCATAGATTAAAAGAATTTATCAGCCGTGAAAAAATAAAGTTCTCAACCTAACAGCCATGCCTTAAAAAAAAATAAGAAAGGGGCTTTAAGGGTTTTTGGATTCTAATCCCAAAAATACCCATCCCTCACCTTCCACATGAGGCTCATCTTGAGCCACCTCGTGAAAAATGGAGGGAGGTGTTGGATATATCATTTCTCACCCGAGAAATCATATTCTTTGGGCGGCTCAGCTCCCATCAGGTGCCGAACGAAGTAATCCCAGCGGCGGCGTGTCATGTAATCGTTGTAGCGGTAGCCATGTCGGCTGCCGGGGAACAGGATCAGGTCGAAATCCTTGTTGGCTTTGATCAGCTCCTGCACCACCAGCAGGGTATTGTAGGGCGGCACATTGTCGTCCATCATACCATGGGCCAGCAGCAGATGTCCTTCGAGATTCTCCGCCAGCAGCTGGTTGGCCTGGCTGTCATAGCTGGTGCTGTCCCGGCCATAACGCTTCAGCATGCCGTGCCATTTCTCGCCCCAGGGGGCTTCGTAGTTGCGGTTGTCGTGGTTGCCGGACTGGGAGACGGCCACCTTGAAGAAATCGGGATACCTTAATATGGCGTCGGCTGATGCAAAACCGCCTCCGGAATGACCATATATCCCTGCCCGGTCAATATCGATCCAGGGATGCCTGTCGGCCAATTGTTTCATCACGGTGATCTGATCCGGAAGGGTGTTGTCGCCCATATTACCATAATAGGCATCGTGAAAAGACTTAGATCGCCCGGGCGTGCCCATGCCGTTGACAGCCACCACCACGAAGCCCAGCTCAGCCAAGGCCTGGCGGCTGCTGACGGCCCTGAAGCTAAAACTCCGCACGCTGCCGCTTTGCGGACCGGGATAGATCTGGTTGATGATGGGATACTTTTTGTTTGGGTCAAAATCGGTGGGCTTATATAAGATGCCGTACAGCTCGGTTTGACCGTCCCCCGCCCTGGCCTGGATCAATTCGGGTTTCTGCCAGCCACTCTCCTGAAGCCTTGAAATATCCTCTTCTTCCAGCTTTTTGATGATCCCTCCGTCCTTTTCCCGCAAGACTGTGACAGCAGGTTCTTCCACCGACGACCAGGTATCCACAAAGTACTTGCCGCTGGGAGAAAAGCTGAGCTCGTGGTGGCCGCTCTCCGGTGTCAGGCATTCCAGTCCACCCCCATCCATGGAGATCCTGTAAAGATACTCATGATAGGGGTTTCCTGGTTCCCGGCAGGAACCGACAAAATAGATCAACTCTCTTTCGTGGTCGATCTCCACGATGCGTTTCACATTCCAGTTGCCCCTGGTGATCTGGCGCTTCATCTTCCCGGTTTTAAGGTCATAGAGGTACAGGTGCCCCCAGTTGTCCCGCTTGGAGAACCACAACACCTCATTTTTCTCGAAGAAGACCCGCCAGTTGGGTTCAGAAAAGCCCGATTCAAAGAAGGTCGGAACCGTCTCCGTCAAAACATCCCGTACTTCGCCGGTCCGGGCATCGGCCACCCGCAGGGTCACCTTCTTATAATCCCTGGATGTGGAGACAAAAGCCAGCCTGGAGCCATCGGCACTCCATTGAGCATCCAGCAGGGAGCCATCCCAGTCGGCCACATGGTCGGTTATGGAAGAGCGCTGGGCATCCGGCTCCATCTTTAAGGGCACCACCTTCAGCGGATTCAGCTGGATGATTACCCGGTGCAGCCGGAATATGTGCTCGTCTCCGGGCAATGGATAGTTCCATGCCTCCAGCTCAGGATGACCAACATTGGTGGTGGTCAGGTACATGTCTTTCACTTCCCGGGCATCCTGACGGAAAGTAGCAATCTTCTCAGAGTTGGGCGACCAAAGCACCACCGGCTCATCGCTCTTTATCCATCCTGCATTGTTGGTGGCATAGCCAAAATCTTTTTTCCCTTTTTCGGTGAGTTGCTTTTCTTCTTCTGAACCGGTCCTTTTGAGCCACAAGTTGTGATCCCGTATGAACAACTCTTTCTTTTCATCGGGAGAGATGCTGGCGGCTCCAAAAGCTCGTGGACGTTTGCCCCTTTCTTCCCTCCTCTTTAATTGACCCGTTTCCAGGTTGTAGCTGTATTGACTGAAAAATATCCTGTTTCCATCCTCCGAGAATTGGAGGCGTTGGAAAGGCAGGTTGAAAGGTTCTATCTCCTTACTCTCCTTCTCAGACAAGGCTCTGGCGAGCCTGGCATGATCAAACAAGGGTTTCTTGGTTTTCTCCTGGGGATCCACCACCAAAAACTGATGCCCCCGGAGCGTATTTGTATTATACCAGAAATGGTTGCTCCCGGTCCAGCCGCTGCTGTTGATTCGTCGGAGGATCAGCTCATTCAGCGAATCGGCCATCATGCCCTGAGCCCGGGCATAATCCTGAACGGTTAACTTCTTATCTTTTTCTTCATGAGCCTGCCCCATGGAAACTGCCATGATAAGTAAGCATAAAGCCATGGCAAATATTGAAAGATGTTTCTTCATAATAGAGTATTTAATGATTCGAATGTAAGGATGTTTCTTCCGAATAAATCCTGAGAGCGATTAATAAGAGCATTCTTAAAACCCAGCGTTCCAAAAAATCCAAATTGAATAGACTTCAATTATCATGATCTATAAAATCATAAAACCCACTTAATATGAATGCCAAATAACAACAGGAGTTTAAATGCCCCTAAAAAAAAATCGAAGTCCATGCTAAGGGGTATGGTATGTCCCTCTATAGATAAACTCCACAAAACAGCGGTTCAACCTGCAAACTCATCTTGACTCGTATTTGGGTAACATACACCCTACTTTTCCAAATCCCCTACCAACTCCACTATTTATTCTCATTTTTAATAAACACAATAACAATGTCATTATCAAATAAATGGATGCAGACCCATAGGTCCGCATCCAGCTCCAAAAGGAAAAATAAGGTTGACCGCACTTAATATTTTTGATATATTGGTATAACTTATTATAATCCACAACACTACCGGCATTCAGCATATAAAAAACATAAAACCATGACAACCCCGACGACATGCTAGGAAACATTTCAAGAAGGGCTTTTTTATGGATTACGGGCGGCTCAGGAGCAGCCGTTATGTTCAAGCCTGCTAGGCAATTTGTAGAGAAGCTCATTCCCTATGTCAACCCACCCAAATATCCCAAACCGGGTGAGTGGGCCTTTTTTGCCACCACCTGCAGGGAATGTCCGGCCGGATGCGGGATGCTGATGTGGCACCGCGACGGCAGGGTCACCAAGGCCGAAGGCAATCCATTTCATCCCCTCAACCGGGGTAAGCTTTGTATCCGCGGTCAATCATCCGTACAGGGTCAATATGATCCGGAGAGGCTCACTAAAGTGTTGAACCGCCAGGAAGACGGCACACACCGCGAAAGCAACTGGCAGGAGGCATTGGATGCCATTCGCGAGGGACTGAATCAGGCGAGGCCATCAGTTGTTTCCGATATACAGACTGGCTCCATGGCCAGGACCCTGGAGTCTTTCACAAAAAAATTCGGCGGTCGCGCACCGGTTTATTATGAAGCCTTTAATTATGAGGCCATTCGCAAGGCCCATCAGCAGCTTTACAATCAAGACCGCATACCCCGGTACGACCTGGAAGGATGTGATTTAATCGTGAGCTTCAACACCGATTTCCTGGAGACCTGGCTGGCACCGGTGGAATATGCAAGGAGTTTCGGGGATTTTCATTCTCTGAAAAACAATAAAATAGGTAAGTATATATATCTTGGAGCCACCCGCACCCTGTCGGCAGCCAATGCCGACCGGTATATCCGCATTGAGCCGGGTAGCGAAGCACTTATACTATATACCCTTGCAAATCGACTGAAGGAAAGAGGAGCGATACAAGACAGCCGCTACCAAGACCGTATTCCGGCGGTTCAGGGAAACACCGGACTGGACGAGGCCACCCTGAATGCTTTGACCGACCACATCCTGCAAGCCAGGGATCCCTTTATCCTGGCCGGTTCTCCCTCAGACAACTCACCCCAGGCAGTGGAAGCAGCCAAAGCTGGCGCATTGCTCAACGAACTGCTGGGCAATCAGAATAGAATTGACTTCGCGCAATATCATGCCTTAAGCTTTACCGCTCCAAAGAAAGAGGCACATGAATTCTTCCACTCGCTGACCAGCGATGACATCCTGGTCATACACAATACCAACCCGGTATTTACCGAGCCGGGTCTGGAAGAATACATCCGGCAAGCCGGCCAGGTGATCTATATAGGTACCATGATGAATGAGACGGCTGAGCTGGCCGACTGGGTGCTGCCCTCGAACTATCCCCTGGAAGAATGGGGGGACTACGAGCCCTGGAGAGGTACCCTTTCGTTGATGCAACCCACGATGGCTCCGGTGTTCGACACCCGCTCAGCCGGGGAAATTCTCATGGAGCTGACCCATGAGTCTCCTTCGATTTCCTATAAGGACCGGGTAAGAACCTACTGGCAGGACTGGTCACTGAAAAACAACGGGGCGCTGAAGCGCGGAGGAAAAAGCCTGGCAGCCGACCAGACCAAACAGTTCTACGACAAAGCTTTGCAGTCGGCCTGCATCCGGGCGAGCTTCAGAAAGGATCACCCCGCGATGCAACCTGTGAAACCCGATCCATCAGCCATCCGTTATAAATTGTCGGATGAAAGCTTCCATTTCATGCTTTATCCATCGCTTTTCCTTTATGATGGCAGGCTTGCCAACCGAACCTGGCTGCAGGAGATTCCTCATCCCATCACCAACATTGTCTGGCAAAGCTGGGCTGAGATGAACAGCCGGAAGGCAAAGGAAATGGGCATTGGGGATGGTGAACGCATCCGGGTTTCAGCAGGGGGACAAACCCTGGAAGTACCGGTTCGCCTCACCAGCGACACCGATCCCAACACCATTGCCATGTATGCCGGCCAGGGCCACCGGGCCATGGGGGAAAATGCCAAAGGCACGGGCATCAATGCCTTTGCCCTTATGGAGGATCCGGGCAAAGGGTTTCGCGTGAACGTTGAGAAAACCGGTCAAACAGATACCCCACTATATCTACAACCAACAGATGATCAGCATGAACGGGAACTGCTCAGGCATGTGGACCTGGAAAAGCTTACCGGTGGAACCGCCCATAAAGATCAGATCAACTGGCCATTGCCCAGGGGCTACGATAAGAAACACGACATGTATGAGCCCCACGAGCATAAGGACCACCGGTGGGCGATGGTGATCGACCTTCAGAAATGTATTGGTTGCAAGGCTTGTGAGGCTGCCTGCTATGCTGAAAACAACATCATCACCGTAGGCCGCAAAAACCTGGAAGAAGGCCGGGAGATGAGCTGGCTCAAGGTGACCCCTTATAAGCTGGATGAACAACGCACCGGGTTCCTTCCTGTTCCCTGCCAGCACTGTGACAATGCTCCCTGCGAACCGGTATGTCCGGTTTTTGCTGCCGTGCATACCGAAGAAGGGCTCAACGCCCAAGTTTACAACCGCTGTATTGGAACACGTTACTGCTCCAACAACTGTCCCTACAAGGTACGCCGGTTCAACTGGGTGCGCCATGAGCATGAATTCCCCACCAATCTGCAGCTCAATCCCGACGTAACCGTCAGAGATCATGGGGTAATGGAAAAATGCACCTTCTGCGTTCAGCGGATCAGGAGTGTGCAGCAAACGGCCAAAAAAGAAAACCGGGCGATCCGGGACCAGGAAATACAGCCGGCCTGTGTACAGACCTGTCCTACAGATGCCATCGTTTTTGGGGATTTGCATGACAAGAATTCGCGTGTTCGCCAGCTTTACGAAGACAGAAGAAGGTATCAGCTGCTGGGCGAGCTCAATACCAAACCCGCTGTGATCTATTTAAAGAAAATAAGAATAAAAACTTGATACCCGTGAATAGTCCACACAAAAAAGAGTTGTCTTTCGAAGGGGTGAACACCCTGATACTGGATCTGTTAAAAATGCCGGGTCG
The DNA here is from genome assembly GCA_018334675.1 of Bacteroidales bacterium. Classification (GTDB taxonomy): domain Bacteria; phylum Bacteroidota; class Bacteroidia; order Bacteroidales; family UBA12077; genus JAGXLC01. Next base: position 98,702 of record JAGXLL010000006.1, on the reverse strand, counting down.
ACGATATTTCATGATCCTGGGGGTGTTGCTTCTGATCGCCGGTGCCGGCATAGCTGCCTGGACCTATCAGACCGAGGTGGGTTTAGGATCCACAGGCATCAATCATCCCGTTGGCTGGGGCACGTACATCACCAATTTTATTTTTTGGGTGGGTATAGCCCATTCAGGCACCCTGATTTCTGCCGTGTTATACCTGGCGCATTCCAGGTGGAGGGATGCCGTATCCCGGGCCACAGAAGCCATGACGGTGTTCGCCGTGATGACCGCCGGGCTTTTCCCGCTGATCCACCTGGGGCGGGTATGGGTATTCTATTACATCCTTCCCTATCCCAATCAGCGGGACCTGTTCCCCAACTTCATGAGCCCGCTGGTGGGTGATGTGATCGCCGTATTGACCTATCTTACTGTAAGCGTGCTGTTTTTCTATTTCGGGCTGATTCCGGATGCCGCTGCCGCCCGGGACCGTTTTAAGAGTCAATACGGCAAAAGTTTCTGGCGCACCAGGCTCTTCAGCGTGCTCTCCGCTGGATGGACCGGAACCCTCAGTGAATGGCGCCACTACAACCGCTCTTACCTGCTTTTTGCCGCCCTGGCCACTCCCCTGGTTGTATCTGTTCATTCAATCGTTTCATGGGACTTTGCCAACAGCATCCTGCCGGGCTGGCACTCCTCGATCTTCCCGCCTTACTTCGTTGCCGGGGCCATCCATTCCGGGTTGTCTATGGCTTTGATCCTGTTGGTGCCCATGCGCGCGTGGTTTAATCTCAAGCAGGTCATCACCGACTGGCACCTGGAGATGATCGCCAAAACCATCCTGGTCACTACCCTGATCATCGCCTATACTTATATCATCGAGCCGCTTATTGAACTATACAGCGGCAGCGAGTTGCATATACAATTCACCCAATGGAGGATGTTTGGAGAGATGGGGTGGATGTACTGGATGATGGTGGCTTTTAATGTGGCCGTACCCCTGACGTTCTTTTTCAAATGGGTACGGCGCAGCATCAAATGGCTCTTTGTAGCCGGCATCCTGATCAACATCGGCATGTGGTTTGAACGCTACTTCATTGTAGTAAGCGCCCAGGCACATGATTTCCTGCCCCACAACTGGGGATCCTATCAACCTTCCTGGGTAGAGATGGCCGTGACCATAGGCATGTTTGCCTTCTTCTTCCTGTTTTTCATCGGTTTTTCCCGTTTTCTGCCCGTCATACCCCTGGCCGAGTATAAGGAATCCCTGCTGATTGGCAAGATACCCGACCGGGATGAATGCCTGGGCACACGAAGGGAGCCGGAGCTATGGAAAGGCATGCGTAAGAAGCTGTTTGTCTTCTCCTCGGAACAGACTCTAACCCATTGTGTCAAGCAAATGTGCGAGGCGGGACACAGGAACATGGAAACCTTCTCGCCCACCAAGCTCAATGAAGTGGAAAAGCACCTGGGTACCGGAAAGAGTCCCGTTGGTTACTGGACCCTGGCCGGAGCCCTGGCCGGCCTGGTGGCAGGTTTCTTCCTGACCATTGGCACAGCCGGCATCTATGACATTTTCCTGGGAGGAAAAGCACCTGACTCGCTGTTGCCCTACACCCTGGTCATGTTTGAGCTGATGATCCTTTTTGCCGCCCTGGCCAATTTCATCTCGGTGATGTATTATACCGGTTTATACAAAAAAAAGCTTCATCCCTGGTACCACCCCAGCTTTGGCGTGGATAAATACGGACTGCTGGTGGGTTATGATCCCGGGGAGGAAGAAGATATACAAAACATCATCAAACCTTTTGAACCCGAAGAAGAACATGACCCACAACAATAAACAAACAGGCATCATCACGGGGATCACAGCTGTGATCGCCATCATCATGATCATCTTCTGGGCCCTACAGCTGGGAGGCGATCAGGCACCCAGGGTATGGCGCGCCTTCCTGATCAACTATCTTTTCTTCACTTCGCTTGCTGCGGGACTGGTGGTTTGGCCTGCGATCATCGTCACCGCGGGAGGTGACTGGATGGGCTCGCTTGAGAAAGTTTGCTGGGCAGGATTCTCATTCTCCGTACCTTCCCTGCTGGCTTTGATGGTTCTATGGGCCGGATCGGAAAACTGGGTTCCCTGGCTCGAACCCGAAGCGCATCATGCGGGGTGGCTGAACAATATCTTTCTGTTTGCCCGGAACCTGATCATGCAACTGCTATTCTGGTTTCTGGCCTGGCTTTTTCTTAAGAACAGGCGCAGCGCAAAAAAACATGTCTATGGCGGCTGGCTGGTATTCATCTATGCCCTGACCTTCTCACTGGTGGGTTTTGACTTGATTATGCCCCTCGACCTGCATTGGAAGAGCATGGTGGTTGGCAGCTACTATTTCGTCAGCGGTTTATACATAGGTGCAGCAGCCTGGGCTTTCATCTCCATCATATCCGGGAAGCCCAACACCAAAATTCTGCGCACCATCGGCAAACTGGTATTCGCCTTTTGCCTGCTAACCACTTACCTGATGTTCAGCCATCTGCTGCCCAGCTGGTATGAGAACCAGCCTCATATGACAAGCTTCGTCATCCCCCGCTACAACCTTGCGTGGGTGAGCATCAGCTATCTGCTCCTGGGAATGGTTTACCTGGGTCCCATACTGCTGCTGGTTAGCGGTTGGTCGAAGCGCAATCCAGCCTTCCTGGGGATCGTAACGACCATGATACTGGTGGGTATGTGGATCGAACGTTGGTGGCTGGTGGATGCTGTGCATGAGAAAGAGCAGGTCATATACGGTTGGCCGGAAATAGCGCCAACCCTGGGTTTTCTGGCCCTTATGATCACCGCAATCACCCTTGCCCTGCGCAAGATTCCAAAATTGGTGGAACCTGACAAGATACAAACATGAAAAACGTGCTCGATATCGCCAAACGACCTGTCACAAAAATCCTGATGGTGGTGATGCTGGCCTTGCTGGCCATCGGTACCTGGATGTTTCACAATTTCTATGAGGGTAAGATCGGGAAGGAACAACCCATTCCTTTCAGTCACAGGGTTCATGTGGAAAACAAGAATATCAGCTGTGTGGTTTGCCATGAAGGGGCCATTCAAACATCCCGGGCCGGTGTTCCCCCGGTGGAGACCTGCATGCTCTGCCATGAAAATATTATTGTCCACCATCCGGAAATTCAAAAGCTCCGTGCCCACTACAACAACAACGACCCCATCTATTGGGAGAAGATCAATGAGGTACCTGATTTTGTCTTCTTCAACCACTCTCTGCATACTTACAGAAAAATCGATTGCGGGGAGTGCCATGGCAATGTTCAGGCCATGGACCGGGTGAGCCGGGTCCACGAATTGAACATGGGCTTCTGCATCGATTGCCATAAGGAAAAGAAAGCCAGCATCGATTGTTTTACCTGTCATCGTTAAGAAAAAGATATGTTTGCATTCACCAAAAAACCCCACAGTGCAGCGCTTGCTTTTATCATAGCCGGATCGGTATGGTTTGTGATCGGAACCATCTATGGTCTGTTCTCGGCCATCCATCTGGTATCGCCTGAATTCTTCGACAACATACCGGCACTGGTTTTCGGCAGGACACGGGCCGTTCATGTGAACACGGTGTTATATGGTTTTGTAGGCAGTCTTTCCATTGGCCTGGGCATGTACTACACGCCCGCTCTGCTCAAACGACCTATATGGTCTGAGCAGCTGGGCTGGCTGAGTTTTTTCTTCTGGACCCTGACCGTGCTCAGCGGTCCCCTGACCTTCTCCATGGGCATGTCACAAGGCCGGGAATATACCGAATATCTCTGGATATTTGATATCTCACTGGTTCTGGCTGTCCTGACCCTGGCCATCAACCTGGTGATGACCATCTTGCGACGCAAGGAAAATCTGCTGTATGTGTCCGTATGGTATTTCACTGCGACCTTCCTGTGGGTAGGAGGAAGCTACTTCCTGGGCAATGTCATGTGGAACCCTCCCAGCGGAGCCCTACCTGGTATACTGGATTCAATTTTTCACTGGTTCTGGGGCCACGTGTTGCCCGGGCTTCTGTTGACCCCCATGGCCATAGGTATCGCCTATTTTGTCATCCCCAGGATCACCCGAACCCCCTTATACAGCCACACCCTCTCCATACTGGGATTCTGGACCCTGGTGGTCTTCTATTCCCATATCGGCGGCCACCACATCCTGCAGGCCCCCATGCCCAACTGGCTGAAGATGATCTCGGTGGTCGATTCCTTGTTTATGTTCCTGCCGGTGATCATTGTGATCGTCAACCTGTGGATGACCTGGCGGGGCCGAGGTGGCAAAGTACTGGGGGATCCGGCCGGCAAATGGATCGCCCTGGGCCTGTTCTGGTACCTGATCACCGGGGCACAAGGCTCCCTTCAGTCGTTGCCGGATTTGCAAGTGATCACCCACTTTAACAACTGGACGGTGGGCCATGCGCACATCGCCATACTGGGGTTCTCAGGATTTATAGCCATAGGTGGGCTTTGGCATATGCTGCCTATGATCACCCGAAAAAAACTCTATTCTCAAAAGTTGGTTCAGATTCAATTTGGACTGGTCATGGCTGGATTGACCGGGTTCTTTATCGTATTAACCATTGCCGGGCTCATACAAGGCGAAGCCTGGTATAACGGTGAGGTGATATACCGGGTACTGCCACAACTCAATGCCTATATGGTATTGAGGGCTGCCCTGGGCCTGTTCATCATCACCGGATCCCTGATTGGGCTCTATAATGTGATCATGACCATAAGAAAAGGACAACCTGTTGACTCTGTGGAACAACACTAAAGATTGTGCCGTATGAAAATGACCCCCAAAATATTCATCATAGGAAGCATCCTGGTTTGGGCTGCTTCTATCTCCCTGATGGTGATTTTCCCCTGGATATCCATGGAAGATGAACCTTCAGATATATGGACCCCTATGAATGAAAAAGCAAAAGCGGGCCATCAGCTTTATGTCAACAACGGATGCCATTACTGTCATTCGCTGTTTGTTCGAACGATTGACTGGGGAAAGGGAGCGGAGAGAATTGCCAGGATGGGCGATTATTATCAGATGCAGCCGGCCATCCTGGGTACCGAACGTACCGGACCCGACCTCTCCCAGGAAGGGGGAGAGCATCCCGACGACTGGCACATGGCCCATTTCATCAACCCGCGCTATACCAACCCCCTTTCCCTGATGCCCTCCTGGGAGTTCCTGGGTAAAGAGAAGATAGAACAGCTCACTGCCTATATGCAGCATCTGGGCTGGGCAGATGCCGACAAAAGAATGGCCAGGCAGGAGAAATGGAAGAAAAAGGCCATAGCTGCTTATGAAGCCGGCCCCGACTCCAACATCACCTGGCTGCACCAACAGGTGCCCAAAGAGTGGCGCAACATGCCCAATCCCTATCCGGCCACCGAGCCTGCCCTTAAACGCGGGGAGAACATCTATGAGAATTTCTGCCTGAACTGCCATGGACCGGTGGGTGATGGAATGGGAAAAGCCGCTGAGTACATGGATCCTCCGCCGTTGAACTTTACCACTCTGAAAAGGAACCTGGCAGAGGACAAGTACATCGGGGGCATCTTTTACTACCAGATCATGAACGGGATCACCGGTACCGCCATGCCCTATTTTAAACGGCAACTGGAATCAGAAAAAATATGGGATGTGTCCAATTTCGTGGCCGCATGGTTTGTGGGGTACAGTGATGCCAATATCGAACCCAAAGGCATCGATGCTTCCTACGAACCTGATTGGGAAAATCCTTACCTGGAAGATCCCGAAGTGCAAAGTGAACAGGATGCCAGGATGGAAGAAAACAAAAATAAAGAGGAGGTTAGCAAATGAGCGCAGTGGATATTTTTGCCCGACTATGGATCGTTTATCTCTCGGTGGTGTTTCTTATCGTGATCGGGGTGATCATCTGGGCTAACCGCACCGGACAGTTTACCAAACAGCCGCGTGCCTCCAGACTTCCCCTGGAAATAGATGAACCATCAAACAATCAAAAAGACAAGGACCATGTTTCAAGACCTGCTTAAACATCAATGGGTGATCATCAGCTTATTCGGTGGGGCTGCAGCCGTTCTGTACTTCATATTATATTTTATAGATTTCTGGCGCCCCCGCAAAACAAAAGAGGATGATCCCGACACCTATGAAACCAATTATATGTCGGCCAACCAGGCCATACCCTGGTCGATCAAAATGATCATCCTGGTGGTGGTCGTTTTTATGATCCTCTATACCCTGGTTATGTTTAATAATCCCAAAAACTGGTAAGATGAGCGACTACGAAGGACACGACTACGAAGAACACAGAGAATGGAGCACCCTGGGAAGCTGGCTCTTTGTATTGCTTCTCTCGGGAGGCCTGATCGGCTGGGCCATGTTTATGATGTCGATCATCAAGGATGTGCCCAGGGAATGGGACTATGGCACACTACCCTTCACCCCGGCCAAATCTGTTTATTCAACGGAAAGACATTCGGATACGCCCGAAGGATATATGTTGGAGCCTCTGCCAGAAGGGATCTCCATAGAGGAAGTCCGCGCCTCTCAGTCCAATCAAAAATCCATGGAAAATGAATAAAAAGATCCTCATACCCGCCGTTTTATTAGGATTAATCGTGATAGGCATCATCGGCGCGCTGCTGTTTTCCGGCCCGCGCATGAGACACCACCCTTCCCTGGAGGCTTATGAAGCCGAATTGAATCAACCACCCAAGGATGCCGTAGCTTTTGGCAAGGAGGAGATTCGTCCCTCCGAAATGCAGCTCCCTCCCGCTAATCAGAAAAACATGAAACAGGCCCGAACCTACTACAACTACTATTGTGTCTTTTGTCATGGCAAACAGGGATATGGCCACGGACCGGTGGGGCAAAGCTATGTGCCCAAACCGGCTAACCTCCACGCCGACAGCATCCGGCAAAAAAACCAAACCAAGCTCTACGAAGTCATATTCAAAGGTCCAGGCCACGAACCGGTCATGGAAAGAATCGTCAAACCCGACCATCGCAAGTACATCATGATGTACGTACGTAACGGTTTCCGGTAAAAAAAGATTTAGTCATACATGATGGAGAATAGAATCTGCTTACGGCATACGCCAAGGGCAAAATCGATACTGGTTATACTCCTTGACGAATTAATGGACAGAATATCCATATTGGGATAAAGCTCAAAGAAATGATTCAGTTTCATTTCCAGCTCTGAAAGACCTGTTGCGTAAATCTTGTATGTTTTCACCATATAATCGTTTGGGCAATAAATTCTATAATTCACTTTACGGGGCATATGCGTAAAAGTTATAAAGAGATGCCTCTAAAGGATGCTCCTTGATCAAGGAATTTCCCAACTTAATCAACGACTGCAGACATTTAATCAACCCTGGTGCTTCAGCCATCCTGTACATGCAAATTGGTGAGACCGGCCTCCCGGGCTTGTTCTATGGCACCTTGATGTTCCGCCCGGGTAATGCGCCTGGATAACTCTATGTATTGATGCGCTTGATAAGAAGGGGTGTATTGGGCCATCAAGTGAAACCAGGTATCTTTACTCAGGTTTTCAGCCACCCAATGGACCACCTGTTCTGTGCCACTAATGCCATTGGGCAATATCAGATGGCGGATCATCAACCCCCGGTACATGATCCCGTCTTCTGCAGGGTTGGCTACTCCTACCTGCCGGTGCATCTCCTTTAGTGCAGTCCTGGCCCTTTCAGGATAATCCCGGGCTTCACAGGAATATTTATGAGCCATGGCTCCATCAAAATACTTAAAATCCGGCAAATAAATGTCCACCACACCGTCCAGCAAGCGCAATACCTCCAACTGCTCATAGCCACTGGTATTATAAACCAGCGGAATGCGCAGACCCCTTTCCGCAGCCTTGTCCAGGGCCAGAACAATATGGGGGCTGTAATGCGTGGGGGTCACCACATTGATGTTTTTGCATCCCATCTGCTGCAAACGCAGCATCATCTGAGCCAGCTCATCGATGCTTCGGCCATGCCCTTCCCCACCCATACTGATCTGCCAATTGATGCAATAAACGCAACGAAGGCTGCAGTGGGTCAGGAAAATGGTGCCCGACCCGCCTGAGCCTACCAGCGGCTCCTCCTCCCCAAAATGGGGATGAAAAGATGAAACCTCCAACTGGGAGGTGGAACCACAGTCTCCTTTCTGGCCCTTCAGCCTTCTGGTTTCACACTCCCGGGGACAAAGCCGGCAAATGTCCATCATCTGCCAAAGGATCTCTCCCCTGCGCTTCAGTTCTCCTGATTGGTGCAGGCGAAGATATCCAGGGGTGAAAGAAGAAGCCTGTGTCGGTTTAGATTTTCTTGATGCCATCATACCTGGATTATGAATGAGAAAGCCTCCTTCCCGGTTTCTGCCCAAAAAACAGGAAAACCACTGGCCTATGGGGAAAAAGACCAACAGCGTACCCGCCTGTTTGAGAAATCGGCGGCGGGAGGAAAGCATATCCTTATGGGAACAAGGCTTCATGAAACAATTACCTTTATTATATATAACGTAAAAAGATATTCCATCTTCCGTTCAAGATACTTGATCTTCTTTTCATTTCAAAGATGATTCCATTCTATCGAAACAGGATATGCCAGTATTCAAAGTACTGATCAGCAGATATAAAAATCACAGAACCTTATCCCAACCATTGACTTCCAGAAGATAAATTTGTGTATAATAAAGTTGGCAAGTAAAAGGTCCTGGGCAACTCCTCAAGCAAGGGGTCACCCTCTCTACGAAACACTACCTGAGATGGGCGATCCCTGCCAATTTGATCACCATGCCAATACCCACCCGGCTGCCGCAGTGAAAGACGAATGAATCGCGAGACAAACCTTCGCCTCTTGCTGATTTTATTTAAATCCATTTCAAATTAAGGGGACTCGAAAGGTGTCACCTAGAGAGACTTTCCTGACCGGTTTATTTTGTAAAACTTTGGTAAGAAACCTCTTAAACAGTCAACAAAGCCATAAAGAAGATACACTATGAGCCACTTAGGAGAAATGATCCAAAGCGCCAACTGGAAAAAAGAAAAACACGTTCCGGTCATCGAATGACTCTTCATTATCTCTAACCCTTCCGGTTCCTTTGTGATTGTATTTCGTGAGTGTATTATACAGGATCCATCACCTTGTCCTGTATAGGAGTGGACAACACGATGGAGGTGGTGGGAACGCCATACTCTATGAAGCGGTTGATCAGTTTCTCCAGATGCCGTGTCTCTTTCAGAGCTACCTTAATGATCATGTTGTCGCCCCCGGTGATCCGGTTGACTTCAATAACCTCCGGGATCTTTGCCAATTCATCAATGAACCTTTTAATGCTACCCGGATTCATTTTGAAATTGATGATGGCCGTCATCGTATATCCGACCTTAGAAAGATCCAATCTTACCCGGTATCCTTTAATCACACCGGCCTCCTCAAGCTTGTGAACCCTTTCCTTGACAGCAGGGCCCGTCAGTCCCACTTTCTTCCCCAGCTCCGTATAGGAGATTCTTCCGTCGTATTGTAATTCCAGCAAAATTTTCCGGTTATAATGATCAATTAGCTTATTTTTCATAGATATTATTTATAAATATTTAAATTTCTAAAGTAAAAATAGCAATTTCATTAAGTTTTTCAAAGTGGATAAATCATATTTTGCAGTAATTTTAAGTTTGCAAATAAAATAATGCAAACGGCGGTGGACTCCCTTCAACTGATCATATTGACAGCAGGCATCGGCCTGGTTTTCATTGTGCAAACCGGGGTGGGTTTTCAGGAGGCAGTGGCTTATCTGACCGCAAATGGATGAAAAATTTTCAAAGAATAAGAAAATACAGGCAAACACCTTTAAAAACGTATTGATGGTTCTGTTGGTGGTTTCAGCAATCTCACTGTTGCTAAGTTAACATCCAGAAGAACAGCACTCCTGGGCAATAAACCACCGGCACCATCAAAAAAAAGGGGGCTTCATAGGAAGTCCCTTTTTTAATGCCTCAAAATTTCCCCCTAGTCCGAAATGCATCACCTGTTTTTTCGTTATCTTTGATAAAACATCTGAAAATTTGGTAGTGAGAAATTGGGCACATGGCATATTCTGGCTTTTTGTCACCATCCTTTTTGCAGGCCTGTTATCCTGCGAAGAGGAAAGATTTGTGGATGATCCTGAGGCCCGGCTGAGCTTTTCCACCGACACCGTATTATTTGATACGGTTTTTACCACCATTGGCTCCACCACCAAACGCTTTACCGTAGAGAACCCCCATGACAAAAAAATTCGCATCTCCTCGATCGAACTGGCCGGGGGCAAGGATTCCGATTACCGGTTAAACATCAATGGCCTTCAGAGTCATCGTGTACAGGATATAGAACTAGATGCCCGGGACAGCCTTTTCATATTTGTCGAGGTAACCATCGATCCAACCCAAGTCAATCAACCCATGGTAGTGAAGGATTCGGTGGTCTTCACCCGTGAAAGCCGGAAGCAGGATGTCAAGCTGATATCATGGGGTCAGGATGTGCACCTGATCCGCGGGGAAGTGCTGGGTACACAAACCTGGACCTCCGACAAGCCTTATCTGATCTACAATTCAGCCCTGGTCGACACCGGCAGCACGCTTACCGTGGAGGCGGGTACACAGGTCCATTTCCACAAAAACTCCCGGTTTTATGTAGCCGGAACACTTCTCTCGGAAGGGACCATAGAGGACCCCGTGGTTTTTCAGGGCGACCGGCTCGAGAAGGATTACAGCGATATACCCGGTCAATGGGATGGTATCTGGCTGATGGCCGGAAGCACAGACAACCGCATCCGCCATACAACCATTAAAAATGCCATCATCGGGCTGCAGGTCGACACATTGGCCTCCACCCAACAACCTACTTTGCGGCTCTCCCACTCACGCATCATGCATATGACCTATGCCGGTATACTGGCCCGGGGCAGCACCATCAAGGCCGACAACACCATCGTTGCCGATTGCGCTGCCCATACCCTGGCCCTTACCCTGGGTGGCTCCTACGAGTTCTACCATTGTACCTTCGCCAATTATTGGTCCGGCAGCACCCGCAATACCCCTTCGGTGTTCCTCAACAACTATTACCTGGATTCCAGTGAAAACACTCAGATCCGGGGTCTGGAGAAGGCCCGCTTCACCAACTGCATCATCTACGGAAACAGAATCAAGGAAATCGGATTCGATTTTCAGCCCGCCGGACCATCCAATTACTTCTTCAGCCACTGCCTGATCCGCAACAATCCTGAAGATCCACTGCCGGCAGGGAAAACAGAAAACCTGCTGGTCAACAAAGACCCTTTATTTGTCTCTATCCCGGAAGACAACTTCAGACTCGACACCCTCTCTCCCGCCATCGATCAGGGCGAGATAGCAACGGGCAACGCCTTTCCTACCGACATCATCAATAACAGCCGGACTGCCGACGAGGCGCCTGACCTGGGAGCTTTCGAGTACATCCCGGGCACCGGTTCAAGGGAAGAATGAACATGAGAAAAGGATTCCTGACTTTTTGGCTGACAGTCTGCCTGACAGGTGCCATAAGCCTCACAGCTCCCGGCCAGGAGTCAGCCATCGCCAAACCGGAAGATGGTGACAAACGATTTCGCCTTGTCTTTTACAACCTGGAAAATGCCTTCGACACGATCGACGATCCCTATCCGGGGGACGACACCTTTCTGCCCGATGGAGCAAGAGGCTGGACGCCCTACCGCTACTGGACAAAGATCCGGGGACTCTACAAGGTGATCGTGGCCACAGGTGGCTGGGAGTTACCCGACTTGATAGGCGTTTGCGAGGTCGAACACCACCGGGTCCTGAAGGATCTGATCCACCATACACCCCTGTCCAAACACCCCTACCGCACCCTGCATAAAAACAGCCCTGATCCGCGCGGCATGGATGTTGCCGCCATATATCACCCCGGACGCTTGGAAGTGATCTCTCACCGGTACATCCCCGTCCGGATGGAAGGTGGGTCCCTTTCTACACGCGACATCCTCTATATCAAGGGCCTTATAAAACGACGGGATACCCTGCATGTATTTTTCAACCATTGGCCTTCCAAATGGCAGGGGGCCCTTAAGACACAGGCCAAAAGAAACCGGGCGGCAGTCATACTGAAAAAACATATCGACTCCATATACTGCACCGAACCCGATGCCAGAATTGTTGCCGCAGGTGACTTCAATGACCCACCCGGTGCCGAATGCCTCACCAAGCACCTCAATGCCCTAAAGCTTGAAGGCACCCCGGATAAAGAAAGGCTTTACAACCTCTCTTTCAGCTGGAGATCGCTACCGATCGGGACGCAAAAATACAGAGCACACTGGCAATTACTGGATCAAATCATTGTGTCAGGCAATTTGCTGCTGCCAGGGACAAAATGCAACGAATCGTACGGAAAAACGCAACAGGGATTATACACATCAACGAGTATGGCCCGTATATTTGCCCCCGGTTTCCTGCTTATTGAGGATGATCATTATCCAGGCATCAAACCCTTCCGGACCTATACCGGATATAAATATTCCGGGGGGTTCAGCGATCACCTGCCCGTTATCCTCGATCTGGAAATGAAATAGTGTGCATCACTCCCCTTCCGCCGGCTTTAGCCCGAGTTCCTCCCCTTTCTTCAGCATATATCGATATGCCTCATCATAATCGTTGGCGATCACCCCGTCAAGGATGGCTTCCTTGATGGCATCCTTGATGACTCCGACTTCCCGGCTGGGCTTAAGGCCAAAGGTATGCATGATCACTTCGCCAGTAATGGGGGGCTGAAAATTACGAACCCGGTCCTTCTCCTCTATCTCCCTCATCTTGCGTCGCACCTGCTTGAAATTACTCAGGTAGCGTTGAATGCGCTTTTCATTCTTGGAGGTGATATCGGCCTCACACAACAACATCAAATCTTCCACATCATCACCGGCATCATATAGCAAACGCCGTACAGCCGAATCAGTCACCTGGGCATCCACCAGGGCAATGGGTCTGAGATGAAGCAATACCAGCTTCTGCACATACTTCATCTTTTCATTCATCGGCAGCTTGAGTCGACGGAAAATACGCGGTATCATCCTATATCCAACATAATCATGCCCGTGAAAGGTCCAGCCCTGTTCCCCGGAAAAACGCCTGGTCAGGGGCTTGCCTATATCGTGTAAAAGTGCAGCCCACCTGAGCCAAAGCTTGTCGCTCATCTTGCTGACATTGTCCAGGACTTTCAGGGTATGCAAAAAATTATCCTTATGGCTCAGCCCCTCTTTTACCTCTACCCCTTTCAGCTCGGCAAGCTCAGGGAAGAAGTGACGCAACAGTCCTGACTGCTCCAGCAGTTGCAATCCTACCGAAGGTTGGGGAGAAGCCAGGATCTTGTGCATCTCCTCCATGATCCTCTCATTCGAGACAATTTTGATGCGGGAGGCGTTGTTTTCGATGCCCCGGTGGGTCTTTTCTCCAATAGCGAAGTCAAGCTGGGTGGCAAAGCGTATGGCCCGCATCATCCTGAGGGGATCATCAGAAAATGTGCGCTCCGGATCCAACGGAGTGCGGAGCGTCTTCCCTTTCAGATCCTTCAAACCGTTAAAGGGATCCACCAACTCTCCATAGGTGTCACGGTTCAGGGATATTGCCAGGGCATTTACTGTAAAATCACGCCTCTTTTGATCATCTTCCAGGGTTCCGTCTTCCACCACCGGTTTTCGGCTATCATAGCGATACGACTCCCGGCGCGCTCCGACAAATTCCACTTCCACATCCCGGTACTGAAGCATGGCCGTACCATAGTTCTTGAAAACACTTACATTCTGAATGCCCAGCCGGTCGGCTACTTGGCGGGCCAACTCAATCCCGCTGCCCAGCACCACAACATCTATATCTTTGGAAGGTCTTTTCAATAAAAGATCACGTACATATCCTCCTATGGCAAAGGCGGTTAACCCCTGCTCCTCGATGATATCCGATACCACCTGAAATATAGGATGACCAAGACGTTTCTTCATATCTAAATATGACAATTTGTTTATGCTTGCATGTCAAAATTGCACCTCGGCTCCCGTTATTGAAACCTGAGGCAAAATAAATTATTTTTTTTCAAAAATCGACAAACCCCTATCCATTTAAGGTTTTCATCAAAGTCACAAGGCTTCCCCGCGTGATCAACAAACCCTTCTAAAAAAATGTTCAAGGCATCAATGCTTCTTATGGGGGATCATAACACGCTGACACCCGGGAGTATTGTTAACATCATCAGGAAATAAAAAAAAATAATCCCGATGCTGTAGCGTTTTTTTTATAAACCGATCGCTTAGAATATCATAGGATATCGCTTAGACCAACGGGCGCTGAGCTAAGCGTTGCAAATAATCCTGGCCTGGCGCTTACAATAGCACTCGCAGCGCTATGCGCTGAAAAAAACCTAAAAGAATACGCCAACAAATTTTTTGGTATGGGGTTTGCAAAGTTTGCATCGAACTTTTAAGAAGCAGTATTGTTAATTCATTAAATACTAATAATAAAATCAAGAAGTAATGGTTGAACATTTGACAAAAGAAACATTTAAAGAAAAAGTTTTCAATTTCGAGCAAAATCAGGAATGGAAATTTGAGGGAGATAAACCGGCCATCATCGATTTTTATGCTGACTGGTGCCAGCCCTGTAAGATCGTATCCCCTATCCTGGAAGAACTTGCCCAGGAATATGAAGGAAAACTGGATGTCTTTAAGATAGATACGGAGGATCAGCAGGAGTTGGCTGCCATGTTTGGCATCAGAAGCATTCCGTCTATTCTGTTCATCCCCCAGGATGAGCAGCCACAGATGGCCCAGGGTGCTCTGCCCAGGGAAACCCTCGAAAAAGCCATCAAAGATGTATTGAAAGTAGAAGACAATTAAAAAATCGTTTACCTCATCATAAAAAGAGCCGGTGTTTGTCACCGGCTTTTTTTATTCTTATATCTTTGAAGTACTCAAACGGGGGGTGCCCAACCACGGGATGAGATCATACCCTTTGAACCTGATGCAGTTCACACTGCCGAAGGGACTTTTCCATGACTCAATCCGCCCCGGCTCCCTTTCAGTTTAATGAAACCCTGAAACGGATTACCGGGAAAGCTCGTTTGCCAGATGGCATCTTGCTCATCTTCGATGCCTATAACAATGTTATTTAGATCATCGATTTCAAATGAGGCCCACAGTCCTGCAATTTTCCGGCAAAATAATCCGTTGAAGATACAGCAAGAGCCGTATGGTCAGATCATTAAAGACCACCCATATCCAGAAATGTTTTGGGCTATGTCCTAAACATCGTTGCAAGATTTTCATTACTTTTGTAATTTATAATTTGTTTAAATAAACACAAGTCATTTTGGGAAGAATTTTAGCCATTGATTACGGAAGAAAACGGGTAGGGCTGGCAGTAACCGATCCCATGAAGATGATCGCAAACGCCTTGGATACAGTTCATCCAAAAGATCTCATGAAATATCTGGCCGATTATTTTGCCAAAGAAAACGTGGAGTCGATCGTTGTAGGCTATCCCAAACAAATGGACAACACCGCCTCGGAGGCGGTGGAATACATCCGGCCCTTCCTGAAAAAACTCCGGAAACAATTCCCTGAGATACCTGTAGAACTGGAGGACGAAAGATTTACATCAAAAATGGCATTGGATACCATGATACAGGGTGGGATGAAAAAAAAGCAAAGGCAAAATAAGTCCCACGTAGACCGGATTTCTGCCACGATCATATTACAATCATTTTTGGAACGCAAAAACATCTAATCACCATGACATTGCCCATATATGTATACGGTTCACCGGTACTCAGAAAAGTAGCCCGGCCGGTAGAACAAAACGAAGAAGGACTTGAGGAATTCATTGATAACCTGTGGGATACCATGTACAAATCCGATGGCATCGGTCTGGCCTCCCCCCAGGTAGGGAAATCCGTGCGTATTTTTGTTATCGACGGAACGCCCCTGGCAGAGGATGACCCGTCGTTAAAGGATCTCAAGGTCACCTTCGTCAATCCGGAGATCCTTGAGCGCCATGGCGACGATAAGACTTATGAAGAGGGTTGTTTGAGCATTCCCAACCTGAGGGAGGAGATTGTGCGTCCGGAAAAAGTCAGGATCCGTTATTACGACCGCCACTTCAATCAGCATGAAGAAGAATATGTAGGCATTGCAGCCAGGATCATACAGCACGAGTATGATCACCTGCAAGGCGTTTTGTTTACTGACAAGGTGGCACCGCTGAAGAAACGCATGCTTCGTAACAAGCTCAATGCCATCGCCAAGGGCAAGTTTGAGGTCAGCTACAAGGTTAAAGTTGCGAAATAAGACTATTTTCAGGTTCAAATATCAGGTTCGAAGGTTAAAACGTTCTTCTTTCTTAGCCTTAGCCTCAGCCTTAGCCTTAGCCTTATTCAACAATCCAACAATTGGACAATTTAACAATCCATCCCACGACCCAAAAGAAAAAAGAGGCGGTCTGCATGAGGCCGCCTCTTTTTTTGTGTCTTCATCAATCTTGTTTTAAGAAAGTTGTGTTCCCTGCTGTGTATTCTTGGTTTTTTCAGAGATCTCCCCGGCCATTTCAGGGTCTACCAGTATCCTGCCGCAATATTCACAAACGATAATCTTCTTGCGCGAGCGGATATCCAGCTGACGCTGGGGTGGGATCTTGTTGAAGCAACCGCCGCAGGCATCACGCTCCACGGTCACCACAGCCAGTCCGTTTCGGGCATTGTCGCGGATCCTTTTATAGGCGTTCAGTAGCCTGGGTTCAACGATCTGCCGGATCTCCTCAGAACGGTTATTCAGATTCTCTTCATCCTTTTTGGTCTCGTCTATGATTGAATCCAACTCTTCTTTCTTATTCTTCAGATCTTCTTTTCGCTCATCCAGCTCCTTTTTGGATTCTTCGACGTTCTTGTTGAGCTTCTCGATCTTATCTTTGTGTTCTTTTATATGTTTCTGTCTGAGTTCAATCTCCAGGGTCTGAAATTCGATCTCCTTGGAAAGAGCCTCATATTCCCGGTTGTTCCTGACGTTATTCTGCTGTTTCTTATATTTCTCGATCAGCATTTCCGATTCCTTGATCTCATTCTCTTTCTTGCTGATGGTATCCTCCAGTTCCTTCACCTCTTTCTCATAGTTCTGCAACCGGGTTTCCAGACCGGCAATCTCATCTTCCAGGTCCTGGACTTCCAGCGGAAGCTCTCCCCGCAGCCTTTTGATGTTATCAATGGCGGAATCGACGGTTTGAAGTTCGTAAAGGGCCTTTAGTTTATCTTCAACGCTATATTCTGTTGTCTCAGATCTTTGACTTTTTGTGGCTGCCATATTAAAAATAATTTATGGGATTTGTATTGATTTCAGATAAATGGACCGCAAAATTATGAAATTTTTCTCTAAGTAATTCATAAAAAAAATCTTTTGCCACCGCTTCACTTTCATAGTGACCCATGTCAGCAATCAGGATCTTGTCTTCGGCATCAAAAAATCTGTGATATTTAAAATCGGCGGAGACAAAAGCATCGGCTTCTTGTGCAATGGCATCTTCCAGCAGAAAGCTTCCGCTGCCACCGCATAAAGCAATGCGTTTAACGAATGAATACAGCAGTTTAGTATGTCTGATGATGGGAACGTTGAATGTTTGTTTCAATTGATCCAAAAACTCTTTTTCCGGTACCTCTTCGTCCAGTTCACCAATCACCCCCGCACCGGTTTCCTTGTCGCTATTCAGGAGCGGATACAGGTCATAGGCCACTTCTTCGTAGGGATGGGCCTGGTTCATGGCCTTCAGTACCTGACCGGTTTTATGCCGGGGCAGCCAGGTCTCCACCCGTGTTTCCTCCTCAAAGTGCATCTGACCTATTTGTCCGACATAGGGATCGGTGCCTTCGCCGGGTCGGAATGAGCCCTTGCCATCGAGGTTATAGCTGCATCCTTCATAATCGCCCACGATGCCAGCTCCGGTATCAAAAACCGCCTTACGCACAGCATCGGCATGATCGCGGGGGACAAAAAACACCAGCTTCAGAAGCTGATTTTTTGCGGGCTTCAAAATGGTCTGATTTTTCAGACCCAGTTTATCAGCCATCTTAAAGTTGATGCCGTCCTTCAGGTTATCGAGGCTGGTATGAGCCGCATAGATGGCTATGTTGTTGCGTATGGCCTTGATAACCGTGCGTTCCACATAATTTTTGCCTGTGATGTTTTTCAAACCGGAGAAGATGACCGGATGATGTGTCAGAACAAAATTGGCCTCTTTGCCGATGGCCTCATCGATCACTTCCTCGGTGGCATCCACAGATATAAGGACACCTTTGAGTTGCTGGCGGGTATCGCCCACCAGCAAGCCGGAATTGTCGTATTCTTCCTGAATGTCAAGGGGTATATTGGTATTTAAGAAGTCCACCAATTCTTGAATATACATAACCATTTTTTTTGTAATACAATGTAGTCGGGGAGAAAGTTTCCGGAGCACGGATCAGGATTTGTCCAGGTCTTCCCGGATCTCCAGCAGCATGGAGCGGATGTCTTTCAGGGATTCCACGATCTTAAAAGTGTAGATGGTTCCCTCCCGGTTTTCCTTAAGTTTTTTCTGGGCTCCTTTCAGGGTCATGCCCAGGTCTTTGACCAGGTAATAGATGATATGAAAATTCTCAATATCCTCCTTGGTAAAATAGCGGTTGCCCTTTTTGTTCTTCTTAGGCTTGATGATATCAAACTCTTTTTCCCAATAACGGATCAGGGAAGTATTAACGCCGAACATCTCGGCTACCTCTCCAATGCTGTAATACAGTTTTTCTATCTTTTTTTCTTTATAGGGCATAATAGCGAGAATTTGGGATGATCCACTTTGACTTTACCTGAGGTTTATTGTGAAAAACAGTATAAATAACCGTTCCTGGAGGCCACATATATGCAGCCATTGTATGCGACCGGTGTTGCCTCGAACGGAGCTGAGAACTTGTCCTTCAGGGTAAATTGATTATCCTGATCGTATTCAAACAGAAACAATCCTGAATAACCGGCCACCAGGAGTTTGTCTTCAAAAAACACCGGTGTAGAGATAGAAGGTCCTACTTTACTCTTATAGACCAGCCTGGGGATAGGATACCGGCTAAGGCTGTCGGGGCCGAAAACCGTTTTCCCGGGCACTTGCTGCTGATGGTTCACCACGTAGAGGTAACCGTCAATACCCAGGAATGCAGCCAGTTTGTCATCACCGGCTTGGGCATAACTGTCGTTGATGCCCACCGATCCGATGACGCCCCCTTTCCAGGAAAGCAATTCTGCATCCGGCACCGGATAATACCAAACCACGGCTTCGTCGGGTGAGCGTGAGGGGTCGAGCTTAAAGATGCCCCCGCGGCCGTCGATATATTGTTTTTCGACGGATACCATCAAATTGCTGTCGGCGGTAACCACGGCAGAGCCGTCCATGTCGGAGCCGATGAAAAAATCCCAGTCGAGGCGGTCTTCCTTCAGATTATAGCCATAAACATGGCCCGATCCGGAGGCAACATATATCTTCTTGTCTAACAGGGAAGGGGATGATTCGGTAACCACATTGTAATCGTGGTCCTTCACATCCGACATCTCATACAGCCGGTGTTCCTGGTATATCTCGGGTTGCAGCATGCCCTGCCTGCGGCTCGCGGCTTTATAGTCGGGATTGAAAACCGTGAACAGCGAATTTTCAAGGCCCAGGTATGCGGTATCTCTGAGCATAAGTGCAGAGCCATCCACATCGCGGCTATAGCTGTGGGTCCACTTCACATTCAGCCTCCACAGCTCTTCTCCGGTGAAGTATGAGATGGCGCGATAGCTGGGGATATAATCGCTGTCGACGTAATTACCGACTCCCAGACGGCTGCCCTGCAGGATGACCAGCCTGTTTTCCGGTTCCGGGTAATCAGGCTTATACCACAGTGTTCCGGTGCCCTTGATCACATCATCGAAGGCATATTTCCAGATGGTCTTGCCATCGGAGGCCCTTATTTTCCTGAGGTGATGGTCGTAAGCCCCCTGGATGAGATACAGGGTACTATCCTCTTCTACCAATAAGGGCTGACCGGTCCATCCGGCTCCCTCCCACTCTTTTTCACCTATCTTACGGGAAATAACGGTCTTCCCTTTGCCAAGATATTTGCGCCACTTCACTTCCAGGGATGCGGGAGGCTGCTGGCCATAGTAGTTGCGTTGTTTATTTCCCAAAAAGGTAGGAATCAGGAGCTCTACCGTAAGGCTATCATAATCAACCGTATCCTCGCCCACTCCATGCTCCGGGAATGAACCGGAAGGCTCACCGGGAGTGGCAGACATAAAAAACCCCCATATCACAGGGGCTAACAGCAATATGATTCGCAGTGAAGCCTTACCAGAATGATCCATATTTTTAATCGAAGGATTGTCCGCTGTTGCTAGAAATAAATATCATCTTCTCATATTGCTCGGGCGAAAGGTCATTGAAATAGTAATGAATGGGATTCACTTTTTCGTTGCCATTTTCCACTTCATAATGAAGGTGGGGTGCAGTGGAAAGGCCCGAATTGCCAACATAGCCGATCACATCTCCCCGTTTAACCTCCTGGCCACGTCTTACGTTGAAGCTGTTCAAATGTGCATACCGGGTTTTGTATCCGAAACCATGGTCGATCACAACCCTTTTGCCGTAACCCCGATAGGAGCTCTTAACGGTTTCCACCACACCATCTCCCGTAGCATAGACTTCTGTGCCGGTGGGTGCCGTAAAATCCATGCCTTCGTGCAATTTCTTGATCTTGTATATGGGATGGATCCGCCATCCGTAGCCGGAGGCAGTGCGCGTCAAATCCTTGTTGGAGACCGGCTGTATAGCCGGAATAGAGGCAAGCATCTCTTCTTTGCTCTCCGCCTTGTTGATGATCTCATCATAGGATTTGGACTGGATGTAGAGTTGCTTGGAAAGATTGTCGAGTCGGCTGGCGGTTTTGATCACCAACTCGGAATCCTCCAGCCCACTGAGCTCATCGTATCTTTCAGAGCCACCAAAACCCGCTTTCCTGACGGAAGAAGGGATCGGCTCCGTTTCAAAGATCACCCGGTAAATATTGTTATCCCGCCTTTGCAGGTCGTTGAGGGTCTTATCCACCAAATCAAACTTCTTGTTCAATATCTCATACTGGAGCTCCAGCTGATTGTTCTCCCGTATTAACTCTTTTTCCTTGGGGGTATCAAAGAAAGCGGTGAAAACCAGGTTATACAAAAGACCCAGTACCAGCGTGGCGGCAAAATAAGTTAAAAAACGGAGAAGCTTATCCTTCCAGGTAAGCTTCACCTTTTCATACTTTACCGTACGTGGATTGTATTTGTATTTGTACATTGCCATAGGCTAGTCCATGGGTTTTCTGCTTTTTGCCGACTCGGCAATCATCTTTTCATACTGTTCTGCAGTAATATCGTTGAAATAGTAGTTGAAGGGATCCACGGCCCGCCGGCCTTTACGCACTTCATAATGCAAATGGGGGCCGGTTGAACGGCCGGTATTTCCCAGGGTGCCGATCACTTCACCCCGGCTCACCTGCTCGCCCGGTTCCACTGTAATTTCATGCAGATGAGCGTAAATGGTCTTATAGCCATAGCCATGATCGATCACCACCTCCTTGCCATATCCATAGGCAGAATAGTCAGCCTTGACTACCACACCATCACCCGTAGCATAAATATCAGTGCCTACAGGACCTGTAAAATCCATTCCCCGATGCATGCGGATCTTACCGGTAAAAGGGTCCCGCCTCCTGCCAAAATAATCGCTGATCCTTCTAAAATCCTTAATGGCAATGGGCTGTATGGCTGGGATATGTGCGATCATGGACTCTTTGTCCCTGGCTTCCTTCTTGATGGCATCGAACGACTTCGATTGCACATAAAGCTTTTTCTTAACCTTATCCAACTTCTTGGCCACCGAAATGATGTTTTCCGACTGCGAATATTTCTTCAACTCATCATAGCGGTTGACACCACCCACTCCTGCTTCCCGGAACTGATTGGGAATCTGTTCGAGTTCAAAGATGGGTCGGTACAGATTGTCATCCCTCTGCTCGATCTTATTCAGTGTTTCATTGACGTGGCTGATCTTTCTTTCGAGCATTTTATATTTGAACTGCAAAGATTCATTTTTCTCTTGAAGACGCTGTTCTTTGGGAGTGGCAAGATGGGAAGTAAAAAATAGATGAAAGGCTACAGCCATCAGTATAGATATAGAAAAGAAAACAAGCGCCTGGAGCATGTTCTTTCGGGAGGTGCGGTTAATTTTTTTATATGTAAGTGTGTGGGGGTCGAAACGATATTTTATTTTTGCCATATCTCGGGTAATTTACAACAGATAATTGTGCTTGTGTAGCAAATCTAAACGATTTATTTAATTTTACAAAATATTTTCGCAAAAATAGCTTTACAAAATATATCAATTAAGACACCATAAAATTTTTTAAAATAGTGATTTATGAAGTCAAAAGAAATCAGAGAGGCGTTCTTGAATTTCTTCTACGAGAAAAATCATCAGATTGTTTCATCCGCTCCTATGGTGGTAAAGGATGATCCCACCCTTATGTTCATCAATGCAGGTATGAATCAATTCAAAGATATATTCCTGGGCAACGAGAATCCGAAAAACAAGAGAGTGGTTGATTCTCAGAAATGCATGCGGGTATCAGGAAAGCATAATGATCTGGAGGAAGTTGGCCACGACACTTATCACCATACCATGTTTGAAATGTTGGGCAACTGGTCATTTGGAGACTACTTCAAAGAAGAAGCCATCGCCTGGGCCTATGAATTCCTGGTAGACGTTCTGGGCATATCTCATCACCGCCTTTACGCCACTGTTTTTGAGGGCGACGCGAACAACGGACTGGATGCCGACGAAGCGTCCCGCTCGCATTGGAAGAACCATCTCCCTGAAGAAAGGATCCTTTATGGTTCGCGTAAGGATAACTTCTGGGAAATGGGGGATACAGGACCCTGTGGTCCCTGTTCGGAGATACACATCGACCTGAGGAATGAGCAGGAACGCAAAAAGTTACCGGGCCGGGAGCTGGTCAACCAGGATCACCCCATGGTCATCGAGTTATGGAACCTGGTATTCATCCAGTTCAACAGCAAGGCCAACGGTCAGCTGGAATCGCTTCCCGAGAAACATGTGGATACAGGAATGGGATTTGAAAGGCTCTGTCTGGTGATGCAGGACCAGGCATCCAACTATGAAACGGATATCTTCCAGCCCATCATACAGGAGTTATCGGCTCTGGCAGGAAAAAAATACGGGGAAGAACCCATGAGGGATGTAGCCATGCGGGTAGTGGCCGATCACCTGCGTGCCATCAGCTTTTCCATTGCCGACGGCCAATTGCCTTCCAACAACAAGGCCGGATATGTTATCCGTCGTATCCTCCGGCGGGCCGTACGTTACGGCTACACTTACCTGAACTTTAAAGAGCCATTCATCTACCGGCTTCTTCCCACGCTAATCGAGGTGATGGGGGAAGCTTACCCCGAGTTGAAATCCCAGCGGGAGCTGATCGAAAAAGTAATCCGGGAAGAAGAGCAGGCCTTCCTGAAAACATTGGATACCGGCATCAAGCTGCTGGATGGGGTAATCGCTAAAACACTGGCTGCCGGAGAGAAACAAGTGGATGGCAAAACAGCTTTCGAGCTCTACGACACCTATGGATTTCCCCTGGACCTGACCGAGCTTATTCTGAAAGAACGGGATCTGGAGGTTGACAAAGAAGGCTTCGATCAGCAACTGCAAGCCCAAAAAAACCGTTCACGTCAGGCTACTAAAATAGAAGCCGGCGACTGGTATACCCTGGCCGACCAGGAGCAGGAACCGTTCATCGGTTACGATACCCTCGACACGGAGGTTCAGATCACCAAATACAGAAAAATCAAATCAAAGGGTAAAGAAATGTATCAACTGATATTCAACCATACACCCTTCTACGCCGAGTCGGGCGGACAGGTAGGCGACACCGGTTACATTGAATATCAGGGAGAAAAAACCCCCATCCTCGATACCAGAAAAGAGCACAATCAAACCGTACACTACTCCAAATCGCTGCCTTCCGATCCATCAGTAACTTTCCGGGCTGTAGTCAGCAGTGAAGAAAGAAGAAAAACAGCGAACAACCACACAGGTACACACCTGCTGCACCATGCCCTGAAAGAGGTACTGGGCAGTCACGTTGAACAGAAAGGCTCACTGGTCCATCCGGATTATCTGAGGTTTGACTTTTCGCACTTTCAGAAGATCACCAGAGCGGAATTGGAGAAGGTTGAGAAGATCGTCAATTACTACATTCGAAGAAACTTCCCCCGCCAGGAGAAAAGAAATGTTCCCTTCGAGGAAGCCAAAAAGATGGGGGCCACGGCGCTTTTCGGTGAAAAATATGGCGATCGGGTGCGGGTGATACAATTTGGAGACATAACGGAACTCTGTGGCGGAACACACGTCGAGGCCACCGGCCAGATCGGGTTGTTCAAAATCACATCCGAGTCAGCCGTATCGGCAGGCATTCGAAGGATAGAGGCTGTTACGGCCGACAAGGCAGAGGAATACGTAAGGAAAAACCTCCGGGCTCTGGAACAAGTGCGCAGCCTGATGAACAATCCTTCCAATTTGCCTGATAGTATAGATAAACTCATACAGGACAATACAAAACTGAACAAACAAATTGAAAAGCTGCTCCAGGACAAGGTCAACAACCTGAAGCAGGATCTGCTCAACCACAGCGAACCCATCGACGGGATCAACTACATCGCCTCGATCATCGACATCGATTCGGCAGGAGCCATGAAGGACATGGCCTTCCAAATGAAAAACGAGGTGGATAACCTGGTGCTGCTGCTGGGCGCTAATATCAAAGGTAAGGCGAATCTATCACTGATGATCTCGGAAAACCTGGTCAAGGATAAGAATTTGGATGCCAACGAGATCATCCGCGAAGCCGCCACGGAGATCAAAGGCGGCGGCGGAGGTCAACCCTTCTTCGCCACTGCGGGCGGAAAGAATACCGATGGGCTGGGAGCCGCCCTGGAGAAGGGAAGGAAGATGGTGTTGGAGAAGATTAAAGGCTAAGGCGAAGGAAAATGCGTGAATGCGTGAATGCGTAAATACTTGAATAGAAGAGAAGAAGGAAAATTGTTAAATTTTTTCTGAATTGTTGAATTTGTTAAATTGTCGGAAGGTTGGAAAGTTAGAATGTTGGAAGGTTTCAGGTTAAAAGGTCAATTGAACAATTCATGAGTTAAAAATCTTCCCTCCTTCTTAGCCTTAGCCTTCGCCTCAGCCTCATTCAATCATCTCTTCAGTGCGTCTTCGTCATATTCCCCGTCACCACCAGGATAAAATCGGCCACACCCTGATTCCTGTCTGAGAGTTTATCCAGCTGATCCTGCCGGACAGTGGCGATTGTGCCAACCTGCAATCCTTCGGCATACTGACGGATATACCAAACAATGCCCTCTTTGTTGTTGGAATGATAGGTACCGTTGTAGTGCAAAAACAACCCGTCTTCTTCCCAGTTTTCCAGAATGAAGTGGGCCATGGTAGCATCCTTGATGGCCTGAGCCTTGGGTAAGTTCCCGGCCTGTCGCTCCATCCCCGGCATATGTTTCATCTTCAACATATTCTTATATCCGGGAAGATCGGGATCATATGGAATGGGTAAGGGAGCAATATATTCCCTGGCCAATTCGGTAAGATCCTCCAGGCCTTCAAAGCCACTTTGCGCCACTAACGAAGCATACCTGCGGGGTATATTGGTTGCAATAAAGGGCAATGCGTTTTCACGGGCGTACTCCACCAACGGCCGGTAATCGGTTTTATAGTTGCTCCATAACCCGGCCTCTTCTTTGAAGTTCTTTTCACGGATCGTGCCATTCAGGTATTCATTGAGGATCAGCTGATCATCTGCTTCAAACATCTCGGCACCGAGCACCATATTATCTCCTTGTTTGCGGTGCAGGTCGACGGTTAATTCGAGCTGAAGCCAATGGGCGATGGGATTGTTGTGCAGCTCTCCGAAAAAAACTATATCCTTTTGATTCAGGGTCGCCTGCATTTGTTGATAATCCACCATCTTCCCCCCGGAGGTAAATATCCGGTATGCTGGCTTATCCGCCACACCTGAGCGGGCATCATCTTTTAGTCTGCCTTCGAAGGATTGTCCTGAGACACCGGAGGCCTGTACGGCTAGGATGAGCAATAAAGCAATAACAGTTTTTTTCATAGCATGTGGGTTTAAGGCTAGACGTAGTTTATAGTATATTTTCCAAGGCATTCAAACATCACACAGCAGGGATTTGTTGAATATACTGTAAAAGATCAAGAAATTCAACAATAAATGAAACGGCTTTTACCTGGGGCTGGACAGGCGACAAAGAGTTATTAAAAAAATTTATATATTTGCTTTGATAACCCCATTAAAGAGCTCATATTGCGGTAAGCAGAACATTTGACATCCTCGAACGACTCAATCGAGAGCCCCCCAAAGAAGATATACTCGCCGGAAAACAAAATGGAAAGTGGGTCACCTACAGCACGCCTGAGTATGCCCAGTATGCTGATTATGTAAGCTACGGGCTTTTAAGCATGGGATATAAGAAGGGCGATAAGATCGCCACCATAGCCAACAATCGCCCGGAATGGAACTTCGTAGATATGGGCATGGCACAGGCAGGCATCGTGCATGTTCCCATTTATCCTACTATCAGCCAGGAAGACTATCGTTATATCCTGAACCATTCAGAGGTCAAAGGTGTTATCATCAGCAATAAAAACATATATAACAAGGTGCGCCCCATAATCAGGAAAAGCCGGAAGATTCGGGATATCTTTTCCTTTGATGAGGTGGAGGGTACACGCAGCTGGGTAGAGATTATTGAAGCGGGGCGCAACCATGAGGGCACCTACCGCCAGCAGGTAAGGGAAATACGCAGCAGCATTGATCCGGACGAGATGGTTACTTTGATATATACTTCAGGCACCACCGGTGATCCCAAGGGGGGTTATGCTGTCCCACCGGAATCTGGTGAGCAACCTGGTGAGCACTTCCAAAGCGCACAAGCTCGGCTACCAACACAGAGCCCTCAGTTTCCTTCCTCTTTGCCATGTTTATGAGCGCATGATGAATTACCGCATGCAGTACAAAGGCATCAGCATCTACTATGCCGAGAGCCTGGGCTCCATCAGCCGGGACCTGAAAGATGTGAAGCCCCATATCTTCAATACGGTGCCCAGACTGCTGGAAAAGGTTTACGATACCATCCTGGGCAAAGGCAAAAATCTGCCTTATATAAAAAAAGTGATTTTTTTCTGGGCCGTACGGCTGGGATTGAGGTACCGGGATAACAAAGAGTTGGTGAGCCATCCCGATGTCATTGCCCGTTATCAGAAGGAGGTGAACAAATACAACCAGGAGTTGGGAGATACGGAAAAGATCCAGCGGTTTCGCCTGGTGTGTGAGGAGTGGAGCCCCGATACCGGTGAGCTGTCTTTCACCCAGAAGCTCAAAAGAGATGTAATATACGATAAATACAGGAATTTGATTGATGAGATCTATCAGGTGCCCGGCAAGAAAAACGGCCACCACCTGATCGAGCTGCACCGGAAAACCGTCAAAGGACTCAAGGAGGGGCTAAAACAAGGACTGGACAGCATGAGGAAGAATGTACCCCGGATCTGAATAGTGCATCCGGGATCATTGCCTGCAAACTTTTACTTCAGGCTCTGCCCATCCACTTGCCTGAGAAAAGCGATGGTTTCGTTGATGTGTTCGTACATGACCCGGTCATTCCTGATAAATGGCACGCGATGCCTGTACTGCGATATCCACTGCTCAAGATAAGGAGAGGTTTTAGCAGGCCTTCTAAACTCCAGGGCCTGTGCGGCATTAAAAAGCTCGATGGCGAGGATGCGCTCCAGGTTGAGCACCACCTCATAGAGTTTGGTAGCTGAATTGGCTCCCATGCTCACATGGTCTTCCTGACCCTGGGAAGACTCTATAGAATCAACCGAAGCAGGAGCAGCCAGCTGTTTGTTACGGCTCACCATGGAGGCCGAAGCATATTGGGGGATCATAAATCCGGAATTCAGTCCGGGATTAGCAATAAGGAAAGAAGGCAATCCTCTTTTGCCCGAGAGAAGCTGATAGGTTCTACGTTCGGATATGTTGCCAAGTTCAGAGAGGGCAATGCTCATATAATCCATAGCCAAGGCCAGGGGTTGGCCATGGAAGTTGCCGGCCGAGATAATCATGTCTTCCCCGGGCAGAATGGTTGGATTATCGGTGACAGCATTTATCTCCCGGAGAATAACTCCTTCGGCATATTGAATGGTATCACGCGTGGCTCCATGTACCTGGGGCACACACCGGAAGGAATAGGGATCCTGCACATGGTTCTTGCTCCGCTGTATCATTTCGCTGTCCTTAAGAATATTCCTGATTTGCCTGGCAGTCTCTATCTGTCCTTCCTGCTTGCGAATGCGGTTAACCGCATCATGGAAGGGCTCTATGCGGCCGTCAAAAGCATCCAGCGACAATGCGGCCACCATATCGGCCAGGCGTGCCAGGCGGCGGGTCTGTATCACCGACCAGGCGGCAAAAGCACTCATGAACTGGGTCCCATTTAACAGGGCCAGTCCTTCCTTCGACATCAGGCGCACAGGCTTCCATCCCAACTCCTGCAGCACCTCGCCTGAATGGCGTTTTTCTCCTTTATACCACACTTGTCCTTCACCGATCAGGGGCAGGGACATATGTGCCAGAGGGGCCAGATCGCCTGATGCACCAAGCGAACCATATTCATATACAACCGGGACAATACCCGCATTGAAAAAATCTACCAACCGCTGAACAGTGGATAGCTGAACACCTGAATGGCCATAGGAAAGCGCCTGTATCTTCAGAAGCATCATCAAACGAACAATGGTAGAGGAAATCTCCTTGCCTGTGCCACAGGCATGAGACTTGACAAGGTTCTCCTGCAGCTTACCCAGATCTTCCGAAGAGATAGAACGGTTGCATAAGCTTCCAAACCCCGTATTGATACCGTAAATCGGATTCTCGGATTGCTTTAGCTTGTCATTCAAATAATTCCGGCAATAGACAATCCGATCCTGCGCTTCCTGCGATAGCTCCAGCTCATACTCCCCTTCCAGTATCTCACGAACCCGGTCGAAGGAAAGCTCGCTGGTAGATATATAATGCTTTGTTTCCATAATAGGGCCAAATTTTGAAGCTCATCAGATACCCGAAAAAATAACCGAGACCGGAAATCCGGCAAAAGGTCCTAATCCGTGGTCCTCATGATATAGATTGTGGCGGGTTGAATCAGGCATGAACCTTACCCGCTCAAAAGTGCTTTCAGCTCCTCCAGATCCACCTGCTTCTGCTCGCCGGTCTCCATGTTCTTTACCGTGATCACCCCCTTATCTATTTCGTCTTCACCTATCATACCTACATAAGCTATGGATTTGTTATTGGCGTAACTCATTTGTTTTTTCATTTTGGCGGCATCGGGGTATATCTCCGATTCAATGCTCGCCTGGCGAAGCGCCTGCAGCACCTCCAAGGCTTTGCGCGCCTCCTTCCTGCCAAAATTTACAAACATGATCCGGGCTGATGGCTGCATGCGTTTGGGAAACCGAGCGAGCCTTTCCATGACATCAAAGATCCGCTCCGCACCAAAGGATATGCCCACCCCGGATACATCCTTCAGCCCGAAAACACCGGTGAGATCATCGTAACGTCCTCCCCCGCATATGCTGCCCATCTCCATCTCATTGGTCTGGACCTCAAAAATGGTACCCGTATAGTAATCCAGTCCGCGGGCCAGTTTGGGATCAAACTCCAGGACGTTGTTAAGCTTCAAAACATCAGCATATTCCAGGATCTCCTGGCTCTCTTCTATACCTTTCCCACCTTCTTCCTGAAACATCATCCTGCGCAGGCTCTCCAGTTTTTCACTGTTGCTGCCTTCCAAAAACAAAAAGGGTGTGATCTTCTCCACCGCCTCCGGGGTGATGCCTCTTTGCTGCATCTCCTGTTTCACTCCTTCATGACCCATCTTATCCAGCTTATCAATGGACATGGTCAGATCCATAAACTTGTCAGGTTGTTCGATATGCTCGGCCAAGCCTTTGAGTATCTTCCGGTTGTTGATCTTGATGGTCACATCCAGCCCCAACCGGGTAAAAACCTCATCGATGATCTGAATCAGTTCGACTTCATTGAGCAGGGAATCGGTGCCGATCACATCCCCATCACACTGATAAAACTCCCGGTATCGCCCCTTCTGT
This sequence comes from Bacteroidales bacterium, assembly GCA_018334675.1. Taxonomy (GTDB): domain Bacteria; phylum Bacteroidota; class Bacteroidia; order Bacteroidales; family UBA12077; genus JAGXLC01. The sequence goes on along the minus strand of JAGXLL010000006.1, from coordinate 68,331 downwards.
GGCTTATCAGCCCGCCATACCGGCTGGATCTGATAACGTTTGAATGGAAAGGTCAATTCGTTGCGGTGCTGAACCACAAAACGTGCAAAAGGAACCGTCAGGTCATAACGTAAGCCTTTTTCGGCGATCTGATTCCTCAAAGCGGCACTGATCGATGCACTCCCTTTGTTCCACTGATCCTTTACTATTTCGGATGCCTTTCCCCTGAGAAAATCCCCTGAATCGAGTATTCTGAAAAGCAACTGATCGCCTTCTTCCCCGTACTTTCCCATCAATGTGGACAGGTTCTCCATGGAAGGAGTTTCCAGCGGTTGATAGGCATACTTACAGAAGGCCTCTTCAATGGTATCGAAAATATATTTCCGCTTGACCATCACTGAGGGTGGAAAGTCCCTGGTTCCTTTCGGTATGGTAGGTTTTTGTTTGGCCATATGTATGATCCTCTTAAAATGATCCTTTTGATTCTTCAGGGCAAAGATAGAATTTTCAAACACATATCCGATACTACCCGTTTAAATAAACAACCCCAGTCCCGCCCGGGCGGGATTGGGGTTGGGGAAGCTGGCAATAGCAAAAATTATTGAATTTTTTCCAGTTCGCCTTCGATCTCAACGCCTGCCTTTTCGAAAAGCACCCCTACCGGGCAATTTTTCAGAGTAAGATCCAGGCACTTCTGCAGCTGTTCCCTGGAAGAATCGGATTTTACCCTTACATGGTAGCGTACTTTGCTAATGGTATCCGAACCTTTCTCGGCATCCATATTCACTTCCACACGTTCTGCATTCAACCGCATCTTTTCAGCAGTGGTCTTAAATATAGTAGAAATGCAGCCAGCCAGGCTCATCACGGTTAATTCCAGGGCACTGGCACCCACATTGGCACCATTTGGCAGATCTGTCACAATAGAATGATTGCGTCCATTATCTATAACGGATTGATAACCCTCCAGTAATAATGATTTCGATTTCATATCTCTTTCTCCTTTATTGTTGCATGATAAAATAAAGTGCAATAATATTACTCTTAAAGGGGGTTACAAATGACTTTTGTTATGGTTTACAAAATGATGATATGCTCTGCAACACCTACAAAAAAAGCGGAAATGAAGAGGGAAAAGGAGGATCATCCGGAAAAGGCCCATCAAAAAAATCGGATCAATATTTAAATCGCGCCTGAGGCACAACGTCTATTCCGGAAAAATCTTCATTCAGATATTTATAATACCCGGTCATGGCGATCATGGCAGCATTGTCCATAGTGTATTCAAAGCGCGGGATATGCACCTTCCAGTTGTGTTTTTGAGCTGCCTGATGAATGGCGTCCTTCAATCCGGAATTTGCGGATACACCACCGGCTATGCCAACTTCCCGGATTCCTGTCTGCTGGGCAGCCTGGATCAGCTTGTCCATCAGGATATCAATAATGGTATACTGGAGGGAAGCACACAGATCATTGAAGTTATTGCTGATAAAATCCTTGTCCTGTTTGACCTGATCGCGAAGGAAGTAAAGGAAGGCTGTCTTGAGTCCGCTGAAGCTATAATTCAGCTCCTCAATTTTAGGACGGGTAAATTCGAATGCGTGCGGATTGCCCAACTGGGCTTTCTTGTCGATGATGGGGCCGGCCGGATAAGGCAGATCCATAATCTTACCACACTTGTCAAAAGCTTCGCCGGCAGCATCATCAATGGTTTCACCGATGATCTCCATATCCAGATGGTCTCTGACTACAGTGAGCTGGGTATGTCCTCCGCTAACCAACAGGCAAAGAAAAGGAAAACGGGGCGTGTCGCGGCCCTGTTTTTCGGGGTCTTTTATAAAATGGGCCAGAATATGTGCCTGCAGGTGGTTCACACCTATCAAGGGTATTGCCTGTGAAAGGGAAAAGGATTTGGCAAAGGATGACCCTACCATCAGAGATCCCAGCAAACCAGGCCCCTGTGTGAACGCCACCGCATCGATTTCTTCTTTTAAAATACCCGCTTGTTGGAATGCCTGATCCACTACCGGGATGATATGTTGCTGATGAGCCCGGGATGCCAGCTCCGGCACCACACCCCCATAGTTCCGGTGCACATCCTGGCCGGATATGACATTGGAATACAGATGCCCATCGCGCAGGATGGCTGCGGAGGTATCATCGCAGGAAGATTCTATGCCCAATATGGTAACTGCCATCTATGGTATGGTTTATGTATTTATAATTAAGACTATTTTTTGTTTCTTTGCGTTTGTCTAGTATTGTATATTATATAAATGAGCAAAACTATCAAAAAAATTTACAAAATACTGGTGTTATTGTTTTTGGTGAGCCTATTTTTGCCGACCATCGGTTTTTTTCTGTTAAAGAATCAGGACGTACAAAATTATCTGGTTGATGTACTGTCTGAAAAATTCTCCACCCGTCTCAATGCCCAAATAAAGGTTAAATCCGCCTACTACACACTTTTTAACAAGGTTGTCCTGGAGGATGTTTATGTACAAGACCAAAAAGGCGACAGCCTCATCTATTCGAAGCGCATCACCGGCAATCTCAATTATCTGAGCCTAAAAAACCGGGAGTTGTTCTTTGAGGAGCTGGCCCTTGAAGATGCCCGCATCAAATTATATAACGACACATCCAAAAACATCAACATCCATTTTCTGCTCCAGGCCCTGAAAAGAAAAGATACGACCAAACCCCGGATGCATATCCGCTCCCAAAACATACGCATCAGCAATTCCACCCTCACCTACCATACCAATCATAAGCCCGATGCCACCCCCGTGGTAGACCCGAACCACCTGTGGATCAATAACCTGGATCTGATTATTGAGGGGCTCAATGCAGACAGCGGCCGGGTAAAGATGAACATAAAAAAACTCTCCTTTGACGAACTCTCGGGGCTGACGGTAAAAAACCTGACCACCGGTTTGAAACTGAACCAAAAATTCATTGATCTCAGAAACTTTTCGGTGCTGACCCCCTCCACCAGCTTCAAGACCGACTCGATCCGGATCACGCACCATCAGTACGCAGGTTTTAAACCTCCTTTCAACAAACTTCGTTTTGATATCTCCATCAATCCCTCCCGGATAGCATTCAATGACCTGGCCTGTTTTTCACAGATCTTCCGTAAAGCTCCGGACAAACAATTCACCATTTCGGGCCATATCCGGGGTAGAATCAATAACCTGAAGGGTGATCAGGTGCATCTGGGGCTCGGCTCGAAGACTGAGCTCTTAACGGACTTCTCGCTGGACGGCTTACCGGATATTTCCAGAACCTTCATGTATATTGACATGAACCATTTCTATACCGGCATGCAGGATCTGAAGGTCATCAACCGTTTTCTCCCGGAAAACAAAAAGATCAGCCTGCCCGATGCCTTCAGCAACCTGGGGCGCATAAGATATGAAGGCAACTTCACCGGGTTTATCGATGATTTTGTGGCTTATGGTACCATGAACACCAACCTGGGGGAGATATCCACCGACTTGTTGATCCAGCCACGGCAAATGGAGGGCCTGGCAATGAACGGGAACCTGAAAACACGGGACTTCGATATTGGCGGACTGCTGGAAAACGAAGAAAACTTCGGAAAATTCAGCATGGACATGCAAGTAAAAGGCTCCATCCTGAAAGAGGGTTTCCGGGCCCAAACCGATGGCAACATCAAAAAGCTGGAGATCAACCGGTATAATTACGAAAACATCCGGCTGGACGGACTGCTCACCGACAGGAAATATGATGGCTCACTCTCTGTCGAGGATCCCAACGTCCAATTAGACTTTCAGGGTGGCATCGATTTTTCGGGAGATGTACCGGTCTTTGACTTCCAGGCAGAACTGGCGAAGGCCAAACTTCACAAACTGAATCTCTCCCCGAAAGATACATCGGCCAATCTTTCCCTGAACCTGATCTCAAAATTCAAAGGAAACAGCCTCGATAATGCCAGTGGAACCATCCGCCTGAGCCAGGGCAAGCTGGTTAGGAACGAGAAAATCCTGCGATTCGACAACCTGAAAATTGATGCCCTCCACAGACAGGACACCCACAGGGTCTCCCTGGCTTCCGATTACCTGGAAGCCAAACTCGTGGGCAAATACAGATCCACCACTGTTTACCAGTCACTCAAGAACCTTGCCTTTTCCTATCTGCCCGTTTTTATACGGGGCCCCAGGGACACCGCTTCGGTCCCCTATCAAAACGACTTTGAACTAGCCATCGACCTGAACCATACCGCTCCCATCACCAAACTATTCCTTCCCAGTTTAAAAGTGGCCGACAGCAGCAAGGTAAAACTGGACTACCAGGGAGGTGAGACCAAATCGTTTCATCTGACCGCTCAAAGCAAAAACCTTGAGTTTAAAGATTGGAACTTCGAAAATATCAGCCTGGACAGTCGTTCTCAGGACACCATCTTCGCCCTGAACATCGATTTTGACCAGGTCAGTACCTTGTCGGAAAAGCCCACCGAGTATTTTCATCAGTTCCGGCTGCAATCACTCACCGGGGAAAACAAATCCAAGCTCCTGGTGCAATGGGATCAACCTGGCCAGTACACCCTGAAAGGCGAACTGATCTCCCTGATCGAACTGGATCGCAACCAATATACGGGGAATCTGAAAACCCATATTTTTCTTTTGCCAGGGGAGGTAAACCTCAACAATGAAACCTGGCATCTATCGCAAAGTTCCGTCATCATTGACTCCAGTAGCTTCAATTTCAACAACCTAAGCTTTTACCACAAGCAGCAGCGCATCTATGTTGACGGGCGCATCACCAAAAATCCCACCGATACCCTCGAGATGAACTTCTCCGACATATCACTGGATTATGCCAACATCCTGTTCCCTAAAGGCCACTTGATATTTAACGGGTCGCTCCACGGAAGCGCCACGCTTTCGAACCTCTATAAAGAACCCTCCTTCCGTTCGAACCTGATGATAGACACCCTCTCGGTCAATCACCAGAAGATTGGCCAAACCCGAATAAAAAGCCACTGGAGCAATCAGGATACAACCATTGCCCTGAACCTGGAAAGCAAGAGAGGTACCTTAAAAACCATTGATCTGGCAGGCAACTACAAGCCCAAGGACCAAAGCATTCAATTTGACCTGAACCTGGACAAACTGAGAATGGCGGCTTTGAATCCCATACTGCAAAAAGCCTTCTCCGACTTTAACGGGGCCGTCAGCGGACACCTGGATATTACAGGCACCACCCGTTATCCGGTTTTCAACGGGCGTTTATCCGCGCAGAAAACCTCCTTCACCATCGATTACCTTCAAACCGAATACCATTTAACGCACATACTGGATGTATCCGACAATACGCTGCTTTTCAATGAAGTGGAGGTAACCGACAACAAGGGGCAGACCGCAAATGTGGACGGAAGGATCCGCTTTCACAGCATGAAAAACATCGACTATACCTTCATCATCGATGCCAGTGAGCTCCGTGCCCTGAATACCACCGGACTTGAAAACAGCATTTATTACGGGGATGCTTTTGCAAGCGGGCTGGTGAATATCGAGGGCAATACACAAACCAAAGACTTGAACATAGATGCCTCCCTGAGTACCGAAGATGACACTCGGATCAATCTTCCAGTGGGAGACCGGGGAAGAAGCCAGAAAACACGTTTCATTACTTTTGTAGGCAATTCCCGGCAACAGTCGCAACCGACCAAAAATCAGGAGACCTACCGGCCCAACCTCTCCGGCCTGAGCATGAACATCGACCTGGAAGTGACCCCTCAGGCAAAAACCAGACTGATATTCGATCCAGAGCTGCGCGATATCATCGAGGCCAGCGGGAGGGGCAACCTCAACATGGAAGTGGACAACAGCGGTGACTTTCGAATCTACGGCAATTATACCATTGAGGAGGGAGATTATATGTTCTCCCTGAAGAATGTGATCAACAAGGAATTTGAAATCCAACAGGGCAGCCAGATCATTTGGAACGGCAAACCCCAGGATGCCGACATCAATATCACGGCTGTATACAACCTAAGAACCGCACTGAACAACCTGTTCATGGACACCACCAGCTTCTACAACAAAAGAATACCGGTGGAATGCAAGATCCAGCTCACCGAGAAACTTGATAATCCCAACATCCAGTTTGACATCAACCTGCCTACCGCAGACGAAAGCACCCGGGCAAGGCTTCAAAGCGCCATCAATACCGAGGAGGAGCTGAACAAGCAATTCCTTTCCCTGCTGGTCCTCAACACTTTCATGCCCTCGCAACAGTATCTGGCAGGGCAATCGGAAGCCCTGGACATGGGAGCTACCGGAATGGCCTTCACCACCAGCGAACTGCTCTCGAACCAACTGAGTCATTGGCTCTCGCAAATATCCAACAATTGGGATATCGGAGTGAATTATCAGCCAGGGGATGAGATATCCAAGGACCAAATGGAAGTGGCTCTATCCACCCAATTGCTCAACAACCGGCTGATCATCAATGGCAACGTCGGCACATCGGGCAAATATCAGAAGGCCAGTGAGCTGGTGGGCGATTTCAGGGTTGACTGGAAGCTGACCCCCAACGGCAAGCTGCGGCTGAAATTTTTTAACCGCAACAGCGACCGGCTTATCTATGAAGAGACGCGATATATCCAGGGTGCAGGTCTGTTCTACCGGCAAGAATTCAACAGCTTCAAAGAACTGCTCCGAAATATTGCCAGGGATTTATCATCCAAAAAGAAAAAAGAACAAGCGAACAAGGAATAGTTTATTATTTTTGCTGCTAAAACAAAAAAGTGACGTTTATGATTCCACTGACATTCTTGCAAACCCAGGTACAAGATACCCTCTCTACGGCAGCCCAGGGAGAAGCCCCCGGCGAACTGACCCTTTCCTTTTGGGAACTCGCCCTTAAGGGAGGTTGGATCATGCTGCCCATCCTAATCCTCTCGGTTCTGGCCATCTACATCTTTGTCGAGCGCTATTTCGCTATTACCCGAGCCTCTAAAACGGACATCAACTTCATGAACAAGATCAAGGACTATATACACGACGACAAAGTAGATTCAGCCCTGACACTCTGCCAGACCATCGATAATCCGGTAGCCCGCATGATAGAAAAGGGCATCCAGCGCATCGGCAGGCCCCTGAATGATATCAATGCCGCCATTGAAAACGTGGGCAAACTGGAGATCTCCAAGCTGGAAAAGGGTCTGCCCACCCTGGCTACCGCTGCCGGAGCAGCTCCCATGATGGGGTTTCTGGGAACTGTTATGGGAATGATCCGTGCTTTCTACGATATGGCCAATGCAGGAAGCAATATCGACATTACCCTGCTCTCCAGTGGCATCTACACGGCCATGGTTACCACTGTAGCCGGACTGATGGTAGGGATCATATCTTACCTGGCCTACAATGTGCTGGTCACCAAAGTGGAAAAAGTGGTATACCAGCTCGAGGCCAACACCACCGAGTTTATGGACCTGCTGAATGAACCCGTGGAATAATTAAAACCAGCCATCATGGACCTGAAACCAAGAAGTAAGATCAGTACGAGCTTCAGTATGTCGGGGATGACAGATATTGTTTTTCTGTTGCTTATTTTTTTCATGGTCACTTCCACTCTGATCAACCCCAACGCCCTGAAGCTGCTTTTGCCCAAAAGCTCCAGCCAAACGGCCGCCTCGCCGGTGGCTAACGTATCGATTACCAGTGAGTTAAACTATTATGTGAATTCCAAACCAGTAAAATATTCACAGGTCGAATACGTTTTAAGGGAAACATTCAGGCAGAAAAATGTGGAAGAACCCACCATCAGCCTGAATGCCGATCGAAGGGTACCCATCGATGAGGTTGTCAAGGTCATGAATATTGCCAACCGGAATGAGTGGAAACTGATACTGGCCACCACGGCGGAATAGATAACAAAGGCAATTAAAGCTATGCTTCGTTTCATCAAGGAACATAAAAATGGCATTATCGGAACCCTGATTTTTCATGGGGTGATCGCCTTGTTGTTCATATTTTTAGGCTTTTCCACTCCTCTGCCTCTTCCAGCCGAGCAAGGTATTATGATCAATTTCGGCAATGTTCCTGATGCAGCTGGTAGTACAGAGTTGAGGCAGGCGGTTCAACAGCAGAGAAGCCAGCCTCAGGAACAAACCCAGCCCCGGCAAAGCCCGCCCGAGACTTCCCAGCAGGAGGCTCCGAAAGAAACGGAAGAACAGGTGCAGACACAGGATTTTGAGGAGGCACCGGCGGTGGAAGAGAAAACTCAGGAAACCAGTCAGAATGAAGATGAGCGCCCGCAAGAGCAGGAAGACACAAAACAGCAGACCACAGAACAAAACCAGGAAAAGGAGCAGCAGGACACACAGGAAGAAGAACAGGAACCTGAACGCCAGGTCAACGAGCAGGCTCTTTACTCCGGGAAAAGCAAAGAGCAATCAGGGGAGTCCGAAGGCGAGACCCAGGGCGAAGGCAACCAGGGAAGAGAAAGCGGCACTCCCTATTCCGACAACCATGCCAATGTTGACAGCAGAGGCATGGGAGGTATCGACTTCACCCTGGAAGGAAGAAACCCCGAGTCACTGCCCAAACCTGAATATCAATATCAGGTGGAAGGCAAAGTAGTTGTCGAAATTACAGTCGACAAACAGGGCAATGTTAAGAAAGCCGAAGCCGGCATGAAGGGCTCGACCACCCTGAACGACAAACTCCTGCGCGCTGCCCGGAAAGCCGCCCTTAATGCCAGGTTCGACCCCAAACCCGATGCACCGGCCTATCAAAAAGGTACCATAACTTATTACTTCCGCCTGCAATAAAAGAAAACCGGCATGCCATCAATGGATGCCGGTAAATATCTTCAAAAGTAGATGTTGTCACGGTGCAGTCCCGAAATACAGGGACCCGGTTCGCATTAAGAGAATTAGGCCTCCCTTCGCGGCCTGGCTTGGTTCACCTTCATCTGCCTTCCATTCACCTCTTTGCCGTTGAGCTCCTGTATAGCAGTGTTGGCTTCCCCGTCATCCGGCATCTCAATGAAACCAAAGCCCTTTGCCTTGCCGGTATACTTGTCCTTAATAATCTTGACAGATGCAACCTCTCCATAAGCTTGGAAGATTTCTTCTAATTCACTTTCCTGTAGACTATAGTCCAGGTTTCCTACATAAATGTTCATGATAAAAAAAATTTAGAAAAGTAATAATACATAATGATTAATAAGGAAATTGCTGCAAGTCGCAATAAAGAAGGCCCCCTCCGCGGGGACACACTAAATTGGGCCAAACATCTATTCCTTAATTTCTTACAAATGTATAACATTAATCGATACCATGCTTAATGTTCTCCGATCTTTTTTATATAAATTAACCGGTGAAATTTTCTGACTTATAACCGGCCCTCCTGCAGGGGGATTCCGAACAGCCACATCGTTGTGTATAAATTACAATACCTCATAACCTGCATTATTCATAAAAAATGGAAAAATATTTATAAACAAATGAAACGTCCATGACAAAATAATTATTAACATCACAAAAGGAGATGATTATTTTGTCATGGTAAGTTACATAAGGCCAAAATATTAAATAAAATATAATCTTATGAAACTTTCATGATACCTTAACACAAAAAGACATGGTTATCATGGAAGTTCCATACGGCCAATATATTAATAAAAAGATAACCGTATGAAACCTGCATCCAAGAACTTACACAACAAGGACATGATTATTTCATGCAGGTTCCATACGGCCAAATCATTAAATAAAAGATAAGCGTATGAATAATACAGGATAAAACTCTAACAATTAAATCAAGCCCAAAATTTTCTTAACTACAACAACCGGCTGGCAAGACCGGCTGTAAAAAGAGGGGATGCAACAGGCTCAATGCGTTGTTTTGCCGGGCTGTGGGTAAAACCGAAAACAATCATTGGGGAAGGAGCTTCAATCCAACCGCCGATGCCAATATCAGGAAGATCAACAGCACACGGACCAGGCTCACCGGTTCATTGAACCACACCATTCCCAGAATGGAGGTGCCTGCAATGCCAATGCCTGTCCATACAGCATAGGCAGTACCCACCGGCAGGGTTCTTACTGCGAGCGAGAGAAAATATACACTCAATCCCATAACGACCAATACTCCCAGGGTAGGCCACAAACGGGAGAATCCACCGGTGAATTTCATGCCCATGGCCCAGGCGATTTCAAAAATTCCGGCAATAATCAGGTAAAACCAAGACATAAGCTCATCTTTATCTTTGAAAACCTATCCGTTCCTGCTCTATCAGCGGTAAGATCGGTTTGCTGAAGCTGGCATCGGGATAGGGAATATTCAGCAAATAACTGATGGTGGGGGCTACATCCCTCAGGTTCACCTCATTGTTTATGGTTCCTTCCGGGAACCCGTTGCCCCACCATATCATAGGTATATGGGTGTCGTAGCTGTAGATGGAACCCGAGCGGTTTGGCATCTCAACAATACCGGGAGCCAGTACAAGGAAAATATCACCTGAGCGTGCCGGATGAAAGTTGTTTTGAACCATCTTCATCATCCCCTCGGAATAAGAGCTGTTTTGAATGGTTGAAGACTTAACCGCATAGGACACCCCCGATTTCTTCACCATAAAACGGGCCACCGTTTCCTGAAAATCATTGATTTCATAGCCTTTTTGATCGATCAACCCGTGATCCAGATAAATCTGCCGGTGGGAATAGTTGGTCACCCAATCAGCCGGTTCATAGACTACGTTCAAATAACTTCTGAGCAGGGTCAGTCCCTGGCTGGGACGAAACTCGCTGGCGGCAAGCCTCTGCCTGCTTCTATATTCATAGGAATCGGCAGCACCCCGGTCGGACGTCATCACGACCAGCACGCGGTCTTTGGAAAAACGCTCCTCGAGGAATGTGAGCAGATGGCCGATTTCCCTGTCCAGCCGAATGTACAGGTCTTCCATCTCCACTGAGCGCGGGCCAAATAGCTCATTCACATATGCCGGAGCCGAAAAAGCAATATTGATCAGATCGGTATGCTCATCCTCGCCAAGTTTTTCATTGGCAATCAAGGCCAGGGCAAAATCTTTGGTGTAGGTATTACCAAAGGGCGTAAACTTCAAGTATTTATATCCCCGGGCTTTTCTTCTGAGGGTTTGCAGGTTATAGGGGAACTCATTGCGATAGAGGAGCATAAAGCCTTCTTCGGAGTCATCCCCATCTGCTGTGCTTGCCCGATAGGTGGACTCGGACAACAAAAGTTCCCATCTGCGTTCCATATAGATATCTTCCAGGTTCTTGGCGTTAAAAGCGCTCGTCCACTGGGGCAGGCTGTCCATGTAGTAGGTGTTGGTCATCCAGTTGGCTGTAGGGTCGTCCATCCAGAAAGCACCGTCGGCCATCTTACCAGCTCCCAGCACGGCTGAGGCGGGATGCATGCCCAGGCTAAATACTTTAGAGTGGGGGTCGATCATTTTCAACTCGTCGCCCGTGGTAGAAGTCATCAGGTTATGCGGGGCATAATGACCGTTGTCCTGTTCCCCGCCCACACCCTGGTATGCCGGATGTCCGGTGGCGAGCTTTTCCTGCGAGGAAAGCCGGTCATACCAGCCATCGGCCACTATACCATGCATAGAAGGATACGAGCCCGTAGCCAGGGTGGCGAATCCCGATGACCGGTCGGGCTGGGCATAACCAATGCGGGTGTTTCGGCATACTACGCCCCCATCTATCAGTTTTTTGAAGCCATCCGCTCCAAAACGATCCCAATAACGCAACAACATCTCATAACGCATCTGTTCTACCACCACCCGAACCACCAGCCGCGGCTTTTTATCGCCCCCGGAACTGAAGGCCCAAAGCTGAACCACACCAACTGTCATCAGCATAAGAAACAAGACCAGTGGCCTGATCCTTCTGAAAGTTACAAAACCCATCATATTACCTCCCTGGCCATAAAATTACACATTAAACTTAAAATAAATGATGTCTCCATCCCGGACCACATAATCTTTCCCCTCCAGGTGTATCTTGCCGGCTTCCCGGCAGGCAGCCTCTGAACCATAATGGAAAAAATCATCGTATTTGATCACTTCGGCCTTAATAAACCCCCTTTCAAAATCAGAATGGATAATACCCCCTGCCTGAGGGGCTTTGGTTCCCTTTTTCACGGTCCAGGCCCGCACCTCTTTAGGTCCGGTGGTGAAGAAAGTTTCCAGATGCAGCAGTTTATAGGCTTTACGTATCAACCGGCTCAGGCCGGACTCCTTCAGGCCCATCTCCCGGAGAAACATCTGTTGTTCGGCCTCATCATCCAGCTCAGCTATCTCAGCTTCAATAGAGGCTGCTATAACTACTACTTCGGCATCTTCATCAGCCACCGCCTGTTTTACATGCTCCACATGCTCATTGCTCCCAGCAGTCGATTGTTCATCGACATTGCAGACATAAAGAATGGGTTTATCGGTGAGCAATTGCAGATCCTGTACCATACGCCTGTCTTCCTTTTCCAGCTCCAGGCTGTGAGCCGGCTGTCCCTGCGAGAGATGCTCCCGGTATCGGCTGAGCACCTGCAAAAGTCTCCGGGCCTCTTTATCACCCGATTTGGCCTGCTTATCCACTTTCTCCATCCGGTTCTCGATGGTCTCCAGATCCTTCAATTGCAGCTCAGCATCAACCACCTCCTTATCACGTACCGGATCCACATGAGCATCGACATGGGCCACATTTTCATCCTCAAAACAACGCAATATATGTATGATGGCATCGGTTTGCCTGATATTGGACAAAAACTGGTTGCCCAAACCCTCCCCTCTGCTGGCTCCCTTGACCAAACCGGCTATATCTACAAACTCAATGGCAGTGGGGGTCACCTTTTCGGGCCTGGCCAGTCGGGCTATGTTATCAAGTCTCGTGTCAGGCACCGGGATGATGCCTACATTAGGTTCAATGGTACAAAATGGATAATTGGCCGATTCGGCCCTGGCCCGAGAAAGGCTGTTAAAAAGCGTCGATTTTCCTACGTTTGGCAGTCCTACGATTCCACATCTTAAAGCCATGAATCAACTTGGATTTTTATACAGATCAAAACGTGCAAAAATAAATCTTTTTATTTACCCTCAGACCATATTTATCAACAAATCCCTATTGAAAAATTTTCATAAAATAAAACAGCTGTGTTTTTCGTAATTCAATGAAAATCGTATTTTTACACCCCTGAACAAACCCGATGATTGCTGATTTATAATCCCATAGAAACATGGCGCATCGGGAAAAACTGAGAAGCATTGCCTCAACGGCAACCAGATCGATGGTCGGGTAGATGAAGTACTCACCCGGGGCGATATGAAGGCTAAATTTGAAGCATGCGGCTGGCAGGTGATGAGCATCAGAAATTATACCGGCCAAAAGAGACCGTTAATCATTCTAATGAAGACAGAAATGCGAATGGGCGTGGGTTACACGATGGGTACCCACAAATGGTATGGGGTTGCCCCCAGCGATGAACAGCTTGAAAAAGCCCTGGAACAGATGGAAGAGCCCCCTGGAGACTATTTAAACATTCAGATCATAATTTCGTTAGATCGTTATAACCCTAAAAAAAGTGGCTTATGAAGAATATAGTAATCGTTGCCCATGATGCCAAGAAGCCGGAAATGGTGGATTTTCTCCGCAACAGGAATGAATGGATACAGGACATCAACCTGGTGGCCACCGGGCGTACGGCAGAGTACGTGGAGTCGGCAGGATTGGAGGTGCGTCATATGAGCCCGGGCAAATATGGAGGATATAGGGAGATTAAGACAATGGTCGACCAGAAGGAGGTTGATATTGTGATATTCTTCCGGGATCCCCAGGTTACACAGCCCCACCATGAAGACATACAACAATTGCTGGACACCTGCGACATGAACAACATACCCATTGCCACCAATTCCTCCAGTGCGGAATTGCTGATCATTGGGCTGATCAAAAAAGAAGATTACGAACGACGCAAGAAAAAATAGCCACTAAAAATCCAAGGCATTGAAAAATCTCAGGTTCATCACATATGCCGGTTTATTTTTGCTGCTGACGGCGCATGGAATGATGGGTCAGAAAAAGAAGGCTAACCCGCATACCCCTGAGACCAGGATCCTGTTTATATTTGACGGTTCACAGAGTATGATGGGGTCCTGGGAGGGCAGCCGGAAAATACACATGGCCCGCGATTATCTTATTCCCCTGGTTGACAGCCTTAAACAACAGGATCACCTGCAGATGGCGCTGCGGGTATATGGCCACCAACATGAAGTACCTCCGCAGAACTGCAACGATACCCGCCTGGAAGTGCCCTTTTCCGATAATAATGCATCCAGCATCAAACAAACCCTTCGGTATATAAGGCCCAAGGGCACCACACCCATTGCCCGGTCTCTGGCCAGGGCCAGAAAAGACTTCCCCGATGGCGATAACTGCCGCAATGTAATCATCCTGATCACCGACGGAAAGGAAGCCTGTGATGGCGACCCATGTGCCGTAAGCAAAGAGCTTGAGAAAGAAGGGATCATCCTGAAGCCTTTTATCATCGGTATAGGGGTGGATCCCAGCTTTCATGAATCATTTGAATGTGCCGGCGATTTTCATAATGCTCCCAACAAGAACCGTTTCAAAAACAGCCTGGATGTGGTTATCACACAAGCCCTTAACACCACGACCGCTCAGGTCAACCTGCTGGATACCCGGGGAAGGCCCACTGAAACCAATGTAGCGATGACCTTCTACAACCACCTCAGCAGCAAAGCCCGTTACAATTATATGCATACCCTCAATCATAAGGGCTACCCCGATACCCTCACCCTCGACCCCCTAATTTCTTATGACCTGGTGGTACACACCATCCCTCCGGTCAAAAAAGACAGCATTGTTCTCTCGCCCGGGAAACATAACATCATAGGACTGGATGCCCCCCAGGGGATGCTGAGACTCACCAGCCCCGGTACCAACCAATACCGGGAGCTGAAATTCCTGGTGCGCCGCCATGATAAGGCTAAAACCCTGAATGTACAAAAGTTCAGGGAAACCCAAAAGTACCTGACCGGACAATATGACCTGGAAGTGCTAACCCTGCCCAGAACTTATATCAAGCAAGTGGAAATAAAACAAAACCACACCACCACAGTGGAAATACCCAAACCCGGAATCGTCAACGTTTTGCTTCCATCCAACGGGTATGGCAGCCTGTTCAAGAAAGAGCGTTCAGGTAAATTGACCCGCATATACAATTTTCATTCGGATAAGAAAAGGGAATCATTAATTTTGCAGCCCGGAAACTATGAAATCGTTTTCAGGCCTAAATCGATGAAAAAAAGTATGTACACGATAAAAAAATCATTTCATATTCAATCAGGATCATCAACAACGATCACTTTATAGGAAACCCAATGATTATGAAGCAAGTACTGTTCAATTAATCCAACCGGAATAAAAATAAGATGCACGATTATTCCGATAAAGAGCTCCTTGAAATGTTTAAGGAAAGTGACTTCAAAAACTTTGCCTTTAAACAGATCATAAAGAAATATCAGGAAAGGCTTTACTGGCATATCCGGAAGATCGTGATCACTCATGAGGATACAGATGATATCCTTCAAAATACCTTCATTAAGGTATGGAAAGGCCTGGATCAGTTCAGAGAGGATTCCAAACTCTATACCTGGCTCTACCGGATCGCTACCAACGAATCACTGACTTTTCTCAAACAAAAGAAAAAAAGGCATTATATCCCGTTCATGGATGTGGAACACCATCTGATGAACACCCTGGAAAGCGATGAATATTTTAGCGGTAACCAAATACAGCTCAAACTGCAAAAGGCCATCCTTACCCTGCCGGAAAAACAGCGGCTGGTGTTCAACATGAAATATTTTGATGAGTTGAAATATGAGGACATGTCTAAAATCCTCGATACATCAGTAGGAGCACTAAAAGCCTCCTATCATCATGCAGTGAAAAAGATTGAGAAGTATCTGAAAGATAATTAAACCATTCAGATCTTGATACGTCATAATTGCAAAAGAACAAGATCAAAATCAGGGGAAAAGCTATGCAAAAGCATCATAAAATATCAGATATCGGCAAGGAGCAACCCTTTAAGGTCCCCGGCAACTACTTCAAGGACCTGCCGGAGCAGATCATGGAGCAATGTCAGGAGAAAGAGCAAAAACGATCCGTGGTAGAGTTGATCAAACCGGCCATATCCCTTGCTGCTATGTTCATCGGAGTGGCCCTGATTGCCTATTTAGCCATCCAGGTTATCGATCAGCCCGAAGGAAAAAACCCCTACCGACAGGAAGATATTGCGGAAGCCGAATACCACGACCAGTATTATAATCAGAATGAACTGATGGAGGACATCAATGGTGGGGAATCCACTCAGGCAGAACAGGATAGTGAACAAACAGATCAATACATCGAATATCTTCTCAATGAAGACATCGATTATACCACGCTGATCAATGAACTGGAAGAGGATTCCAGGAAGGGAAAGAACAACCAATAATATGCATTTGTATGAAATTACCAGGTAAAACAACCTGTTTACTTGTTTTCTTCCTCTTAACAGGCCCCTTCACGGTTTGGTCTCAGGGAAAGGATCAACCGGCCCATGAATATGTGACCTCCGAGAAGATCGCTTTTTTCACGGAGAAAATCGGACTTACACCGGATGAGGCTAAAAAGTTCTGGCCCATATACAACGCCTACTGGAAGAAAAAAAATGCGATCATCGAGGAGCGCCAGAATAAAATGTCCTATTATTCAGAACATTACAAAAATCTATCCCCTGGCGAAATGGAAAATCTGGCCGACAATTATATTCGCCAGGAAGTACAAAAAGCCCAATTGCTGAAGGAATATCATGAAAAATTCAAAAAGATACTGCCCATCGAAAAGGTCATGAAGATCTACAAGGCCGATTATCAGTTTAAGGCCTATCTGCTGAAGAAAATTAAAAACAGCGGGGAAGAGCAGGATCAATAGCCAGCCTGTTTCGTGCCATTCCGGTAGGTCTGACCCCGGCATCCGAAGCCAAATAACTTATGATCCCACCACAGTGGGATCTTATTTATTTCAGGCGTTTTCGACAGGTATCGCTCCGTTTATTTTTTACCTTCAAAAAAACTTTTAATTTTATTCAATCGTTTTAACAGTGGTATTCGGGGTTCGTGATAAAAGCCCTTAAATCTAGCAATATGAAGGACGACCGCTACAATAAACCTGAAAACTATCAGCAGCTGCTGGCTGAAAATAAAGAGCGCCTGAAGGAACTGGCCTGCATCAACAATACCAGCCGAATCATCAAGGAACAGAAGTCGATTGAGGAAACCCTGCAAAAGATCGCACTAGACCTACCGCGGGGTTGGCAATACCCGGAATACACCGTTGCACGTATTATTTATGACGGCAAGGAATATCGAAGTGCCGATTTCAAGATGACGCCATGGTACCAGAAACAAAAATTCCATACCATTGAGAACAAGGAGGGGGCCATTGAGGTCTTCTACACCAAGAAATTCAGCACCCTCGACGAGGGGCCCTTCCTCAAGGAAGAACGGGACCTGTTAATGAACCTGGCCAACATCATCGTGGGTTACATCAACAGCGGCAAAGCCAAAGAGATCATCGGCAAGGATGAAAAGAAAAAGGAGGTGCTCTCCAGGGAAAAGCCCTCTCAGAAAACCATGAACAGCAGGCAGCTCCTTCAAAAATTCATTAATAATTACAATGCCGACCGCGACATCCTTCACGACCTGATGCCTTTTAAGGTCAAGGAGATCCTGTTGGTGGCCAACCTATATGATGCTTTCAGTATAGAGAAGGAAGGCCGTTTTACCGACCACATCCTGGGGGAATACCACCAGCTCAACCTCACTTCCCTGCCCAGGGTTACAGGTGTATCCAATGAGGAAGATGCATTGCGTCAGATGGAAGAGAAACACTTCGATATGGTCATCCTGATGATGGGCGTCGATAAGAAAAAACCCTTCGGCATCAGCAAAACCCTGAAAAAGAAATATCCCTACGTTCCCCTTTTCCTTCTTCTCAATAACAACACGGACCTGGAATACGTCAATCCTGAGAAAAACGACATCCATTCATTCGATAATATTTTCGTATGGAATGGCGATTCCAAGGTTTTCTTCACTATGGTTAAACTCCTGGAAGACCGGGTCAACCTGGAAAACGATACCAAAGTGGGCCTGACACGTGTCATCCTTCTGGTAGAAGACTCCATCCGCTATTACTCCCGCTACCTGCCCATGCTTTACCAAATCATCCTCGAACAAACCAAAAGACTGATCGAGGACGTGAACACCGATGATTTGTACAAGGTACTGAAGCTCAGAACCCGGCCCAAGATCATCCTGGCTTCATCCTATGAAGAAGCCATGAACATATTCAATAAATACAAGGATTATTTCCTTTTTCTCATCTCCGACATCAAATTTCCCCGCAACGGAGAGCCCGACTCGCAGGCCGGATATGACCTGATCCAATACGCCAGGCAAAACCTGCCCAACCTGCCTACCATCCTGCAGTCCTCCAACCCCGACAATGCAGAGCGAACCTATGAGCTCAGGTCCAACTTCATCAACAAAAATTCGGAAACCCTGCTGCAGGATTTAAAAAGCTTCATCAACTATCACCTGGGATTCGGACATTTCGTCTACCGTGACAACCAGGGGCGGCAGATCGCCGTGGCCAAATCCATGGATGAATTTGAGTCCTACCTGAAAACCGTACCCTCCGACTCTCTTGTCTACCATGCAGTGAAGAACCAGTTCTCCCTCTGGCTTATGGCCCGGGGTGAAATACAAATCGCCAAGATCATCAACCCATTGAAAATCAGCGATTTTGACAATGCCGAACAGATGCGCAACTTCCTGATCAACATCCTGGACCTCTACCGCAAAGAGCAGGAAAAAGGTAAGATCGTCAATTTCAGTGAGCACGCCGTTATTGAGGAAAACAACATCGTAAGCCTGGCACCCGGTGCGCTGGGCGGTAAGGGACGCGGCGTAGCATTTATCAATACCCTGATATACAACTTCAAGTTTAACGAATTGCTGCCCTCAATCAACCTGCGCACCCCCCGTACTGCCATTGTAGGCACCGATGAATTCGACATCTTTCTGGAGAAGAACAAACTTGGAGCACGGGTTTTTAAGGAACAGGATTATGAAAAGATCAAACTCTGGTTCCTCAAATCGGAACTCTCCTTCGAGCTGCAAAAGCGGATCAAGATCTTCCTCAAGCACATCACCAAACCCCTGGCAGTAAGATCATCCAGCCTTTTTGAAGATTCCATCACCCAACCTTTTTCCGGGGTGTTCGACACCTATGTGATCCCCAACAACCATCCCGATTTTAATAAAAGATACAGACAGCTGGCTGATGCCATCAAACTGGTATATGCCTCCATATACTCCGATGAGGCACGCAACTATTTCAGGGCCGTGGGCCATAAAGTGGAAGAGGAAAAGATGGCCGTGATCATCCAGGAGTTGGTAGGCAACCAGTATGAACATTACTATTACCCCCACATCAGCGGCACCGCCCAGTCACACAACTATTACCCCATTGCTCACATGAAGCCTGATGAGGGTTTTGCCGTGGCCGCTGTTGGCCTGGGACAGTATGTGGTAGATGGAGAGCAGGCATACCGGTTTTCCCCCTCCTATCCCCAATTGCAGGTCGCCTCTACCAAGGATCTGTTGAAGACTTCGCAGGTGAAACTCTTCGCTGTGGACCTGAATAAGAAGGAAATCGACCTTGCCCAGGAGGAGAACGCAGGTATGGTCAAAATCGATATCGATGTAGCCGAAAAACACGGCAACCTCAAACACTGCGCCTCCGTGTATGAGCCAGACAACGACCGTTTGGTACCCGGAGTAGATGCTTATGGCCCCCGCGTGATCAATTTTGCTAACATCCTCAAATTCAACTATATCCCACTGGCCCAAACCATAAAGAAAATACTGGACATCGTCAAGGAGGCCCTGGGTACCGAAGTGGAAATTGAATGGGCCGTAGACCTGAACCGCGACACAAAAGGCAACCCCTCCTTTTACCTGTTGCAGATCAAGCCGATGGTGGCCAGTGAAGAGGACAACAACATCAACGTGGAATCCCTGTCACCCGAAAATGTGGTTCTTTTTTCCGAACGCAGTATGGGCCACGGCCGAATTGACACCATTAAAGATGTGATCTTCACCGATATCGATAATTTTGATAACAATTATACCCTGGAGATGACCTATGAAATAGAAAAACTCAACGAGAAGATGTACGAGCAGGGTAAACAGTATGTGCTGATCGGACCGGGAAGGTGGGGTACGCGCGATAAGTTCATCGGAATACCGGTAGTATGGTCACAGATATCCAATGCCAAGGTGATTGTTGAGGTGGGTCTGGAAGACTACCCCCTGGATGCCTCCCTGGGTTCGCACTTTTTCCACAACCTAACCTCGATGAATGTGGGCTATTTTTCTATTGCCAACTCCACGGGCAAGAACCAAATCGCCTGGGAAAAGCTTGAAAATCAAAGGCTCGTGGAACAAACCCGGTTTTTCAAACATATAGAGTTTGACCGACCCCTGAGCATATTGATGGACGGTAAAAAGATGAAGTCGGCCATCATTGCCGACGGTAAGGAAACAAACGCAAAGCACACCGACCACGGACAACACTGATGGCCGCAGGACCTTTGAACTGAGATGAACGCATCATCCATTAAACCCAAACCAACATGACATTTTTTAAGAACTATCAGGATTCGCTCAAGATCGATTTTAACGACACCTCCTTCAACCTGCTGATGCAAAAACGCATCCACAAAGTGTTGCTGATCGCCAGCAGCTATGACAGCTTTATGCTGGAAGAGGACGGAAGGATCGATGAGCAGATCTTCAATGAATACGTATCTCTTAACTTGAGATATCCCCCCATCTTTGTGATGGCCAACTCAGCAGAAGAGGCCTTCGAGAAACTCCGGAACGATAAGATCGATCTGGTGATCACCATGCTCACCATCGGCACATACGATACTTTCTCCCTGGCCAATGATATTAAAAAGGGCTATCCAGGCATTCCCATTGTTGTGCTTACCCCCTTCTCCCGGGAAGTATCCATGCGAATCCAGCATGAAGATTTAAGCGCCATCGATTACGTATTCTGCTGGCTGGGCAATGCCGACCTGTTGCTGGCCATCATCAAACTGATCGAGGACAGGATGAATGTGGAACACGATGTGGAAGTGGTGGGGGTTCAGACCATACTGCTGGTAGAGAACTCCATCCGGTACATATCCTCCTATCTGCCCAACATCTATAAGATCATCTTTAAGCAATCCAAGGAATACGTAAGGGAAGCCCTCAATGAACACCAGCGAATGCTGAGGATGCGAGGAAGACCCAAGATCCTGCTGGCTACCACTTATGAAGAGGCCGTTGAACTGTTCGAGAAATACAAACACAACCTGCTGGGGGTGATTTCCGATATAGCATATAAGAGGAACGGCGTCCGCGATAAATATGCAGGTATTCGCTTATGCGAGCAAGTGCGCAGCCACGATGAATTTATACCATTCCTGCTCCAATCATCGGATGAAGAAAACAGAAAACTGGCTAAAAAACACAATGCAGGCTTTCTGCACAAATATTCTAAATCACTCTCCATCGAGCTCAGGAATTATATCATCAATCAATTTGCCTTTGGGGAATTTGTTTTCAGTGACCCCCAAACCATGGAACCCATTGGAAGGGCATGCGACCTGCAAACCCTGCAGCAGATGATATTGGAGATACCGGACGACTCCCTGGAATATCATGCCAGCCGGAACGATCTTTCCAAATGGCTCAATGCCAGAGCCATCTTCCCCATCGGGCGGCTTTTCAAATACCTGAAGCTAAGCGATTTCGACTCCGTAGACGATGTGCGCAGCTACATCTTTAAAGCCATCTCCAGCTACCGGATGAACAAAGGCCGGGGAGTCATCGCCAAGTTCGACAAGAATCGCTTCGACGAATACCTGATATTCTCCCGCATCGGTGATGGCTCGATTGGGGGAAAAGCCAGGGGACTGGCCTTTGCCAACTCCATCATCAAAAAGAATCAGCTGTTCGACAAATACCCCAACCTTATCATTACCATCCCCCGCACGGTCGTGCTAAGTACAGATATTTTCGACGAGTTCATGGAAGGCAATGACCTCTATAAGATTGGCCTATCCGACCGCTCCGACGAAGAGATCCTGAAGCATTTCGTGGATGCCCGCCTCCCCAGCCGCGTTTACCAGGACCTTTACGCATTTGTTTCGGTAATCAAGAATCCCATTGCTGTACGTTCATCCTCTAAGCTGGAGGACTCCCACTACCAGCCTTTTGCGGGAATCTACAACACCTATATGGTCCCGCGGGTGGATGACAATACCCGGATGATCCAACTGCTCTCCGACGCCATCAAAAGCGTATATGCCTCCGTATACTATCAGAACAGCAAGGCCTACATGTCAGCCACCTCCAATGTGATCGATGAGGAGAAGATGGGCATCATCCTCCAGGAGGTCTGCGGTTCCAACTATCGCGACAAGTTCTATCCTACCCTCTCGGGAGTAGCCCGTTCCATCAACTTCTATCCTGTAGAACCGGAAAAATCCAACGAGGGCATTGCCAACATTGCATTTGGCCTCGGCAAGCAGATTGTCGACGGAGGTGTCGCCCTGCGTTTCTCACCCAAACACCCCAACAAGGTTATTCAACTCTCTACCCCCCAGATGGCCCTGAAGGACACACAAAAATACTTCTATGCCCTCGACCTGACCCCGGAGAATTTTGTTCCTTCCACCGACGAAGGCGTCAACCTGCTTAGATTGAAGATCAAGGAGGCTGAAAAGGACCACTCCCTTAAGCATGCCGCTTCCACCTACGACATGGAGAACAATATGCTGCGGGAAGGAACCATTTATAAAGGCAAGAAGATCATCACCTTTGCCAATGTACTCAAGCACAGAGTTATCCCACTGGATAGCATCCTGCAGGACCTGCTGGAAGGCTTCCAGCGCGAGATGGGAACACCCGTAGAGATCGAATTTGCCGTCAATCTGAACATACCCAGAGATGAACCCATTATATTCAATTTCCTGCAGATACGACCCATCGTCGATAATGAGGAAGACAACGACTTCGACCTTTCCGAGGTGAACCTGAAGGATACACTGATCTATTCCGATTCGGCCCTGGGCAACGGCAAACTCGAGGATATCTATGACATTGTCTATGTGAAACCCGAAAATTTCTCCTCCCTGAAAAGCAAGGACATTGCCTATGAACTGTACAACCTGAATGACCAATTCAAGAAGGAAGACAAAAACTACATCCTGGTTGGTCCCGGAAGATGGGGAACCGCCGATCCAAGCCTGGGTATACCCGTTAAATGGGCCTACATCTCCCAGGCACGCGTGATCGTTGAATCGGGTCTGGATAATTACCGCATCGATCCCAGTCAAGGCACCCATTTCTTCCAGAATCTGACCTCCTTCCGAATCGGATATTTCACGATCAACCCCTATCTGAAGGAAGGATATTACGACCTGGACTATCTCAATGCCTGCAAACCCACCTATGAGAATGAATACATCAAGCACATCTGCTTTGAAAACCCCTTAAAAACTCGAATCGATGGGAAAAACAGCAAGGGAGCTGTCTATAAACCTCAGAATAACAATTAATTATGCCACATAACAAACATGAGCAAAATCATGTTTTAAATTCATACAAAAATTTGGGAAAATCATATTTTCCAATTTATTTTGGAAGTATTAATTCATTCACAGGGTGTTATACAACATGTTATGCACATCTTAAATCTTAATCCACATGAATGTAGATAAATTAATGAACGAGCTTGAAAAGAAACACCCAGGTGAGGTGGAGTATCTTCAGGCAGTACGCGAAGTTCTTGAATCCATTGCGGATGTATACAATGAAAATCCCCAGTTTGAAAGTGCCGGCATCATTGAAAGACTGATTGAGCCCGACCGCATCCTTACCTTTAAGGTACCCTGGGTAGATGACAGCGGAAATGTCCATGTCAACCTGGCCTACCGGGTACAATTCAACAACGCCATTGGCCCTTACAAAGGCGGCCTGAGGTTCCACCCCAGCGTCAACCTGAGTTCATTAAAGTTTTTGGGGTTTGAGCAGATCTTCAAAAACTCCCTCACCACTTTGCCCATGGGCGGTGGTAAAGGTGGTTCGGACTTCAACCCCAAGGGTAAGTCAGATTCTGAGATCATGCGTTTCTGCCAGTCCTTCATGACTGAGCTTTGGAGCCTGATTGGTCCCGAGACCGACGTACCGGCCGGTGACATTGGTGTTGGAGCCAAAGAGATCGGTTACCTCTACGGCATGTATAAGAAGCTGGCCAAAGAGAACACAGGTGTATTCACCGGCAAAGGATTGAACTGGGGCGGTTCTCTGATACGCCCTGAAGCAACCGGCTTCGGCAATGTATATTTTGCCAAGGAAATGCTGGCCACCAAAGGTGAATCTTTCGAAGGAAAAACCGTGGCCATCTCCGGCTTTGGTAACGTAGCCTGGGGCGCTGCCCAGAAAGCTACCGACCTGGGGGCCAGAGTCGTTGCCATATCCGGTCCCGACGGATACATCTATGATCCCGAAGGTATCTCCGGCGAGAAGATCGATTTCATGCTCGAGTTGCGGGCCACCAACGAAGATATCGTCAAGCCTTTCTCCTATGAATTTGAAAGCGCCCAGTTCTATGAAGGCAAGAAGCCCTGGGAGCTGAAGGTTGACATTGCCCTGCCTTGTGCCATCCAGAATGAGCTGGACAAGGAAGATGCCGAAAAACTCATCAGCAATGGTTGCATGTGTATCTCAGAAGGCGCCAACATGCCTTGTACACCTGAAGCCATCGATATGATCCAAAACAGCGACGTGCTCTACGGACCCGGCAAAGCTGCCAACGCAGGCGGTGTTGCCACTTCAGGCCTGGAGATGACACAAAACTCCATGAAGCTCAGCTGGAACAGGGATGAAATCGATGAACGCCTGCACAAGATCATGATTGACATCCACAACGCTTGCGTGGAAAACGGTAAAGATGAAAACGGTAAAACAGATTACGTAAAAGGAGCAAATATTGCCGGCTTCCTCAAGGTAGCCAACGCGATGCTCGATCATGGCGTAATATAAACCATTCACAAGGTCCAACCCATTCAAAAAAAGGAGAAGCGGCGCTTCTCCTTTTTTCATGGTTGCCCGGCCCTAAAAAGTAAAACATTCAACGGTTTTATCCGTTAGAATAGGATGAAAACCTGACCATTTATCTTTTTTTGGGGAAACAATATGCAACATGCCATGAAACTTGTTGTGAGAACGATCCACATAGGCTGGCTTGCGGTGTTCCTGCTATCAGGTTACTCAGCTATGGCCCAGAAACAGGATGCCCCTGCCGATACTTTAAACAAGAAGGACCGTAATGTACTGAAAGCCGAGGAGGTGAATGGCGAAACCATAGCCACCATTGAAGTACAGGAAGTGGTTGTTTTTCCGAAAATCGAATTTGACAGCCGGCGCAAATACCGCAGGTATCGAAAACTCATCCGCGACCTGAAAATAGTCTATCCCTATGCCCAAAAGGCCAAATATAAACTCATTGAGATGGAGCGGGATTTCAGGAAGCTTGAATCGGAAAAGGCGCGTAAACAGTATGTGAAAAAGATGGAAAAAGAGATCAAGGAAGAGTTCACCAACGACATCAAACACCTGACCATCAACCAGGGCCGCCTTCTGCTGAAACTCATCGACCGGGAAACCGGCAATACCTCCTATACTTTACTCGATGAACTAAAAGGCAGTTTCACCGCTGTCTTCTGGCAGACCGTGGCCCGCATCTTCGGACACAATCTTAAAGCAGAATACGAACCTCATGGCAGGGATTACCTGATTGAACGCATCGTGGTTCTGATCGAACACAACCAGATTTAACCCCTGCCCGGTCCTACCGCATCCTCAGAATTGCATTCCGGCCGCTTCAATCCATCATTTCCAGCATGGATTGCACCACATTATCGGTCCCTTCAGCAATATTCAGTATGTTGGCATCCAGCATGTAACAAGGTGAAGTGATGACTTTACGTTTCTGGTCGACTACCACTTCACCGTGGTCAGTCTTCTGGTGGATAGCTCCCATCTTCTCCACAGCCTGGGCCGTATCGGCATCCTGCCCAATGGTCAGCTTCAAGTCGCCAAATATCCTGGCTACGATCACCGGTGAGATGCACAGGGCGCCAATGGGTTTGTTTTGATCGGCCATTGCCCGCAGCGCATTCTCTACTTCTTCGTTGACCGAACAGTTGCTTCCTTCAAAAGCAAAGGAACTCAGATTCTTGGCCGCTCCAAAGCCGCCGGGCATAATCAAACCGTCAAAATCATCGGCCCGGAATTCCTTGAGGTTCTGGATGTCGCCGCGGGCAATACGGGCCGCCTCGATCAGCACATTGCGCTTCTCCGACATCTCCTCGCCGGTGATATGGTTGATCACATCAGACTGATCCATGTCGGGAGCAAAAATCTTATAACTCCCTCCATGCTTCATGATGGCATAAAGCGTCAGGGTGGCTTCATGGATCTCTGATCCGTCAAATACGCCATTGCCTGCCAGAATAACAGCAAATTTCGCTTCTTTTCTCATAGGGCTTATCGTTTTTAGTGATACATTTTTCTTGATCCGTTGGATTATCTGATCAATCTTTATGATATTTGAGGACAAATGCAACTTTCAGCTTATGAAAAGAACCTTCATAGCCATCCCCATCCAGGCGGGTCCAAAGTTAAGAGCAACCCACACGAATTTACGAAATGAATTGAAGAATGAAAAAATCAAATGGGTGGAGCCTGACCATTTCCATCTCACCCTGTTCTTTCTTGGTGATACCCGGGAAGACCAGGTAGAACAGGTTGACCGGATGCTGGCCTCTCTGGTCGGGGGATACTCCGAATTCGACATCCGCCTGGAAGGCTTGGGGGTGTTTAAGAATATACGCAAGCCAAGGGTTTTATGGGCCGGAATAAAGGATTATGAGCCCATGAGAAAGATTAAATCGGCAGTAGACAGGGAAATGTCCTCGCTCGGTTTTGAGCCGGATAAGCGGGAGTTTAAGCCTCATCTTACTCTGGCGCGCATCAAATGGATCGACAACAAGGAAAAACTCCAGCACCTGATCGATGCGCATCAACAAGAGAAATGGCAATCGGCGCACATTGACCAGCTCATCTATTTTGAAAGCCGGCTCACCCAAAGCGGCCCGGTTTATACACCTATAGGCCGGTATAAACTAAATTCCTCAGGCAAATAGTTGTTTTTTGGAGTGGATATTGTGGAGCAACTCCCGGGTAAGCTGATGAACTGCCTGACCCTGTTCATTAATAGTCAAAGGTATGCGGTTGTCCATCACCGAGGCAAGCCAATGTTGTAAAGCTTTGATAGTCAGATCCTGCCAGGCAGGGACCGTTCTTTTCAACCGGCTGGTTCTCCTTGTGGAAGCCTTAAAATGCCGGGCCTCACCCGAATATAAATCCATATCATACCTGCCGTCCTCCTGAAAAAACTCCACTTCAAAGGATTCGGCCTCGGTATGGTGATTAACCAGCACCAGGGCCTGCGCTCCATTGTCGAAATCAAGGCGGACCTCATATGTGGCCGGAATCAGCTCATCCTGCATCCCGTTCACCAGGTGAACGCTACTCCTGCGTACACCCGAAGGAATCACATCACAAAGCAGAGCCGACAACTCGAACCACAGATCCTGCATCGCTTCAGGA
Source organism: Bacteroidales bacterium (assembly GCA_018334675.1). Taxonomy (GTDB): domain Bacteria; phylum Bacteroidota; class Bacteroidia; order Bacteroidales; family UBA12077; genus JAGXLC01. The sequence goes on along the minus strand of JAGXLL010000006.1, from coordinate 40,491 downwards.
GAACGGTATCTTTGAGCTGAATCAACACGGATCACCACCTTGGCAGGGTAAAACGAACTTCTGTAATATTCATATAAAGGGTGATGAGGTAATGGCTGATTCAAACATATGATGGAACGGCTTTCTCCGGATAAGGCAAACAACTCGTCCAACTGTGGTGTTTCCAGCGAAAAAGGAGTCTCGATAAAGAGATGCCTGGCTTCTTTTACGGCAAGCTTGCCGATCTCATAAGGAGAAGCAGCATCGCGGGCAATAAACAATACATCCGACACCGAAAGCAATGATTCGGCTGAGGAAAAGACCCGGTGATTGGTCTCAGTTGCCGATGAACCGGGGAAAATGCCCGATATCCCATACTGAGTTTTGCCCGACTGAACAAACCGCCCATTGAGCGGATGGCTCCCAATGAAACCAATCTTCATAACAGAGGTTTTCATACAAACTTAAGGTATTTTTATAAGGATAATCCCCTTTTTGATAATAAGTTATCAACTCAGATTGTTGATAAAGGGGGTATAGTAAGATATGAGCAAAAATCTTTTTATAGATGAAACTTCATGTTATCTTTGTCATTAAAACCGCTGAAAGTAAATGATTGATTCCTATAAACATAAAGGCCAACGAAAAAAACTCATTAAAGAGCTGCGCAGCAAAGGGATATCCGATGAGAAGGTGCTGGAAGCTATGGAACGGGTGCCCCGTCATTTTTTTATGGAAAGCGGATTTGAGCAGTTTGCCTATAAGGATCAAGCCTTTCCCATCAGCAAAGGACAAACCATTTCCCAACCCTATACAGTAGCTTATCAAACGGAGCTGCTGACCCCGCGCAAACACGAGAAAATACTGGAGATAGGCACCGGATCGGGCTATCAAACCGCTATCCTTTTAGAGATGGGTGCCAAGGTCTATTCTATCGAACGCTACCGCGAGCTATACCTGCGGGCTAAGAGCCTGCTCAACGAAATGGGGTATCAACCCTATCTTTTCTATGGCGACGGATACAAGGGACAGCCCACCTATGCCCCCTACGATAAGATCCTGGTAACAGCCGGTGCCTCCGATGTGCCCCGGGAATTGCTGGACCAACTTCAAAATGGGGGAAAGATGGTCATCCCGGTAGGCGATCAATTCGGCCAGCAGATGATGGTGATAGAAAAAACCGAACAGGGTGATACGGAAAAACATAACCGGGGAAGTTTCATATTTGTGCCTCTGATACCAGGAAAAGATACCAACAACCAAAACCCCTGACAGCATGATCGATATTCAAACATTCGTATTCAATCCATTCCAGGAAAACACCTATCTGGTCTCCGATTCCTCCTTAAAATGCATCGTGATCGACCCGGGATGTCATTTCGAAGCAGAGCGGCAACAACTGGTTTCCTATATCAATAATAAGCAGCTCCAACCACAGGTGATTGTCCATACGCATGGCCATATCGACCATGTAATGGGCATCAACTTCCTTAAGGAATATTATCACATACAGGCCATCATGCATCCTGCCGATTTGAAGGTGCTCAGAAGCAGCAAGGATTTTGCCGGGATGGTAGGGCTGGAGATCGACCAGCCTTCTGATCCGGAACAGCATACCGGTGACAATGAAACCCTGGAATTCGGAGAATCCCGCTTTCAGATCCTTCATGTACCCGGCCATTCACCCGGCAGCATTGCCCTTTACAACCACCAGGAAGGCATCGTATTCTCCGGTGATGTGCTCTTCCGAAGGGGTATGGGTCGTACCGACCTAATGGGAGGTAATTATAACACGCTGGTAGAAAGCATTCAAAACAAGCTGTTCACCCTTCCCGACGAAACCATAGTATATCCCGGTCACGGAGAAACCACTACCATTGGGGAAGAGAAAAGGCAGAACCCTGTGTTACCCTAAAAACATGGGAGCTGAACAAATAATTTGATTCGTTTGTTTTAAAACATAGGACACTTTCAGGAAGATTGACAATTTTCATAAATTGTATCAATCTTCTTGTTAATTTTGACATAAATAATGTATCATTTCTAAAAATAACGACTATGGCTCTGGATAAATTTATTAATCGCCACAATGGTATTAAGGATAGTGATCATGATATCATGCTAAAAAAAATCGGTGTGGGTTCGATGAAGGAGCTGATCGACCAGACCATCCCCCAATCCATCCAGTTGGATAAGCCCCTGGAGATGGATCCACCTATGAGCGAATACGAATATTTCAATCATATACGGGAAATCGCTTCCAAAAACAAGCTCTACCGTTCATTTATCGGGAAAGGATACTATGATACGATCCTTCCTTCCGTGATACAACGTAACATCCTGGAAAATCCCGGATGGTATACTTCATATACCCCTTACCAGGCAGAGATCTCTCAGGGCCGGCTGGAAGCCTTGCTCAATTTTCAGACCGTGGTGATGGAGATGACCGGCATGGAGCTGGCCAATGCTTCCTTACTGGATGAAGCCACAGCGGCAGCAGAAGCCATGATCATGATGGCCAACCTGCGCAAACGCTCGGCGGTAAAAAAAGGAGCCAACACGTTTTTCATTGACGAGAATACCTTTCCTCAGACCATCGAGCTTCTAAAGACCCGCTCCGAGCCATTGAACATTGAACTGCAGGTGGGCAAATATCAGGAACTGGAGTTCAATGAGAAGATCTTTGGTGCGCTGGTGCAGTATCCGGCTGCCGATGGTAAGATTGAAGACTACAGGGAATTTGTTGAAAAAGCCCATGATAATGGCTCACTGGTAGCAGTAGCCGCCGACATCATGAGCCTTGCCCTGCTGACACCTCCGGGTGAATGGGGTGTGGATGTAGTGGTAGGTTCCACTCAGCGTTTCGGTATTCCCATGGGATACGGCGGGCCTCATGCCGCTTATTTCGCCACACGCGATGAATACAAGAGAAAATTGCCCGGTCGCATCATTGGCGTCTCCAAAGATGCACAGGATCACTATGCCCTGAGGATGGCCCTGCAGGTACGTGAACAGCACATCAAACGGGAAAGGGCCACTTCCAACATATGTACGGCTCAGGCGCTGCTGGCCTCCATGGCTGCTATGTATGCCGTTTATCACGGGCCTGAAGGGCTCAAGCGCATTGCCCGTCATATCCACTCCGCCGCTGCCCTGGTGAGTGACAAACTGGAGGAGCTGGGTTACAAGCAGGAAAATAAAGACTATTTCGACACCCTGCGTATACAATTGCCGGATCATGTGAAGACCGACGAGGTACGTAAAATCGCACTCGAACAGGAAGTAAACTTTTACTATGCCGGCGAGCGTACCATCGACATCAGCCTCGATGAGAAAACCCTGGTGAGCGATGTGAACCGGATCCTGAAGATCTTTGCCGGTGCCGCCGGTAAAGATGCTCCGGAAGTTGACGAGATATCTGATCAACAAAAATTCAATAAAAAATTCAACCGGCAGGGTGAATTCCTGACCATGGATCTTTTCCACCGTTACCGCTCGGAGACCTCAATGATGCGTTATATCAAGAAGCTGGAGCGTAAGGATTACTCGCTGGCCCATTCGATGATCTCCCTGGGCTCCTGTACCATGAAGCTGAATGCCGCCACCGAACTGCTGTCGCTTAGCTGGCCGGAATTCATGGGGCTCCATCCCTATGTTCCCGAAGATCAGGCCCAGGGCTACCTGGAACTGATCGATGGTCTGGAGCAACAGCTTAAAGCCATCACCGGTTTCAGTGCCTTCTCCTTCCAGCCCAACTCGGGAGCAGCCGGTGAGCACACCGGACTGATGGTCATCCGTCAATATCACATCGATCATGGTGACCGCCATCGCAACGTGGTGCTGGTGCCCTCCTCGGCGCACGGCACCAACCCGGCCAGCGGCATCATGGCCGGCATGAAGGTAGTGGTGGTGGAATGTGACGAGAACGGCAACATCGACATCCACGACCTCAAGAAGAAAGCTGAAGAGAACAAAGACAACCTGGCCGCTTTCATGGTTACCTATCCCTCCACCCACGGTGTTTTCGAAAGCAAGATCCAGGAGATGAATCAAATCATCCACGACAACGGCGGGCTGGTCTATTTAGACGGTGCCAACCTGAACGCACAGCTGGGATTGACCAACCCGGTAGTCACCGGTGCCGATGTGGGTCACCTGAACCTGCACAAAACCTTTGCCATTCCTCACGGCGGCGGCGGACCCGGCATGGGCCCCATTGGGGTGGTTGAGAAACTGGTACCCTACCTACCCCAACACCCCTTCTTTGAAACGGGAGGAGAAAAAGGCATCACAGCCGTTGCCGCAGCTCCCTTCGGAAGTCCCAGCATCCTGCCCATCTCCTACGGCTTTATCAAGATGCTGGGTGCTGAGGGCCTCAGGAAGGTAGGAGAAACCTCCATTCTCAATGCCAACTACATAGCCGCTTCCCTTAAAGACACCTATGGCATCGTATATTCCGGTGAAACCGGTATGGTAGGCCATGAGATGATCCTCGAGTGCAGACAGTTCAAATCCATGGCCAACATCACCGAAGCCGACATTGCCAAACGACTGATGGATTACGGCTTCCACGCTCCCACCCTGTCGTTCCCCGTTCACGGAACCCTGATGGTAGAACCCACTGAGAGTGAATCGTTGCACGAACTGGAGCGCTTCATCCAGGCCATGCTGGCCATATACGATGAGATCATGGAGATCAAAGAGGGCAAGGCCGATCCCGAAAACAACGCCCTGAAAAACTCACCGCATACGGCCCAGGTGACCACATCCGATGAGTGGAACCGCCCCTATGGGAGGCAAAAAGCAGCCTTCCCGCTCGAATGGATCGCCGACAACAAGTTCTGGCCAGCGGTAAGTCGCATCGACGATGGCTACGGCGACCGTAACCTGATGTGCTCCTGCGCCCCCATCGAAGAATATCGGGAGTCGACCTTCACCTTCAAGGAAGTGGAGGTGGACCAGTAATAGTTCCAGGCGCAAGGACGTTGAATGTTGAAGAGTTGAAGCTTAGGTTGAACATGTTGGTTACTATTTTCGCAGGCCTTCTTTTTGGTTGTGGGTAATGGCATCCTCTATGGCCAGGCTGAACATTTGCTCAAGTGAACAGCCCATGGCCTCAATCTGCTGGGGCACGATGCTGGCAGCGCTCATGCCCGGGATGGTATTTACCTCCATAAAATAAAGGCGATCATGGGCATAGATGTAATCGATGCGTACGATGCCCCGGCAGTTGAAAAGATCGTAAAGCCGGGAGGATAGTTGCCGCACCTGCTGGTCCAGCTCATCCGATATTCGGGCAGGAGTGATCTCATCGGCCATCCCCTTGGTATACTTGGCTTCATAATCGAAGAACTCATTTTTGCTGACGATCTCGGTAGGGGGAAAAACCCATTCATCCCCTCCCGATTTGATCAGACCACATGTCAGCTCAGTGCCTTCCAGATATTCCTCGACCAGAACTTCATAATCCTCTTCAAAAGCCTTTTCTATGGCACCGGAAAGCTCTTCTGCCTTAGTAACCTTGGTGACCCCAAAACTGGAACCTCCCCGGTTGGGCTTGACAAAGCATGGCAAACCGGTTGTTTCCAGGATGGTATCTGTATCCCGGGAATCGCCGCGCCGAATAAAATAGTAGTTGGAAATATCCACATCGAAACGGGAGATATAACGCTTGCTGAAAAGCTTATTAAAGGTAAGCGAAGAAGCAAGTACACCCGAGGTGGTATAAGGCAGGCGAAGGGTCTCGAAATACCCCTGTAGCACCCCGTTTTCGCCTGGGGTGCCATGAATAATGATAAAGGCACAATCAAAACGAATGTATTCATCTCCGGGTGTAATACTGAAATCATCCTTGTTCACCGGCACCTTTGCCCCATCCGGTGCTTCCATATTCCATTCACTGCCCCTTATAACAATCATATAGACATTGTATTTTTCGGCATCCAGGTTGGCGTATATTGTTCGGGCACTGTTCATGGAAACGGGGAATTCCGATGAATCCCCTCCGGCTAATAGGGCGATGTTTTTCTTCACGGGACAAAAATTTTAATGATCCTACCGGATCAAAGATATAATTTTCTTTTATCGTAGAGTAAAATTATGTTTCAAGTTCCAAGCTGTTAACCTTACATGTTGGAGCCCTCTCCAAAAAGTCTGTTTGTTAGGATCCCAATCATCTTTGATTTCCTAACACCGTTTACATCAGCGCAATGGGAAAGCCTGAAAGAATCGAAGCTCCATAAAATTACCTTTCGAAGGTCACAAACATTCAACATTCAGACATTTCATTCAACGTTCAACTTTTTCATTCAACACTCAGACATTCAACGTTTAGACATCCCGTTCGGCCGTATATCTGCGCCATTTGTCTATCACGGTCTGCATATCTTCGGGGATGGGTGAATCGAAATCCATATATTCGCCTTTGGAGGGATGTACGAATCCCAGGGTCCTGGCATGAAGTGCCTGTCGGGGAAGGGCTTCGAAGCAGTTCTTGACGAACTGTTTGTATTTAGTAAAGAGTGTGCCTTTCATGATGCGGTCGCCGCCGTATTCGGGATCATTAAAAAGGGGGTGTCCGGCATATTTAAAATGTATTCGTATCTGATGGGTACGGCCTGTCTCCAGGCGGCATTCAACGAGCGAGACATAACCCAGGTCTTCAAGTATCCGGTAATGGGTCACTGCATGTTTACCCTGGTCTTCTTCGGGAAAAACCTGCATCACCTTCCGGTTCTTCTTGCTGCGGCCGACATGCCCTGTTATGGTACCTTCGGTTTTTAGGAAACGCCCCCACACCAGAGCGATGTATTTACGATGGGTGGTCTTGTCATAAAACTGCCTGGCCAGGTGATTCATGGCTACTTCATTCTTTGCCACCACCAAGAGCCCGGAGGTGTTTTTGTCGATGCGATGAACCAGGCCGGGGCGGAGTTCTCCGCTGCTAAAACGGGGCAGGTCCCTGAAATGATGAAGCAAGGCATTGACCATGGTACCCGTGTAATGTCCGTAGCCCGGATGCACAACCATTCCGGCAGGTTTGTTCACCACCACCAGCTCATCATCCTCATAAACAATATCCAGGGGGATGTCTTCGGGAATGAGCTCAATCTCTCGTGGCGGATAAGCCAGAACGATGCGCACGGTTTCACCGGGTTTGATCTTATAGTTGGACCTGACCGGTTTTCCGTTCACCAGTATGTTTCCCGCTTCGGCGGCACTCTGGATCTTATTGCGTGAGGCATCTACTTTATTGACCAGAAACTTATCGATGCGCAGGGGCTTTTGGCCGTTATCGACTGCAAACCGGTAATGTTCATACAGCTCTTGTTCTTCATTGTTCTGCTCCCGGTCGGTCATAGCATTCAAGGCGTTATGATGATTTTCCTGGTCAGCACGGCTTGCCGGTTGCGGTGGCGAATGTGAACGATGTACATGCCGGGTGAAAGGCTCTGAAGCTGCATAGACCGATCCATATGCTGATCACGCCTGATCATCCGTCCCTGCATGTCATAAATGGCAAGGGCATAATCATGATAACGACCGTTTTTCAGGTCGATATGAAGCCAATCCTTTACCGGATTGGGGTAAAGTTCCACATCAGGCTGCTCCGGCTCTGTCTTTCCAGGAGGGGTGGAAGTGAGCACGGGTTCAATATATTCCCCGAAAACCGGCCGGATCATCAGGGTACCTTCCAGCTGGGAAGGATTCCATTGACCGCCCAGGTTATAAAAAAGCCGGTCGTTGTGAATGCGGTTCACATCGAAGCCCACATTAAGCATTTCGGAGTTGAACTTCTGATAACCTACATAGAAAGCCCCTTCCAGGAATATTTTCTCTTCCAGCACATACATATGAAAGGCATTGAGGCTGTCTTCATAAACGGGCCGCTCACCGGTCTGTTCATACAGCAGCCTGCCCGGTCTTCCTCCGTTATCCGCCCATATCTTGAGTGCAAAGGAATTTTGGCTGGCGCTGTCCAGGGTCTGGTTGAAATAGATCTGCACGGCCTGCAAGGTATCGGGGGTATAGGTATTGTACCGGAGGGCCACCAAAACATTTTGACTCCCTTGTCCGTGAAAACCGTATCCGTTCTCTGCCGTGCCATCATCGTATGCATAATAATTGTAGAACTTCTGCATATAACGAATGGTGTCGTTCCAGCGGTAAGGAGCCCTTTCACGGATGGTGTCGGTGATCATGTAGCTGCGTATCTCAAAAAGGGCCGAATCCCGGTTCTCCTCGTAAGGAAAGGTGTAATTGATGCTGGTTGGATAAGACTCGGTGGTGTGGGGGGGAATACCGATTACTGTGCCGCCGGTAAAGGTGAAGGGTTCATTGTCCCCCATCCGGTCGATGATCTCAAATCGCTGGGTAGTATTCCAGCTTTGATCGCTTAGATTGCTATAGGTGATTGAGAGGCTGTCGCGCATCTCAAAGACGCTGGCATCGGGGAAATGACTCCAGGGAACCGACTCATAATTGTTCAGCAGAGGTTTCAGCGGCTCCACGAAGGCAATATCGTTGATAACCGTATCCTGCCGGGTGCGGGAGCTGTCGAGGTAAACAAAGTCCAGATGCCATTGATCCACATTGCTGCGTACACTGGGTACATCGCGGTTGGGTGATAGGCTGGCATAATTGACAAAACGAAACCGAAATCCCGGCTGTAGAAAACGGCTTCGGCGGATGGGAACCATCGCATGGAAAAACCGACGGTGCGCCCCTGCCCCAGCTCTATATTGATGCTCGGCTCCTTCCAGAGGCCTGCGTTCATACATGGTGGTATCGTTTCGGCTGTAGGCTGCACTCCATACGCTGCTCCACTTTTGTGCCTGTACATCCCAGAACTGCAAAATCAAAGAGTCCTGGTACTCTCCTCCTGAGGTATCGCCCCGTCCGCCTGTCTGATAATAAAAACTCAGATACAGCGAGTCGCCAGCTTGCACATCCAGGTTCAGCGCCCGTGAGGTTAACTCATCCGACCGGTAACCCGTTGTATTCGCATTGGAAGGCAGACCGCCCGAAGCATCGATGGCATCCAGGGTGGCAACACCAATGGAAGGGGGATCATAAGGGTATTGATAGTTGACAAAGGCATCGCGATCCACCCAGTGGGTGGTTGCCGGATCCCCCACTCCCCTTGCAAAATCATCAATGAAGGGCAGATCAAGGGTATCGCTCCCCACAGCCTGCCTGGATTTGAGCAGAGGCACCTCCTGGCTTTTCCGGATAAAGGCTTGGGTAAGCACCTCCTGACCGGAGAGTACCTGTCCCGATAAAATAAACAGGCCTGCCAGTATGAAAGGGCTATAGCGAATCCAGTTCATGTACCTCAAGGGTTTGGGTGGTATCGGGCTCAGGTAGGCGCGAAGAATCTACCGTAAGCCAAAGATCGATGTAGGTACCCAGACGGATCTGTTTGTTCTCTTTGTAGGGGGGATATTGCTGCCAGATAAAAGCCCGGGAGGAGTCTTCTCCATTCTCGACCGATTCATCGTATTTGACATGTCCCAGGTTCATGGCATTCTGAAGAATGATATTCTTGGCATGTGCGAGGGTATCTCCAATCAGCTCAGTCATTTCTGCCCTTTTGTTGCTCAAACCTTTACCCAATACCAGATCGACCTTTGTTCCCTTGGGAACGGTTTCGCCGGGTTTAACTTCTTCCCCGTTAATCTGCTGTTTGAGCACATTGTTCACAGCGATATCGGGAACATGGATGAGTTTTCCGATCTTCAGCTCACTGTTGTTCAGGGTGGCCTTCGCACTGCGGTGCGACAATCCTACCACATTGGGCATGTTCACCATTTCAGGATTCTGGGCATTCATGGTTAAGAAAATGGTTCTGCCCTGCTTCACGTGAAAACCTGCCGAAGGATTCTGCTTCACAACCGTTCCTTTGGGCCAGTTGTCCTGATATACCGAATCGGTCACCTCAATGGCAATGTCATGCTTTTCTGCCAGTTCCTGAGCCTCCTGCTTGGTCAGTTGCTTGAAGTCGGGCAATGGAAAAGAGTCACCATGCTGGGTGTAGATATTCAGCATCATAAAGGTGGTGGAGAAAATGACAATGGCAAGAACAAGGGCGATAACGAGATGCTTCAGGAAATCCTTGCTCTTAAGAAAGTCTACAAGCTTCATCTGCAATGGTTATGAATTATTCAATCAAACGCTATGGCAAAGATAAAATTATGTTCATAAAACAAAAATATTTAGCCCTTCGTGCAGCCCATTTCTAGTGTCCGTATTTCAGACACTTTTCAGCGCTGCGCTGCAGGACTGCCTGGCGCTGGGGGAAGACCTGAAATGAAAATACCGATTAGCACGCTGCTAAGCGGTATTCCTCGTCTACTACCATAAATAGCATTGGAAATCTATACAAATAAAAAAGTAAAAGACATCCATGGCCTTTTACTTGATCAGGATGAATAAGCCCTTACTTTCTGGGAATAGAGTCTGAAACGGACAGTCTTTTCCTGCCTTTTGCCCTTCTGCGGGAGAGCACTTTTCGTCCGTTCCTGGTTTGCATCCGAGCTCTGAAGCCGTGCTTGTTCTTCTTTTTCCTGTTGGATGGTTGAAATGTCCTTTTCATCACAAATAATTTTATGATTGTCCATGATTTCGATCGGAGTGCAAAAGTAATGTTTTTTTTATAGTTGCAAAAGTTTGCGGCCAGAATTTTATGTCAGCGGCAGGTAAAGGATCTTTTTCTGTTGAAAGAAGGGCTCCTCAAAAAACGAGTCAATCTGATAAATGCAGATCCGGTCCCTGAAGTTGTGAATCTCCTTTTCAACATCTCCTCCTTTCAGATAGAATATGCCATGGTTCATACCTTGTTGCGATCCGGGCCGGATGTTGTTGCGCACCCATGATACGAACCTGGGAAACTGCGTTACGGCACGGCTGACCACAAAATCATACGGCTCCTTATATTGCTCCACCCGGGCATGAAGGGTTTGGATGTTGGTCAACTGAAAATCCCGGCGGATGGAATCGATCACTTTCAGCTTTTTACGCACGGAATCAACCAGCATAAAATCCACATCAGGGAAATAGATGGCCAGGGGAATACCGGGGAACCCACCTCCTGTGCCCACATCCAAAATCCGGGTACCGGGCTCAAAATGAATGACCCGGGCAACAGATAAAGAATGCAGCACATGGTGCAGGTAAAAATTGTGAAAATCCTTACGGGAGATGACGTTGATGCGGCTGTTCCAGTATTGAAAAGAATCATACAATCCTTCCAACATCTTTCGCTGAGCTTGGGTTAGCTCAGGAAAATATTTCAGCACATGCTCCATTATTTCAAGTGGTGGTCGCGGTTTTTAAGGATGTTGTAAAGCAACTCCCTGGCCCGGAACAGCTGAGCTTTTACCGTTCCCAGAGGCAGATCCAGCTCCTGGGCAATCTCCTCATAGGAATATTCCTTGAAGTAACGGAGCTTGATCAGATTTCTGTAACGGGGCTTCAGCTTATCCACCACATCGCGCATCAGGTCAACCCGCTGATTTTTGATCATATCTTCCTCAGGGTCCGGATTACTGGAATGAAGCGGGGGAGCGCTCATATCCTCATCCTCTTCCGCTTGATCGATAGATATGAGGTTGGCCTTCTGCTTGCGGATAAAATCAATACAGTTGTTGGTGGCAATTTTGAACAACCAGGTGCTGAAGGCATATTTCGGGGTATACTGTTCAATATTCTTGAATGCCTTGCCAAAGGCCTCTATAGTGAGGTCTTCCGCATCGTTCTTGTTGTTGACCATCTTCAGGAGCATATAATAAATGGCATCCCGATACCTATCCATCAACTCTGCATAAGACTGCTCATCCCCGCTGATGGCTAACTTCACCAGCTTATAATCATGTTTCGCCTTGTTGGATAAATTGGGATTTATTTCCATTGATGGTTGTTTGATGAAATCTTGTTTAAAATTATTCCCATAAAATTAATAAATGGTAAGAATATATCGTAAAATATAAGCGGTAATAATAATTTTTTTTCTCCCAACCTGTTCATAATCCCTTTATAAACAATCAACAACACGCCCCACCTAATCACAAAAAAACCAATAATATACGGATAATACGCAGTGAACCAAACCAGGCTCAAGATGAAACTTGCATAAAACACCAACCGGGAAATCAATTCAGTCAACAACCGGAATTTGGTCCTGGTCCTGTAACGGCTTCCGGTGGTCAGATGCCTTCTTTTCTGCTTGAACCAACCGGCGAAGGAGGTATGTGGCCGGGAAACCGTTTTTGATCCCTGAGATATCTCAACACGTGTATTGTCTTTGCGTGCGGTTTGGTTGACAAAGAGATCATCGTCGCCGCTTTCCAGATGATAATGGCCGGCAAATCCCTTATTGCCGAAAAACAACGATTTGCGGTATGCCAGGTTTCGCCCCACGCCCATATAGGGAAAGCCATTCAAGGCATATGAGAAATACTGCACAGCAATGGAAAGGGTATCGAATCGGATCATATTGTTGAGTACTCCGCCACGTGGGGCATAGCTACCATAGCCCAGCACCAGTGAGGTTTGCTCATTGAAATGGCGGGCCATGTTACGTATCCAGTTTTTGCCGACCGGATGGCAATCGGCATCGGTAAAAAGCAGCCATTCATGGCTGGCCTTCTTGATACCTACGGTAACGGCCAGTTTCTTTCCATGGGTGAACTTCTGGTCCTTCTTAATCTCCGTGGATTTAAGATGCGGATATTGCTGCTGAAATCGCTGAAGCACCATATCGGTGTCGTCGGAAGAGCCATGATTAACCACGATTACCTCAAAATCAGGATAATCTTGCTCGAGGATCACCGGCAAATGGTTCTCCAGGTTGGTCTGCTCATCCCTGGCACAGATGATCAGCGATACCGGCGGCCAGGCTTCGGGCTCCTCCTTCTTTTCTTTATAAAAAAGCACAGCCACGTAAATTCCCAGGTAATAGATCATCTGAACCAGGAAAGCCAGGGCAAACAGCACAGGCACTACCCATAATGGGTTTTCTATAAGTTTATCAATGATTTCCACTTGCAGGCATTTGTTTTTTCAAACAACAATTTTATGAAAGTTTTTTTTACCGGACAAATATCGAATCCTCGGGCATGAAATTTATAAATAAACTTGAATGATTATATTTGTCAGATAATTTTGCATCCATGAAGTTTAATGCGTTGAGTAAATCGGCTCATTCAAAAGCGAGGGCCGGAGTTTTTCATACCGATCACGGAGAAGTAAATACCCCTTTGTTTATGCCGGTAGGCACGGCAGGCACCATTAAGGGCCTTAACACCCGGGAACTGGAGAAAGAGGTGGAATCGCAGATGCTCCTGGCCAACACGTATCATTTGTTCTTACGCCCGGGCATGGATGTATTGGAGGAATCGGGAGGGCTACACCGGTTCATCAACTGGAAAAGACCCATCTTAACCGACAGTGGCGGATACCAGGTCTTCTCCCTGTCGGCCAACCGCAAGCTCACCCGGGAAGGCGCCTTTTTCCAATCCCACATCGACGGTTCCAAACATACCTTCACACCGGAAAATGTAGTGGATATACAGCGTACCATCGGGGCCGACATCATGATGGCCTTCGACGAATGCACCCCCTACCCTTGCGAATACAGTTATGCAAAGGAATCGATGCACCTCACTCATCACTGGCTGGAGCGGGGTATCAAAAGATATAAGCAGACCACCCCTTTTTATGGTCATAACCAATATCTCTTCCCCATTGTTCAGGGTAGTGTATACAAGGATCTGCGGCAGGCATCGGCCAGGTTCATCAGTGAGACGGACCAGGCGGGATATGCCATCGGGGGGTTATCGGTAGGTGAACCCGCCCATATGATGTATGATATGGTGGAGGTAGTCAATGAAATCCTGCCCGAAAGCCGGCCCCGCTATCTGATGGGCGTGGGAACTCCTGTAAACATACTGGAAGCCATTGACCGGGGTGTTGACATGTTCGACTGCGTCATTCCCACACGCAACGGAAGAAATGGCATGCTCTACACCCGGGAAGGGATGATCAACATCAAAAACCTGCAATGGAAAAACGACTTCTCACCGCTCGAGGAAAACGGTGCTTCTTATGTGGACCGGTACTTTTCCAGAGCCTATCTCCGGCACCTGACCATTTCAAAAGAAATAACTGCTGCACAAATTGCCACCCTGCACAATTTAAGCTTTTATATGTGGTTGGTAAAAGAGGCGCGCGCACAAATCCAAAACCACACCTTCCACTCATGGAAAAAAGAGATGATTGAGAAACTCAACAGGAGATTATGAAAGGGGCTAAACTTAAAATATGGGATATATATATCATAAAGAAGTTCCTGGGGACTTACTTCTTTGCTATTGCCCTGATTATCGGCATCTCGATCGTCTTCGACCTTTCCGAGAAAATCGACAACTATATTGAGAATGAAGCCCCGGCCCGGGCGGTGGTAATCTTTTACCTGAACTTCATCCCCTATTTCGCCAACTTGCTGAGCTCGCTTTTCACCTTCATTGCCGTGATCTTCTTCACCTCCAAGATGGCTTACAACTCGGAGATCATAGCCATTCTTAGCAGCGGTGTGAGCTTCCGCAGGATTTTAGTTCCCTATTTCATCTCTGCGGCATTCATTGCGGTCCTATCCTTTCTCCTGATGTCCTATGTGATTCCTCATGCCAATGAGAGGCGTCTCAACTTTGAATACAACTATCTGAAGGAATCGCCTTACAAGATAGAGAGGAACCTGCATATGCAAATCGATACGGGAATATATATATATATGCGCAACTACCGTCCCAACGTGCAGAAAGGATACAAATTCTCCCTGGAGCACTTTGAAGACAACGAGCTGCAGTCCAAGCTTATGGCCGAAAACATTCAGTGGGACAGCACCAGGAAAAAGTGGACGGTGCATGATTATTATATCCGGCAGATCACATCGGCCAGTCATGATTCCATATGGTCAGGAGAAAAGCTGGATACGACCCTTACGGTTAAACCCTCCGATTTCGGTCAATATAGCGACATTGTTCAAACCATGAACATGCCCGAACTCAACCGGTTTATAGAAAAGAAAAGGATACAGGGAGCCGACAACCTGGAAGCTTATCTGATTGAGAAGCACCGGCGCTTCTCTTATCCCTTCTCCACCTTTATCCTGACCCTGATCGGGGTATTTCTCTCCTCCAAAAAGTTGCAGGGTGGCATGGGCATGCAGATCGGCATCGGCATCACCCTGAGTTTCGCCTATATCCTTTTTATGCGGTTCTCAACGATGTTTGCACTGCGGGGAGGCATCGAACCTTTTGTGGCAGTGTGGATCCCCAATATTATATTTGCCCTCATAGCCCTTTCGCTTTACAGGTTCGCACCCAGGTAACCCCATAACTTTTTTACTGCCAGCAAAGATGCAGATACCGGCAAGATTTAAGATTTGCCAGGGTTGTTTTTATTAAGATAATTTTTTATTCTTGTAATTTCTATAATTAAACTATTTTTGCTTGGCTTTTCTATCAATAAAATTTCATCACTATGTCACTTAAAAGGAAGATACTCGAATTACAAAAGAAGCGGGAGAAAGTGCTGAAAGGAGGAGGAGATAAGGCCATTGAGAAACAGGTGGCCATGGGTAAGATGACCGCGCGCGAACGTATCGTGACTTTGCTTGATGAGAACTCGTTCCATGAATACGACCTCTTTGTTGAGCATGAAGCCAGGGATTTTGACATGGACAAGAAGGTTCTCCACGGTGACGGGGTGATCATCGGAACGGGAACCATCTATGGTGCACCGATATGCGTGTATGCCCAAGACTTCACGGTGGCCGGAGGATCACTGGGTTTGATGCATGCCCGCAAGATCGGTAAGATCATGGACCATGCCATGAAGATGCGGGTACCCCTGATCGGGATCAATGACTCCGGAGGAGCCCGCATCCAGGAAGGCGTTAATTCGCTGGCCGGTTATGGAGAGATTTTTTACCGAAACACCGTTGCCTCGGGTGTGATCCCACAGATATCAGTCATCCTGGGTCCCTGCGCAGGAGGTGCCGTATATTCACCTGCCCTGACCGATTTTGTCTTTGTCGTAGACAAGATCTCCAAGATGTTCATCACCGGACCCGGCGTGATCAAGACCGTTCTGGGAGAAGAGATCACCATGGAAGAACTGGGCGGAGCCAAGGTACACAGCGAGCAAACCGGCAACGCTCATTTCTATGCCGAGAGCGAAGTAGAATGTTTCAACCAGATCAAGAAGCTGGTTTCTTTCATTCCCTGGAACAACAACCAAAAGGCCAAGCCGATGGAGCCCAAGGAGCCACGCACAGATGAATATCCCATCAGTGAGATCGTTCCCGGCAATCCCAAGGAGCCTTACGACATCCGGGATGTGATCCGGGCAGTAAACGACGATTCAGATTTCTTTGAGATACAGGAGCGATGGGCCAAAAACGTGGTTATAGGCTTTGGCAGGATCAACGGTGATACCGTCGGTTTTGTGGGTAACCAGCCCCTGATACTGGCCGGTGTGCTGGACGTGGACTCTTCCGACAAAGCGGCCCGTTTCATCCGTTTCTGCAATGCCTTTAATATACCGCTGGTCACCTTTGTGGACCTGCCAGGCTATCTGCCGGGTGTTGACCAGGAACATGCCGGTGTTATCCGCCATGGGGCCAAGGTGCTCTACGCCTACAGCGAAGCCACCGTTCCCAAGATCACCTTTATCCTTCGCAAGGCATATGGTGGAGGCTACATTGCCATGAACTCCCGCCACCTGAATGCCGACTTTGTCTTTGCCTGGCCAGGTGCCGAGATTGCCGTGATGGGCCCCGAAGGAGCTGCCAACATCATCTTCCGCAGGGAAATACAAAATGCCGATGACCCCGAAAAAGTCAGAAAGCAAAAGATCAAGGAATACAAACAGAAATTTGCCAATCCTTACGTGGCAGCTGCTAAAGGATATGTCGACTCGGTGATCGAACCCCAGGAGACCCGCAAGCTGCTGACCCATGCTCTGGAAGTCTCCAAGAACAAGGTTGACAAACGACCCAATAAAAAACACGGTATACCACCATTCTAAATCTTCTTTGCCATGTCTGATAACAATAACAACAACGAGAATCAAAATGGCCAAAAAAGAAGGTTCCGGTCATTGATGATTGACGGTACCCGCTACCGCACCAAACTGACGGAAAAATTCAAAAACCGCATTAAATGGGACAATCCCCATAAAGGGAAAGTATACTCCGAGTTTCCCGGTACCGTAGTAAAAGTGGATGTGGAAGAAGGCGAGGAGATAGATAAAGGCGACCGACTGTATATCTACGATGCCATGAAGATGAAAAACAGGTCTTACTCACCGGTAGGTGGCACCATCAGGGAAGTCCGCATCCAGGAAAACGATATCATCCGCAAAGGAGATCTGCTCTTTGTAATTGAATAACACAAACCTCCGTTATTGGAGTTTTTTCTTTATTCCCAAAAAAGTCGTGATTTTCCTACAAGTGCGCTGGTTGATTCATTATATCTTTATTTTCTGTAGCCGGGCCCCAGGCTATTTCAGAATGCACAGGCACCGGTAATATGCTACAACAAGGAACACGTTAATAGCCTCATCCCGCGATGAGATCTGATGATCCTAAAGATCTATGAAAACAGTACTGATCATTGACAGCGACATCGAATTTTTAAATAATGCCACCGAATACCTGAATGAAAAGGGCTTTGAAGTTCTATCGATCCAGAACGGAGCCACAGGAGTTTAAAGAACCCTGCAATACACCCCCGACATTATTCTCTGTGATGCAGAACCCGAAGGCCTCACCCACTCAAATTCCTGTATCACCTTACAAAAACCCATTCCTTCTTCGAGGATTGTTGGGGGCTGAATACATATCCATCTTCATCAAATGATTGAATGGCTTCAGGATCGTCGATGCGGTTGCGCAAAATGAACCGACTCATCAGCCCTCTGGCCTTCTTGGCATAAACAGCAACAGTCCTGTATTGATCTCCCTTCTTTTCCTTGAAAACCGGCGTAATAACCTCTCCTTCCAGCTTGTCTTTTTTCACCGTCTTATAATATTCATTGGAAGCCAGGTTTAACAACACCCTGGAATCATGCTGCTGCAGGGATTCATTGATGGCCTGAGTCAGCTTGTCCCCCCAGAAAGTATACAGGTCATCTCCCCGGGGATTAGAAAGTTTGGTGCCCATTTCCAGCCGGTAAGGCTGTATCAGATCCAGCGGCCGCAACAAACCATAAAGCCCGGAAAGGATACGCAGGTGTTCCTGTCCGAACTGCAGATCGTCATCTTCCAGGTTCACAGCCTGCAAACCCTGATAAACCTGGCCGTTAAACATAAAGACGGCCGGTTGGGCATTCTCGGGGGTGAAAGGGGTATGCCACCTGGAATAGCGTTCATAATTGAGTTCAGCAATGTTGCGACTTACATTCATCAAAGCACTTAGTTCATCGGGCGAAAAATTCCTAAGCTCTTCGACCAGTACCTGACTGTCCTTGAGAAAATTCGGAGTAGTAGGACTGTTTATCTGTCGATCGGTCTTCTGATCCAGCTTCTTGGCCGGTGAAAGGATGGTGATCATATTTTTTTATTTTCTATTACACCCGGGGCTGATAAATTGTTCAGCGTTTACCGGGTAAGGCATCTTCCTGATGCTTGAGTTTATAATAGAGTATCACTGCGAAGATAGGGGCTAAGGGCAATACCAGGGCACGGACAATCCCATTCAGGATCACACCCGCCAGCCCCCATCCAAAGAGGCCGGATAGCTGTCCGGAAGCAATCAATTCAGACACATCTCCTGTTGATACCAGTTCGGAGATAAAAGCCACCGCTCCGGGCAAAGATACGATAGCTGTCAGGATGAATTGAATCAGCAAGATAATCAAAAAAAGTACCACTGCCAGACCCAGGGTCATCCAGAAATCGCGGTGTGTAAGGACGAAACTTCTGCCAACCGCCTCCCCGGGGCCAATACGTTCAATCACCAGGGCGGGGGCCGAAACAAACAAGCTAACTCCCAGATAGATAGCAGCAAGCAAGCTGCCGATGATCAGGGCAAAAACCCCCAGCGTAATGCCGGCGATCAGGATCAGGGAGACCAATATCAACAGGAGCAGAAACCTGAAATAGTATTTTCCTGCTGCCTGCCCGAAAATGTTGAGTGCAGGTTCATCCCGGTTGCTCTGGCGGCGGAAGACAAACCAGGTAATGGCCAGGTTTAAGAAAGTATAGATCAGCAAACCGGCCAGCATCACCATCAGCATATTAGTGACAAACCCCCGGGGTGGCTCGAACTCTTCCGCTGCTATCCCGGAGAAGTCCATATGCTGCATACCCACATAATAAAACAACAGATGCAGGAGTAAGGTCCCTGCCAGGCTCAAAAGAAAAAGCGGCCAGAAGTTCCGCTTGTAAATTCCATAGAGCTCGCTGAAGGCCGTATCGAAATCATGGTCGCGATACAACCTGTGGTGGGTTAGATTCTCCATGATGCTGTGCAGATTTTGGTGCTCTTATCCGTACTTACAAATTCGTGTTCACGATGATGTGCTCCAGCTTACGCTTGGGAACATGGTGTATCCGATTATCATCCCGCCAGTAACGAATATCCCCGTCATCCTTGACGTCATTGAGCACCACGGTTTCCCGGGGTTTACCCAAGGCAATCACCATAAGGATTTCGTAACGGGAGGCCAGCTCCAGGTATTGACGCAACTTATCGCGGTCGACCGAGGCTATGATGCATCCTCCAAATCCTTTTTCCACTGCCCCAAGCAGAATGCTTTGTGCCGCAATGCCATGATCGCAAAAGAAATCATCGGCCACCTGGTGATCCCCCAAAACGACGATATAAGCCGAGGGACGCTCACCCTGCCCGGGCCCTTCCCAGTCCTTCAGATAACCCGCCCAGCTCAGGCACTCAAAGATATTCTGGTTGACCGATTCCGTATTGGAAAGATAGTACTTCAAAGGTTGGGCATTGCGGGCTGAAGGAGACAATCGGGCCAGATTCACGAAATACCTCAGATTATCCCCGGCAATAAAAAAATCCTGATAGAACCTTCTATAGCTTCTGTTCTGTCGAATAAGTTGCTCCATTAACATGCTGTAAGTTTTTATAGTAAGACACGGTTCTAAAAATAATGGGAATCGATGAAAATAACAAGTCGCAGGGGATAAAAGATCGCCCATGGCGGCCGCAATTGAAAAGGGGCTGTTCCAAGAAAGGAACAGCCCCGGAGGTTACCTCATCTGAACCACTAAAAACCTCATTATTTGAAGCGTTTGGCAACCTCCTCCCAGTTAACCACATTCCAGAAAGCTTTGATGTAATCGGGGCGACGGTTATGGTATTTAAGATAATAAGCGTGCTCCCAAACATCCAGTCCCATCAGAAGTTTCTTGGCATCGCATTCGGCTACATCCATAAAAGGGTTGTCCTGGTTGGGCGTTGAGCATACTCCCAGCTTGTCGTTGCTGTCAAGATAAAGCCAGGCCCATCCCGATCCGAAGCGACCAGCAGCGGTTTTGGCAAACTGGTCCTTGAAATCACTAAAAGAACCGAAGTCACGTTTGATGGCGTCCATAAGCTCTCCGGAAGGTTCTCCCCCACCTGTGGGCGACATGATCGTCCAGAAAATGCTGTGGTTATAATGTCCGCCACCATGATTTCTAACGGCTGTGGGATGATAGGAGACATTTTTGAACAACTCCTCTATTTCTTTATTTTCCAGTTCAGTACCTTCGATGGCTGCATTGAACTTTTTGGTATATCCTACATGGTGCTTATCGTGGTGAAGTTCCATGGTTTGCTTATCGATGTAAGGCTCCAGTGCATCGTAAGCATAAGGTAAATCGGGTGTTTGAAATGCCATATGCGTTAATTTTTTGTATCGTTTAACAATAATTTTTATTTTGTCTAAATATATCTCATACAGGTTTAACAAGCCAAATTCAAAATTGTTTGAATCCATTGCTTTAATTACTTTCGTAGTCCGGAAACAGAAGCACTTGAACAAAAGGACCTAAACCTGGCTTTACCCACCCTCATCTTCCTGCCGGGATATTACTTTCTGACCGGTCCGTTGAACAACCAGGGTTTGTGGCTCGCCTTTATGCCCTTTCAGACCAGAGGCTGTGCCATACAGACATTTCTCTCCCACTATGCTGTTTTCAAAAAATTGCTTTAAATTTGTATTAACATATTTAAATATATTGATGAAAAAGCAGCGCCATGAAAATTACAAAAGACATATCGATTGAAGATCTGGTGGACAATGTGCCACAAGCTGTCAAATATCTCATGCATGAAGGCATCAAATGCATCGAATGCGGTGAACCCATTTGGGGTACCCTGGAAGATGCAGCCAAAGAGAAAGGATACAACGACCAGGACATTAAACGCTTCGTCGAGGAACTGCAGGAATTTGCCGATCATCCCTCCCGGCAGGTAGAAGAGGCCGAAGCCCGGGTGAACGTCAAAAAGATGAATAACCGCCCGGATAAAGACAAGGAATGAGCTCTGCCAGGGGAATGGACCCATGATGTTGACCAGGGTTTGCAGACTCAGGCAGGAGCCGGTCGAGCCCCTGGCCTGCCGGTAGAAAACATATGGCCCAAAAGAAAGATTTCGGCTGAAAAGGCATTTCAGGCCCTACTGATACCGGCCTGTTAGAAGAAAATGGCGCACATAATCATCGATGCCCTCCTCCAGCGAATGAAAAGGCTTATTGTAGCCGGCATTGCGTAGCTTGTCCATTACCGCCTCAGTAAAATACTGATACCGCTCGCGGATATCCTCGGGGGTATCGATGTATTCAATATGCTCTTCCCGGTCCATGGCACGAAACGTACTCCTAACCAAATCATTGAAAGTACGCGCCTTGCCCGTGCCCAGGTTGTAAAGCCCACTTTTGGGAGATTGCTGCATCAGGAAATACAGCACATCCAACACATCCTTCACATAAATGAAATCCCTCAATTGCTCACCATGGTCATAGTCGGGGCGGTGGGAACGAAACAATTTCATCTTACCGGTGCGGCTGATCTGATGGAATGCATGATAGACCACCGACGCCATCCTTCCCTTATGGTATTCGTTGGGACCATACACATTGAAAAACTTGATGCCGGCCCAGAAAGGCGGTTCCTGATCCTGTTTGAGCACCCATGTGTCAAACTCATTCTTCGATTCGCCATAAGGATTCAAAGGCTTCAGATCATAAACCAGCTCATGATCGTCCCTGTATCCCAGCTCCCCCCTACCATAAGTGGCCGCAGAAGAGGCATATACCAGCGGAATGCCGGCTTCCACGCAGATCTTCCAGATATCCCGGGAATAATTCAAGTTCAACCGGTCAAATAGTTCTTTATCAAACTCGGTGGTGTCGGTGCGGGCTCCTAAATGGTAGACCATCCCGATCTGATCCTTGTTCCCTGAAAACCAGCTAATAAAATCATCCCGGTGGATTGGGCTCCGGTACGACTTGCCTTGCAGATTCTTGTTCTTTTCCAGGCTGGAAAAATCATCCACCAATATCAGGTCCTTATGTCCCTGTTCATTTAGCTTGCTGACCATATTGCTGGCTATAAAGCCGGCAGCTCCTGTAACGACGATCATATGCTTTCGTTTTAGCCTACGAATTTATAAAACTATCCCATGCAAAAAGTAAAAATTCACATAAACATGCACAAGGCCTGCCCAATTGCCGCCAGCTCAAAAGAAGCCAGGCATCGGGTATAATCAGCAAAACCCGCCTTTGGCTTGTTAAAGAGTCTTGGATTTGTTATAAAAAAATTGTTCTTTTGATGTGAGAAAGCTTCACGGAAAAAATATTCCTATGGAAACCTTTATTACACGTCGTGAACGTTTCAGTGCCGCCCACCGGCTTTTCAGGGCTGAATGGGACAATGATAAGAACATGGAGGTCTTCGGTCCCTGTTCCAATCCCAACTGGCACGGGCACAATTATGAACTCTTTGTGACGGTTAAAGGAGAGATCAATCCGGAAACCGGTTTTGTCATCAACATCAAAGAGCTCAGCAAAGTCATCCGTGAATATGTGATCGAGAAGATTGATCACAAGAACATGAACACGGAAGTTGATTTCATGCAGGGCAAACTGGCATCCACGGAGAATCTGGCGGTGGCCATCTGGGAAGTACTGGAACAGCCTGTCAGCATGCTGGGCATCCAGTTGCACCGCATCAAGATCACCGAAACGGAAAACAATTTTGTCGAATATTACGGTAAATAAAATCACCCATTATGGAAATAGTAAACAATGGTTTTGGCGACCTCAACAACAGTGGATATTCCAGGGTAGAAGTCTGGGATGACGAGAAAACCCAAAAGCTGGCCGAGCACTATAAGGAAATCCTCAAACTGTTAGGTGAAGACCCGGAAAGGGAAGGGCTGGTAGATACCCCCCTGCGTGTGGCAAAATCCATGCAATTTCTCAACAAAGGACTCAACATCGACCCCACAGAGATCATTCGGTCGGCGAAGTTTCAGGAAGATTATAAAGAGATGGTGATCGTTAAGGATATTGAGCTCTATTCCATGTGTGAGCACCATATGATCCCGTTTTACGGGAAAGCACATGTTGCTTATATACCTGATAAGTACATCACGGGACTCAGCAAGATCGCCCATGTGGTGGAAGCTTTTGCCCGCAGGCTGCAGGTTCAGGAACGCCTGACCATGCAAATCCGCGACACCATTCAGGAAACCCTTCGCCCGATGGGCGTAGCGGTTGTCATCGAAGCCCATCATATGTGCATGCAGATGCGGGGCGTTCAGAAACAAAATTCTGTCACCACCACATCGGCTTTCACCGGGGCCTTTTTAAGGGAGACAAAGACCCGGGAAGAGTTTACCCACCTCATAGGCTCTCAGCTGCACTGAGTCAGCCTTTGAAGTGACATGGAACAATTGAGAAAATTGTTTATTTTCGCCCTCTGAATCATCAAAGGCAACCAATCAAAAGCGAAGCGTCTATGAAAGCATATGTATTTCCCGGACAGGGAGCCCAATATGTAGGTATGGGCAAAGAATTGTACGATCACAGTGAAACAGGCCGCCAGCTGTTCGACCAGGCCAATAAGATTCTGGGCTTCAACATCACCGATGTGATGTTTGCGGGTACCGATGAAGACCTGAAGCAAACCAAAGTCACCCAGCCAGCGATCTTTCTGCATTCAGTGATTCTGGCCAAAACCCTGGGTAATTTCCAACCCGGCATGGTAGCCGGTCATTCTCTGGGAGAATTCTCCGCCCTGGTGGCCAATGGCGCCCTCTCGTTCGAGGACGGGCTGCGGCTGGTCAGCCAGCGGGCCCAAGCCATGCAGAAAGCCTGTGAGCTTGAGCCATCCACCATGGCAGCCATTATGGGGCTGGACGATCAGACGGTAGAGAAAGTGTGCCAGCAAATCAGCGAGATAGTGGTTCCCGCCAATTACAACAGTCCGGGACAGATCGTTATATCCGGCTCTATGAAAGGCATTGATGAAGCCGTAGAGATATTGAAGGAGATGGGAGCCAAACGGGCCCTCAAGCTTAAGGTTGGGGGTGCATTCCACTCGCCTTTGATGGAGCCAGCCAGGAAAGAGCTGGAGCAAGCCATCCACGAGACCCGCTTCAGCAAACCGGTATGCCCCGTATACCAAAATGCTACTGCCGCTGCCTCGAGCGATCCCTCCCAAATCATGGAGAACCTGGTTAAACAGCTCACCTCACCGGTCAAATGGACTCAAACCGTGGAAAACATGCTCAAAGACAAAGCAGCATCTTTCACTGAGGTAGGTCCCGGCAAGGTCCTGCAAGGATTGATCAAAAAAGTGGACCGCCAGGTGCCGGTTCAAAGCGCCTAAAATAAGAAGGCAATTCTCCCTTCCATACTGCGGGCCATTGTCCAAAAAAGCCAATCAAGCAAAAAGCCTGACATGATGAACATTGTCAGGCTTTTGTTTATGGATGCTTCTGTTTGTTATGGCTCCTGCTCCAACGGCTGAAAACCTGTTAGGCTTTAAACTTCAGTTTTACATCCTGTTTGATGTCGGGATGCAGGCTGCGGGGCACCGGACTGGCATGGACCAGCTCACGCAGCAGATCTTTCTGCTCCTGGTTCAGATCGTGGCCGGTGAAATCATACTCGATGCGGATCTCTGCAATGCGGCGCGGATCATTTCGCATCACCTTGGTGGTGGTGGCGCTGGCCCCGTCGATGGTGAAACCATTTTCACGTGCCTTGATGCCCATGATGGTAAATATACAACTGCAAAGGGCGGAAGATACCATATCGGTAGGCGAAAAGTACTCGCCCTGGCCCTTGTTGTCGACCGGGGCATCGGTGGTGATTCGCTGATTATTTCGATCGTGGGTGATTTGTGTTCTCAATTCACCCATATACGTGGTCTGATAATTTTCCATAATATTTGTTTTTTGGTTTTATAGACTTGATGTTAGATATACATATAACAAGATGCCCTCCTGTTCCTTTCTCTTCCATCTCATAACAGCACCTCATTACCTACCATGAGGCTTATGATATCTTCAGGGCTGTTCAATCCAAATCTTTTAAAAAGAACGACACCCTACCGGGAGGAAATGTTCATGCGGTACCGGACCTTTTCCTTAACCCGCTCTCTGTCAAAAATATCTTGTCTATAATCTCGCCTTATATACCGTTTGGTCTGGTCACAATAATGTTCGCTGGCTGGAATACCGGAGGCTCCGGTGGGAATGATGGTCCGGGAACTGTCCCAGTTAGCTGTGGAATAAACATGACGATGGGAAGCCCCGTGATTCACATGAAAAGGATTGCCAAAGGGGTAGCTGGAAGGGCAAACCGTATGAAAGCTGCCTCCTGCTTTATAAGGGCCCCGATTCATTGCGAAGATAAAGTCTAAGGCCGGCACTTCTCCCCCTATGGGATGTTTCAACTCGAGCCGGTGAATCCTGCCCCATGCCCATTTTTCTGTATCTTCCCCCATTTTTCGGGTGAGCTCCTGCACCGCCTCTTCAAAGCTTTTCTCTACCATATCCGAAAAGGATTCCCGGCGGTTCTCAGTAGATACATCATCGCACCAGTCAGATCCGGGATTGTTCCATACATTCTTCATCAAATTGCGAACCAGTATTTTACTGCCTATGTATTCATCATACAGATCGTCGCCCAGTTCATCATGGATGAGGTTGTGCAGGAAACTCAGATAAAACTGTTCAAACACGGCTGCCGCGGCACGCTCCCGGCCATAAACCCCATCCCACTCCCTGAGCATGCTGAGCGCCTCTTCCTGGCGGGAGGTCAGCCCTTTCCGGCTGCCCATCACCTCCAGGATCTCATCCTTAAAGATGGGCACCATCAGCGAACGGCGATCGCTTTGTATATCGGTAAAATCTTTCACACTCAGCTTCTCCCGGGCCGTCAGCATCTGACGGATGCGGTCGATGCGGGGAGCCAGGTCAAACCAGTGGCTGATGTAATGGGGATAATCGGGGTTAACGGTTTTGTTGTTGGCTGAAGAGACCATCCCGTCTTTGGGATTATACTGATGAGGCAGTTCCCCGAAAGGCACCAGGCCTTTCCAGTCGTACAGGCTGGTGTCGCCGGGATAGACCATAGCGGGATTGCCCTCCCTTACAGGCACCCCGGCACAGCAATACAGGCCAATGTTGCCGTTTCGGTCGGCATAAGCAATATTTTGACTTATCGACTTAAAACTTTCAACCGCATGTGTAAAATCTTCCCAGTCGCCGGCCTGGTTCAGAAGATAGACGGCCCGCAATTCATTGCTGTATTCATTGCCCACCCATCTCATCGAAAGGGTTTGTTCCTTTAGATCCTTGAAACGGGAGATGACCGGTCCGCGATGGGTGTAATAAATTTTACGTGTTGCGGTATCCCCGCCTTTCACTGCGATTCGTTGCTGTTCTACCTTCATCTCCTTCCACGCTCCATCGAGCAGATAGCGGGTGGAATCCTCCGGATGAAGGGTCTCCCTGTAAAAATCCATGTCATCCAGCATCACATTGGTCATGCCCCAGGCAATGGTATCGTTATGACCCGATATAACAAGAGGCTGACCGGGCAGGGCCACTCCCGTCACATTCATCTCTCCTTCGATCACCTGGTGTACCTGGTACCAGATGCCCGGTGCAAATAAACCAAGGTGCATGTCGTTGGCAAATAAAGGCTTGCCGGTAGAACTTTTCTCGCCGGAGACAGCCCAGTTGTTGCTGCCGGTAAATACTTTCAGGCCCATCCTTTCCAGCTTGCGGGAGTGATCCAACAACATCGACAAGGAACCGGTCATGGTGGAAGGGTCTTCCGGAGAATTATACACATAGGCATCCTGATCTTCCAGCCTGGGGATCATCTGCTGAAATTTCTCCTGCGGCACACGGGCGGCTATCTTATTCATCACCACCTCGGCATGCCAGGCAGGTGCCAGGTCCCAGGCCATATACCCAATCAGGTTGATCGAATGAACCGGCTTCCAGGGCTCCGGCTTATATCCCAGTATGGAGAACTCAGGGGGCAAGGACCCTTCCTGTTCCTTCAGGTAAGCATTCACTCCTTCAGAAAAAGCCTGGAGGGCCTCGATCACCTGATCGCTGGATCGGGCCAGCACTTTTTCTGACTTATCAGGTATCCTCAGCGAACGCATGATCAGATCATCTTCCAGCATGCTGTTGCCGAAAATCTCAGAAAGCCTTCCCTGGGTGACACGCCGCAGCAAATCCATCTGCCACAGGCGGTCCTGGGCCATCAAATAGCCGGTGGCCATGTACAGATCCTGTTCATTCTGAGCATAAACATGGGGTATAGCAGCAGAATCGCGGAACACCGTCACATCCTGTTTTATGCCGCTCAGCTGAATCGATTCATTGTAATCGGGTAAAGCCCGGTGGCCGATTTGATGAATCACAACGCCTCCGGCAATGAGCGCCAGGAGAATAACAAGGCCAATAATGAGAAGTATCCGACGTAACTTTCGCATGAGCAATACAATTTGGATGATCACTGAAACTACCAACGAATATAGGGGAATTGAGCAACATATGCAAATGAGCACAGCATTTACGGGGAGAAATAAAAAACCCGGCCGCGGAAGGCATCCGGGCCGGGAGTAGGATTGACGTCAATATAGGGCTTCTGGACTCTATTTTTGCTCGACTTGTTCCACCCCTTGATCGAGCCAGTTGATGAATTCCTGTGGCTTGGTGGTATAGCCCATCGATTCTCCCACTTCCTCACCATTGGGAGTAAGTACCCTGTAATAGGGCTGTGTATTGACATTGAACCGCTCAATCTGAAAAGCTGCATTTTTCTTACCCAGGGTCTTTTTCACCTTTCCGTCATACTCTGATTTCATCCACTCCGACTCGGGCAGCTTTTTCTTATCATCAATATACAGGGCAATCAGCACATAATCCTCCTGCAGGCGTTTCTGAACCGCCGGGTCCGACCACACCTCCGCCTGCATCTTTTTGCAGTTGCTGCAGGAATGCCCGGTAAAGTATACCAGAGCAGGCTTATCCAGTTCTTTAGCACATTCCATGCCCTGCTCGTATGCAAAGTATCCCTGGATGCTATAAGGCAAATGGAGAAAATCGGCATATCTGGCATCTCCACACATGGTGCTGCTGGAAGCGCCCCCTCCGCCAACCTGGGCAGGACCTGCCTGCAGTTCAAAATTCTGGGCCGACTTGGGCGGGAGCAATCCGGATATGGAACTCAGGTTGGCCCCAAACAATCCGGGAACAAGGTATATGGCAAAACTAAAGGATGCTATGGCCAGCACCATCCGTAATACCGATACCTGCTTTAGATCGGAATCACCGGGCAGCTTGATCTTACCCAGCAGGTACATACCCAGCATGGCAAATATGGCAATCCAGATGGATAAGTACAGATCCCGGCTCAACAGGTTCAGGTGGTAGTTCTGATCGATGTTGGAGAGGAACTTGAAGGCAAAAGCCAGGATGATGAAGGCCAGTACCACCTTCACCGAGTTCATCCAGCCGCCGGATTTGGGCATCTTCTTAAGCCAGCCGGGGAAGATGGCCAGCAAAGTAAAGGGAACACCAAATCCTAATGCAAAACCGAACATACCCACTGTGGGCTCAACCACACTTCCTCCCACGGCCTTGACCAACAGGGCTCCTACGATCGGGCCGGTACAGGAGAAGGAAACGATCACCAGGGTCAGGGCCATGAAGAATGAAGCCAGAAAACCGCCTTTGTCGACCTGTTTGTCGGCCTTGTTGGCCAGCCCGGAAGGCAGTACGATCTCAAACAGCCCGAAAAAAGAAGCGGCGAATGTCAAAAAAAGCAGGAAGAACAATGAATTGGGCAGCCAATGAGTACCCAGGGTGGTAGTGAAATCTGCTCCAGCACTGGTCAGCGAGACGATGATGCCTACGCTGGTATAAAGAACGATTACAGACAATCCGAATATCAGGGCTTTGATCACCCCGCTGACACGGCTCGAAGATTCCTGCATGAAGAAAGATACGGTCATGGGGATCATAGGAAACACACAGGGGGTTAAGATACCGGCCAGTCCAAAGACCACCGACAACAGAAAAAACCCGAGCAAAGAACGGCCCTCTGTTATATCACCTGTTCCTACTGTTGCCTGATCGGTCTCTTTAGGTCCTCCCTCTGCAGCTGCAGCTGCATCAGCGGCTGTGGCCTCCTCTGTATCCTGCTGTACCTCACCGGCCAAACCGGTTTCTTCGTCTGCCTGCTGATCACTTTCTGCTCCCCGGGCCTCAGCTGTACCTTCTCCAGGTATGTTGAAAGTGAAGGAGGGATTGAAATACACGCACTTGTCCTCCTGACATACCTGATATTCAATGTTGCCCGATATATCAAACGCCTTTTGTGTTTGCAGATCGACCTCCTGACGGAATGTAGCCTGATCGCTGAACCACTTTACATCCATGCCAAAGGTCTCATCATATTCCTCCTTAGGTTCAGGATGCTCCGAGGTCTCACCCACCAATTTATAATGGGGCGATTCATCAAAATGAAATGTGGTACGAATGGGACCCCCTGCCGCAAAATTCTGGGAATAAAGGTGCCAGTTTGCATCAATATTAGCTTTAAACACCAGGGTAGCGGTCTGGTCTTCCCCTCTTTCCACCTGATAGGTCCAGTCGACGGGGTCAACAACCTGACCAATCGTGGTCAGAGTCATAATTGATATAAATAGGGATAGAAAAACTTTTTTCATCAGTTTACAAGTTTTATTTGAAGATGGATGACAAAACATATGTAAAACCTTTGTCGGATCATGGAGTTTAACCTTACACCTAATTTTTCCGTTTGGTTCAGTTGGTCTGAACAAAGGTTAATGCGCAAAATTAATACATAATTTGTCAACAACAAACATGAACATATGTTTAGGGATTGATAAATGGCCCTCACGCCGACAAAAGTGATTCAGCCAGGCAGGATCAGATACACTGGCTAAAATTTAGGGGAGAGACCTTCCAACAAAAAGGCGTGGAACCAATGAGGGAGGAGGCGCTCACCCGATGATTCACTCCTCGATGCGTTCATTCTTGCGGTTGAAGAAACTGTAGTAAAGAAAATCGTAAGCTTCGGATCCCTTGATGCGGAGCCATACACCATGTTTGATCTGCCATCTCCAACGCCGGGAAGGGAATCCGTACTTCAAGTATCCGGTTATATAAGGATGGGCCTTGAGGGTGAGGTTCTTGTACCCGAGGTCTTTCACCAGGTACTTCAGATAATTTTCTATTTCGTCGACCAGCAAAACGGCGGGCCGTACTTCTCCGGTACCGTGGCATGTGGGGCATTTCTCCACGGTTTGGATATTCATCTCCGGCCTCACGCGCTGGCGGGTGATCTGCATGAGCCCAAATTTGGTCAGCGGAAGGATATTGTGCTTGGTGCGGTCGACCTTCATCTCTTCCTTCATCTTTTCAAAGAGTTTCTGCTTATTCTCATTGGTGTTCATGTCGATGAAGTCCACCACGATGATGCCGCCCATATCGCGCAGGCGCAGCTGCCGGGCTATCTCCCGGGCAGCAGCCAGGTTTACTTCCAGGGCATTGGTCTCCTGATCCTGCCCCAGCTTGGAACGGTTGCCGCTGTTCACATCAATGGCATGCAGGGCTTCGGTATGCTCAATGATCAGGTAAGCACCGTTTTTAAACGATACGGTGCGTCCGAAAAGCGCCTTGATCTGCTTGGAAATACCGAATTGATCGAAGATGGGGGTGGGTCCGTCGTACAGTTTGACGATGTTCTTCTTCTCCGGGGCGATCGTGGTAATGTAATCCTTTATCTCATGGTAAAAAGTGGCATCGTTGACATAGACATTGGAAAAGGACACATTGAGCAGATCCCGGAGCAGAGCAGAGGTACGGTCCAGCTCACTGAGCACCAGCTTAGGAGGGGTAGCCTGATAAAGCTGGGAGAAAGAAGCCTCCCACTTCTTCAGCAAACCCCGCAACTCGCGGTCCAATACAGCTACCTTTTTGCCTTCAGCGACGGTTCGGATGATCACCCCAAAATTCTTGGGTTTGATACTCTTGATCAGCCGCTTGAGCCGCTTGCGTTCATCGGTGCTCTTGATGCGCTGAGAAATGGAGATCTTATCGGAGAAGGGAATTAAAACCAGGTTCCTCCCGGCAAGGGACAACTCTGAGCTTAACCGCGGACCCTTGGTGGAGATGGGTTCCTTGGCTATCTGAACAATGACTTTCTGTCCATTGGAGAGGACTTCAGAAATCTTACCGTTCTTATTGATGTCTTTCTCCAACTTCATCCGCTGAAGCGTGGGTGCCTTGTTTTTCCGCGACATCGAGGATTTTAGAAACTTATCCAGCGAGCGGAACTGGGGGCCCAAATCTAAATAATGTAAAAAGGCATCCCGTGAATAGCCAACATCTACGAATGCAGCGTTCAGGCCGGGTATAATACGCTTTACCTTTCCCAGGTAAACATCGCCAACTGCAAACTTCGGATTTCTTCTCTCCTTATTTAATTCAACTAGCTGCTTATTCTCGAGGAGTGCTATTACAATCTCTTTGGAAGTAACATCAATAACTAATTCTGAACTCACAACACATCTTCCTGATTATTCAACCTACATGAAAAGTAAACCTAAGGAAGCCAAGCTTCCAAAGGTTTAAACCCACAAAAGTTAGAAATTTATTTTTTCTTTTTATGCCTATTCTTCCTTAAACGCTTCTTGCGTTTATGGGTAGCCATTTTATGTCTCTTCCTTTTCTTTCCGCTTGGCATAAGCAATCATTTAACGGTTTGTGCTTCTGATAATTGTCACTTCACGTTGTCCTTAACCTTATTGACGAATTTCTTCGAGGGTCTGAAGGAAGGAATGAAGTGTTCGGGGATCACGATGGTAGTATTTTTAGAAATGTTTCTAGCCTTCTTCTCAGCCCTTTTCTTAACGATAAAACTGCCAAAACCCCTTAAATAAACATTCTGGTTGCTTACAAGAGATTCCTTAACCGTTTCCATAAATGCTTCAACTGTTTTCTGAACAGTTACCTTTTCTATTCCGGTCTTTTTAGAAACTTCGTTTACAATATCAGCTTTTGTCATTTTTCAAAAAATTTAATTATCAATATTTTACAATACGCTAAAAAATGCTGGATGCAAATATAAAGCATTTATTTTTATTAAAGAAATAGATTTGTCTTAAATTTGAGAAATTTAACAGGATAACCGGCTCTATATCAACAATCATGAATATTAGCGGAGTTTTAGCCCTATGGTACGCCAATCATAAGCGGGCCCTACCCTGGAGGGAGACAAAGGAACCCTACAAGATCTGGCTCTCGGAGATCATCCTTCAGCAAACGCGTGTCAACCAGGGAATAGACTACTATTATCGTTTCATTGAGCGCTATCCCACGGTGGGGGATCTGGCCCGGGCCTCGCTGGACGAGGTATTAAAGAGCTGGCAGGGGCTGGGCTACTATACACGGGCCAGGAATTTGCATAAGACGGCACGTCATATATATTACGAGCAGGGGGGAAAATTTCCCGGCCATTACGAAGGTTTGCTGAAGCTGCCCGGTATAGGGCCATATACCGCTTCGGCCATCGCCTCTTTTTGCTTTGGGCAGGTGGTGGCGGTAGTAGATGGAAACGTAGGCCGGGTCCTTGCCCGTCTGAAAGGCATTGCAACCCCGGTGAACAGCAACAAGGGAAAAAAGGAGCTTCAGCAGGAGGCCTGCCAACTGATCCCATCGCATGACCCTGCCACCCACAATCAGGCCATGATCGAGTTCGGAGCCCTGCAGTGCACACCCGGCCAACCCGACTGTCCGGTGTGTCCACTGAAAGACATATGCCACGCCTGGCAGCACGATCAGGTCGATCTGTTGCCCGTGAAAGCACCTAAAAGAAAAAAACGCCTGCGTTATTTTTATTACATCGACATCCACTTCAACGGAAGCCTGTTGCTGCACAAGCGGAGCGAGCGGGACATCTGGAACTCCCTGTACCAGTTTCCATTGATCGAATCGCAGCGTGAGCTGGCGATCCATGAGCTGGGCAACACACGGGAATGGCAGGATCTTTTTGCCGGGCTCAATCCCCAAATACAAGCTGTATCACCCCTTTACAGCCATGTGTTAACCCACCAGAAAATTCAGGCCCGCTTCATCCGGGTGCACCTTCAACAAACCAATGCCCAGTTGGAACAAAGCTATCGGCAAATCAGCCCAAAACAACTGCCAAACCTGGCAGTTCCAAGGCTTATAGACAAGTATCTGAAGCAGGAAAAATATCCTAAAAATGGATAAAAAAGGTTGGCATATGGGCAAAATATTTGTAACTTTACGTTTCATTAACTATCCACTTAAAATTTTATGTTATGGGACTCAGCAGAGGTGTTAACAAGGTCATTTTGATCGGGAACGTAGGTAAGGATCCGGAAGTGAAACATCTGGACAACGGTATGGTAATTACCAAGTTTTCCCTGGCTACCAGTGAGACCTATACGAAGAACAATGAGAAGGTCACCAATACCGAGTGGCATAATATTGTTCTTTTCAAGGGACAGGCCGAGGTAGCTGAGAAGTATGTGAAGAAAGGGGATGCCCTCTACATTGAAGGCAAGATCCAGACGCGTTCCTGGGATGACCAGGATGGGAACAAGCGTTACATGACGGAGATTGTGGGCAATAACATGCAAATGCTGGGTGGAGGATCGGGCAGAAAGAATGATCAGCCCGCCCAACAGGCCAGCCAGGAAAGTGCGCAGCCGCAGGCCCAACAATCTGAGAGTCTGGGAGAAGAAGATGATCTGCCATTTTAGAGCCTGAACCGAAAAGTGTGTTTATAGACTTTGGATACCATTGAGCCATTTTTATGCATTTTTAGTACCACACCCCTCATGCAATTCACGCCATTGGGTGATCAGGGGGTAGTGATGGTAGTGATCGGGGTATTTTTATTGTTGTTGCTTGCGCTGTTTTCTGCGGGAGAGGAGGCGATATTCTCCATTATTCCTGCCAAGATCAAGGATCTGAAGGAGCACGGAGATCGGCGCAATGATGTGATTGTACGGTTGCTGGAGTCGCCTCAGGTGTTGAAGGCCTCGATACTGATCGTAAAGAACCTGATGTATCTGGGGATTCTCCTGTGCCTGAGTTTTGGCCTTGAGCAGGTGATCGTATTGCAGCATTACTCGGCCGGGGCATTTATCCTGCATCTGGCCGGTATCCTGGTGGTGATCTTTTTATTCAAGGATTTGATCTCCAAGTTGTTCATCACCCACCGCAAATTCGAGTTTGCCCGGCTGATGGCCTTCCCCGTTTACCTGCTCCATCGCATGCTCTTTCCCATCAGCAACTACCTGGTCAATTCCACTTCGATGATCACCCGTCGTTTGATCAAACGAAGAAAAATCACCCTCGATGAGCTTTCCGATGCCCTGAACCTTACCCATAAAGAGATACAGGAAGACAAAAACATCCTGAAAGGCATCATCAAATTCGGGAACATCGATGCCAAAGAAATCATGAAATCCCGCATCGATGTCATTGCCGTGGATATCCATACTGAATTCCAGGAACTGATGAGCCTGATCATCGATTCAGGCCATACCCGCATACCGGTATATGAGGAAACCTTCGACAATGTCAGGGGCATCCTCTATATCAAAGACCTGCTGCCTTACCTGAACAACAACCGGGAATTCGAATGGCAAAAGCTGATCCGGCCCCCTTATTTCGTGCCGGAAACTAAGAAGATCAACGGACTGCTCAAGGAATTCCAGGATAACAAGATCCATATGGCTATCGTAATCGATGAATATGGAGGAACATATGGCATCGTAACCCTGGAGGATATTCTCGAGGAGATTGTCGGAGAAATCACTGATGAATCGGATGTAGATGAGGCCTACTACCAGAAAACCAGCCACAACACCTTCCTGTTCGAAGGCAAGACCCTGCTCAACGACTTCTATAAAATCCTCAATATCAGCGATGATTTCTTTAGCGAGATCAAGGGAGACGCCGACACCATCGCCGGTATCATCCTTGAGCTGAAAGGCGAGATCCCTAAAAAAAACGAAACCATCCAATACAAGAACCTGACCTTCCAGGTCGAATCCTCTGATAAACGACGTATCAAGAAAGTGAAAGTGATCATCAATTAAATCAAGCCTATGCGCCTGTTGTTTATACCTTCCTGCCCGGTTGCGACCCTGTTGCTCGTAGCCCTTATGCTGACAGGATGTGGCAGCAATCAGAAACCCACTCCCAAGCCACGGGGTTATTTCCGTATCGACCTGCCTGAAAAAAGCTATACCATCCTCGATATCGATTGTCCCTATAGCTTTGAATACCCCTCCTACTCCACTATAGTAAGAGATCCGGGCGAGGTGGGCAAGCCCTGCTGGATCAACATCCATTTCCCCGATTTCAATGGCAAGATACACATCAGCTACAAACCGGTCCGTGGCAATCTGAAGAGATTTACGGAAGATGCCAGAAAACTGGCCTATAAGCATACTGTCAAAGCCGAGGCCATAAGCGAACAGGCCTTCGTGGACAAACAAAACCAGGTGTATGGCATCTTTTATGACCTGCAGGGCAACGTGGCCTCTCCCGCCCAATTTTATCTGACCGACAGCAACCGCCATTTCATCCGCGGCTCCCTCTATTTCCGCACCGAACCCAATCAGGACTCACTGGACCCGGTTATCCGATTTGTCAAAAAAGATATGCGCCAGCTGATGGAAACGCTACAATGGCAAAATCGCTGATCCCATGCCCATTGTTATCGACAAACAAATCAATCACCATTGCAGGTTGGGAGTATGGAAGATCACCGAAGATTACCCCCGGCTGATCTCCGCCCTCACCCCGGATGAAGACGATCGCTATACCCTGGAGGGTTTTAAAAACCCGAAAAGAAAACTGGAATGGATGAGCGTACGGGTACTGCTCAACCGACTGACCGGAAAAAACAACAAGATCCTGTACAATGGGAACCGCAAACCCTATCTTTCCGATCATTCCTACAACATCAGCATTTCACACTCCGATCAGTATTCCACTGTCTTACTGGGCAAAAACAAATGGGTGGGCGTGGATATAGAAAAGATGCAGTCCAAGATTGAACACATTGCCTTTAAATTCCTGCAACAAAGAGAGCTCCAACAAATCAGCCCCCACCGCAGGATATATCATCTTTATCTGCATTGGTGCGCCAAGGAAGCCCTCTACAAATTATGCGACAAAAAAAACCTCAGCTTCCGCCAGAACATGTACATCGAACCCTTTGAACCCCAGGCAGAAGGCTTTTTATATGGTCAGGTTGAAACCCCTGAATTCCAATTACGTTTAACCCTGTACTATTTTTCCATCGATAATTATTCGTTGGTATGGTGCTATATGTGAATGCAGATGATCTACGAAAAAATACATCAGGCACAGGGCAAGAGCAAAATATTTTGCCTGCTGATTGATCCGGAAAACCACACCCATTCAAGCCTGCTTCGGTTGGTGGATGAGGCCGACCAGGCCCATGCCGACTTCATTCTGATAGGGGGCAGCCTGTTGAGCCAAACCCTGGACCAATCGATCCGCATGATCAAGGAACACACCGGCATTCCCGTAGTGCTTTTTCCGGGCAGCCTGATGCAGGTAAGCCCCCATGCCGACGGAATACTTTTTCTTTCTCTGATCTCGGGAAGAAATCCGGACCTGCTGATAGGAAATCATGTACTGGCAGCCAACATGGTCAGAAAAAGCGGATTGGAAGTCATTCCCACCGCCTATATCCTGATTGGAGGTGAAGGGGTATCATCGGTGGAATACATCAGCAACACCAAGCCCATCCCTGCCCAAAAAACAGATTTGATAACCGCCACAGCCATAGCAGGTGAACTACTGGGTCAACGGCTCATTTATCTGGAATCGGGAAGCGGTGCCGCACAACCAGTTCATCCGCAAATAATCAGAGAGGTAAAAAAACATGTTGCCCTGCCGTTAGCCGTAGGAGGCGGACTCCAATCCCCCGATGATGTGCACCGGATTTGTCTGGCAGGTGCCGATGTGGTGGTTGTAGGCAATGCCCTGGAAAAAGACCCGTTGATGATCAGAGACATGACAGCAGTCACCAGATCCTCCTTGCAATGATCTACCATAGAGTCAATCAAAAATATAATACCATTTTAAACTTTTGCGTTTACTCTCTATCTAATAGATGACGTTAAACCCCTAAATGTTTACCACCTATGAGTGCTTCTTATTGGGATGAAAAGTGGGCACCCGTTTATTTTGAAGGCATCTCCGAAGACGAAAAGTACGAGGTTTCTAACTACGGCAGGCTTAAGAGCTACAAGATCAACAAGAAACAAGGCAACCTGATCAACGGTGCCACGCTGAAAGGCTATAAAGTTTTAAATATCAAGCTTGCCAATGGCAAGCGCACCACCAAGTATGTCCATAAGCTGGTGGCCGAAAATTTTTTGGAAAAGGATAGTGAACGCCAGGAGCATGTTATACACCTGGATTTCAACAAGCAAAACAATTACTACAAGAACCTGAAATGGGTTACAAAAGAAACCATGTTCGAGCACCAGAAGATCAATCCCAACTACAAACGGGGCACTATCAACTATTCCAAACTCACCGAAACCGATGTAATCCGTCTTAAGAAAAAACTCAAACGGGGTAAGAATAAACTCTACAAACTGGCCCGTGAATTCGGTATCACCCACACCCAACTCAACCGCATCCGTTCAGGTGAAAACTGGGGTCATATCGAGGTAGACTGACTCTTCCTGCTCACCCTCCCGGGAAGAACACTTCTTTTTCATTGACAGCAACTTCTCCTATATCCATAAAAAACTCACCCCGCTTCAGGCGGGGCGAGTTATAATAAACAGGGATATATATGGTGGAATGGATTACATCATTCCGGGCATTCCGCCGCCCATTCCGCCGGCACCAGCTGCGCCCTGTCCTTCATCTTCCTCTTCTTCATCCACCATGACACATTCGGTGGTGAGGAACATACCGGCAATCGAAGCGGCATTTTGGATAGCAATCCGGGTTACTTTGGTGGGATCGATGACGCCGGCATCGAACAGGTTCTCATACTTGTCGTCGCGGGCGTTGTAGCCATAGTCGTTCTTGCCTTGCTTAACGGCATTGACAACGATGGATCCTTCCACTCCGGAATTTTCTGCGATCTGGCGCAGAGGTTCTTCTACGGCGCGCTTAACGATAGCAATTCCAGTTGTCTGGTCCTGGTTGTTACCTTCCAGGCCTTCCAAGGCTTCCATGGCCCGGATATAGGCTACGCCGCCACCTGGCACGATGCCTTCCTCGACAGCTGCACGGGTTGCGTGAAGGGCATCCTCCGCACGGTCCTTCTTCTCTTTCATCTCAACCTCACTGGCTGCCCCAATGTAGAGAACAGCCACGCCACCGGCAAGCTTAGCCAGCCGCTCCTGCAGTTTCTCCTTGTCGTAGTCGGAAGTGGTATTTTCAATCTGCTTCTTGATCTGGTTAACGCGGGCCTCGATGTTCTTGCTGTCGCCGCTGCCATTGACCAGGGTGGTGTTCTCTTTGTCGATGGTCACTTTCTCGGCGCTGCCCAGCATCTCGAGGGTGGCGTTTTCCAAGGTCAATCCTTTATCTTCAGTGATAACGGTGCCGCCTGTCAAGATGGCAATATCTTCAAGCATCTCTTTCCTGCGGTCGCCGAATCCGGGTGCCTTAACGGCAGCTACCTTCAGGGAACCCCGCATCTTGTTCACTACTAGTGTGGCCAGGGCTTCTCCTTCGATGTCCTCGCCAACGATGAGCAAGGGTTTGCCGCTTTGAGCGGTGGATTCCAAAATAGGCATGAGATCCTTCATCACAGAGATCTTCTTGTCGGTGATCAGAATATAAGGATTCTCCAGTACCGCTTGCATCTTCTCGCCGTCGGTAACGAAATAAGGAGAGATGTAACCCCGGTCGAACTGCATGCCTTCAACCACATCCACATAGGTCTCGGTGCCCTTGGCCTCTTCAACAGTGATCACACCTTCATGGCCAGCTTTGCTCATGGCATAGGAAAGCATCACACCCAGTTCCATGTCGTTGTTGGCTGAAATGCTGCCCACCTGTGCAATCTCGTCCTGAGAGATGATCTCTTTCAGGATGTTGCTGCGCTCGTCATAACCAACTTCCTTCTTCTCTTTGCCCGCTTCAGGTTTCTCAAAAATGGATTTGGCTTTCTCAATGACTGAGCTGAACTGAATGCTCTTCTTCTGCTGACTGAGATTTTTCACCACAGCATTAACAGCTTTATCAATACCCCGCTTCAGGTCCATGGGGTTGGCCCCTGCAGTAACATTCTTCATACCAACACCGGCCATGGATTCAGCCAGAAGGGTAGCAGTAGTAGTACCATCACCGGCATCATCGGCTGTCTTGGAAGCTACTTCCTTAACCATCTGCGCTCCTACATTCTCATACTTATCGGAGAATTCAATCTCCTTGGCCACCGTTACACCATCCTTGGTGATCTGAGGAGCTCCGAATTTCTTCTCAATCACTACGTTGCGTCCCTTCGGACCCAGGGTCACTCTTACTGCACTTGCAAGCTTGTCGATGCCTCTTTTCAGAGAATCTCTTGCTTCAATATCAAATCTTAAATCTTTTGCCATTTTTAAACGATTTTTTTTGTTCTATAATTAATGATTAATAATTAGCCCATGTTATTCTTTGAGCAGGATGTCGTCTTCCCGCAGGATCAAATAATCATTGCCGTCGATGGTGATCTCGGTTCCGGCATATTTGCCATAAACGACCATGTCGCCTTCCTTAAGCGTCATGGGTTCGTCCTTTTTACCGTCGCCTACCGCAACAACTTTTCCTTTCTGAGGTTTTTCCTTGGCAGAGTCGGGTATGATAATACCGCTGGCAGTTTTTTCTTCAGCCTCGAAGGGTTCTA
>JAGXLL010000070.1 GCA_018334675.1 Bacteroidales bacterium | reverse complement strand
TTGACGCTGAAATAGAATTTGATTTTGGGTTCGGTGCCGGAAGGCCGCATGGATATTTTGGAGCCGTCTTTGAGAATGAACTGAAGCACGTTGGCTTTGGGCAGGTTGATGTTATAGCGCAGGTGGCTCATCAGGTCCATGGTTTGTTTCTTGTGGTAATCATGGATCAGCATCAGATCCTGCCCGTTGATGGAGTCGGGAGGATTATTGCGAAACTGGTCCATCATGTTGCGGATAACTTCTTCTCCCTCTTTACCGTGCTTGACGATGGAGAGCAGGCGTTCCTTGAAAAATCCATGCTCAATATAAATGTCGGTCAGCTGGTCGAACAGAGAATTGCCGTTGTCTTTGGCAAAAGCCAGTGTTTCGGCCAGCAGGGCACAGGATATCACGGCATCCTTGTCGCGGACGAAATCACCGGCCAGGTATCCGTAACTCTCTTCCCCGCCGGCGATGAAGGTCTTTGTGCCCTCCAGTTGCCGCATCTTGTTGGCGATATATTTGAAGCCGGTCAGGGTGTCGTAGTATTCCACACCGTAAGCCTCTGCTATGTCGGCCAGCAGTTCGGTGGTCACTATGGTTTTTACGATGTATTCATTGCCGGTGAGCTTGCCTTTCTGCTTCCATTGGGAAAGCAGATAGTTGATCAGCAGGGAAGCGGCCTGGTTGCCGTTGAGTATTTGAAGCTCACCCTGGTTATTCCGCACGGCAATACCTACCCGGTCTCCATCGGGATCGGTGGCCATCACCAGGTCGGCATTTGTTTGTTCGGCTTTTTCCAGGGCCATCTTCAGAGCCGCGTGTTCTTCGGGGTTGGGGGAGTGCACAGTGGGAAAGTCGCCGTTCACCTCATCCTGTTCAGGCACATGGATCACATTGGTAAAGCCGAATTTTTCCAGGGCGCGGGGAACCAGATCCACTCCCGTCCCATGAATAGGGGTAAAGACGATTTTCAGGTCATTCTGCCTTTCGATAACTTCCGGGTTCAGCGACAGGCTCTTGATCTTGTCCAGATATTGCTGATCTATCTCATCACCAATGGTCTCTATCTTCTGATCATCCCCGTCAAAATTCACCTCCTCGATGTTTTTTATTTTCTGTACTTCGTGGATGATGTTCTTGTCGTGGGGTGGCACGATCTGGCCGCCGTCTTCCCAATAAACCTTATACCCATTGTATTGCTTAGGATTGTGAGAGGCGGTGATCACCACGCCGGCCTGACAGTCTAACTGGCGGATGGCGAATGACAGCTCGGGAGTAGGCCGGAGCTTGTTGAACAGGTAAACGTATATGCCATTGGCAGATAGCACACTGGCGGTTTTTTCGGCAAAAAGCCTGCTGTTGTTCCTTGAGTCATAGGCAACCACAGCCTTGATCTGTTGAAGCCCGGAGAATTGTTTGTGGAGGTAATTGCTCAGCCCCTGAGTGGCACTGCCGACAGTATAGATGTTCATTCGGTTGGTGCCGGGGCCCATGATGCCCCGGAGGCCGCCGGTGCCGAATTCAAGGTCCTTATAGAATGCATCAATCAGTCCCTTTTCATCATTTTCCATCAGGTGTTTGACCTGATCCCTGGTTTGCTGGTCGTATTCCCCTTCGAGCCAGTGGTTGGCTTTTTTCTTTACCTGTGTGATTAGATCAACCTTTTCCATAATGTATCGTGGTTAAATGATTTGACATAGAATTGAATGTTGAATAGTATATGCCCTCCAAAAAATTGTGTTGAGTCGTTTGCATTTGTAATTTGTTAAAAGCTTATTTTTTTCATGTTTTGACATACGAAGAGACTCAAATCTACAAAAAATGAATTTTCGGAGTGGACGTAAATAATGATCCTTAAAATTAAGAAAAATATCGCGATCAAATCAAGTAACGGGTCAGATGCTATCCGTTTGGGTTTTCTGTCAGCATTTGTCTGAGGCTGTCCCGCCAGTAAGGGATAGGGATGTTGAAATGGTCTTTGATCTTTTGTTTGTTGAACACGCTGTAATGAGGGCGTGGTGCGGGAGTAGGCCAGTCCTTGCTCTCAATGGGTTGGATGATGCAGGATGAACCATTCAGGCGGGCGATCTCCTGCGCGAAATCGTACCAACTACACACCCCTTCGTTGGCGTAGTGATATATTCCTGAGAGATGGTGGTTTTTGGGGGATTTTTTCAATATCTGCAGGATGGTGTAAGCCAGATCGCCCGCATGAGTTGGGCTGCCAATTTGATCGTATACCACTTTAAGCGCCTTTTTTTCCTTTACCAAGCGGGAGATGGTTTTAACAAAATTTTTTCCATGGGGAGAATAGAGCCAGGCAGTACGGATGATCATGCCGGTGTGTTTTTTCATGATCCTTTGTTCTCCGGCCAGTTTGCTTTTTCCGTAAACCCCCTGGGGCCGGGGGGTATCGGTCTCCCGGTAAGGTTTATAATGGTGGCCGTCGAAGACATAGTCGGTGGAAACATGGATCAGCCGGATGTTTTTTTCCAGAGCGATGCGGGCCAAATGGCCTACTGCTGTGTCATTGATCAGATAGGCGGATTCCGGATCGTTTTCTGCTCCGTCCACATCGGTGAAGGCTGCACAATTGATGATCGTATCGACTTGGTTTTCACTGATATATTTTTCCAGTTCCTGCGGGTTGGTAATATCCAGTTCTTCTTTATCGGTAAAGTAGAATGGGGTACCGGGTTTCAGCAACGTCTGCTGACGGTGAATTTCCCTGCCCAGTTGTCCGTTTGACCCTGTAATGAGAATGTTCATCATGTGATCAGATTGAAAAGTTCATCTCTGCCTCTTTAAAGTCGGGTAAGACTTTGTCTTTTGCCGAAACGATGGCCTGCTCGGGGTTCACTCTCCAGTCAATATTCAGGGTCGGGTCTTTGTAATTGATCCCTCTTTCGGACTCAGGCTGATAGAAATTGTCGCATTTATAGAATACGATGGCTTTATCGCTGAGCACGGAGAATCCATGGGCGAACCCCTGGGGTATAAGCAGTTGTTCCTTGTTTTCCGAAGAAAGTTCTTTTCCGTACCATTGACGGTAGGTTGGGGAGTTCTCTCTGAGATCGACGGCTACATCATATATTTTTCCGTATATAACCCGCATCAGTTTGGTCTGTGCATAGGGTGCCAGCTGATAGTGCAGTCCTCTTATGATACCATAGGTAGAGAGGGATTCGTTGTCCTGGACAAAGTCATATTCCAATGCCTGGTTGATAAATCGTTTTTTGTTAAAACTTTCAAAGAAGTATCCCCTGTTGTCCTCAAATACTTTTGGTTTTATGATGATCAGCCCGGGCAGGCCGGTTTCAATGGTTTGCATGGTGTTTTATTTTTTGGAAATTGACTTCTGGGAAGCCAGTTTGAGCAGATACTGGCCGTACTGGTTTTTCCGGAGTTTTCGTCCCAGGCCCTCAAGCTGTTCCCGGTCGATATAGCCTTTATAATAGGCGATCTCCTCTACGCACGAAATTTTGAGGCCCTGTCTTTTCTCGATGGTGGCGATGAAGTTGGAGGCTTGCAGCAGGCTGTCGTGTGTACCGGTATCCAGCCAGGCCATGCCCCGCCCCAGCAGCTGCACTTTCAGGCGTTGTTCCTCCAGGTAGAGCCGGTTCAGGTCGGTAATCTCCAGCTCCCCGCGGGTAGAAAAATTCAATGATTTGGCTTTTTTTACCACATCGTTGCTGTAGAAATACAGGCCGGTTACGGCATAATTGGATTGAGGCTCTTCGGGTTTTTCCTCTATGCTCAGTACCTTTCCTTGCTCATCGAAGTCGACCA
Source organism: Bacteroidales bacterium (assembly GCA_018334675.1). Taxonomy (GTDB): domain Bacteria; phylum Bacteroidota; class Bacteroidia; order Bacteroidales; family UBA12077; genus JAGXLC01. Next base: position 6,675 of record JAGXLL010000070.1, on the reverse strand, counting down.
CTCCGTATCGGTTGGGATCGTTGACATAATAACCGAAGATGATGGCGCCGTCTTTCAGGCGGGCCGATTCCTCCAGCAGGTGGCTCAGGGAGTATCCATAAAAGATGTTGTCGCCCAGGATCATGCATACGTTATCATTGCCGATGAAATCCTCTCCCAGGATAAACGCTTGCGCCAGTCCGTCGGGTGAGGGTTGGACCTTGTAAGAGAGGTTCAGTCCCAGGTGGCTGCCGTCTTCCAGCAGGGTTTGATAGAGGTGCAAATCTTCAGGCGTTGAGATGATCAATATTTCCCGGATGCCTGCCAGCATGAGGACGGATAGGGGGTAATAGATCATCGGTTTGTCGTAGATGGGGATGATCTGCTTGGAGATGCTTTTGGTCAGCGGATAAAGCCTGGTGCCAGCTCCCCCGGCCAATATGATTCCTTTCATTGGTCCAGTTCTTTTTTAAAATAATCAATGGTTGTTTGCAGTCCGCGATCCAGATCGACCACGGGTTCCCAGCCAAGCTTTTCCCTGGCCAGGGTGATATCGGGTTTTCTTCGGATGGGGTCATTCTCGGGCAAGGGATGAAAACTCAGCTCAGAGGATGATCCGGTCATATCTATGATCTTGCGGGCCAGATCCAGCATGGTGAATTCTCCGGGATTGCCCATATTGATGGGTTCGGTGTTTTCATCGCTGCTTTTCATGAGTTGGATCAGGCCTTCTATCAGGTCATCGACATATTGAAAGCTTCGGGTTTGTTCACCGTTGCCGAAGATCGTAATGGGTTCTCCCCGGAGGGCCTGTATCACGAAATTGGAGATCACCCGCCCGTCGTTCAGGCTCATCCTGGGGCCAAAGGTATTGAAGATCCTGGCAATACGAATGTTCACATTGTTTTGCAGGTTATAATTGATAAACAACGATTCGGCGCAGCGTTTGCCTTCATCGTAACACGATCTTTTACCGATGGGGTTGACATTGCCCCAGTAATCTTCGGTTTGAGGATGAATGGTAGGGTCGCCGTATACTTCGCTTGTAGAGGCTTGAAGCACTTTGGCGCCTATGCGCTTGGCCAGGCCCAGCATGTTGATGGCTCCCATCACCGAGGTCTTGATGGTTTTGATGGGGTTGTACTGATAATGTACGGGGGAAGCCGGGCAGGCCAGGTTGTAAATCTCTTCAACCTCAGCGTAGTAGGGTTGGGTGATGTCGTGGCGGATCATCTCGAAATAAGGGTTGTCCAACAAATGGACGATGTTCTGCTTGGAACCGGTGAAGAAGTTGTCCAGGCAGAGTACTTCATTGCCTTCATTCAAAAGCCGTTCACATAAATGGGAGCCGATGAATCCGGCACCCCCGGTAACAAGTATGCGTTTTTTCATGCAGGTGTTCATTTAAGCGTTCATCGGCAACCGTTTGGTGCTGTAGTAAATCCAGCCATAAATAACCGGTTCCGACAACAGATATTTTCATGGTCGTATGTTGGGTGTTTCACTATGATCATTTATGCTCCTACAAATATATATTTTATGAGAAAATAACCTCACTTTTTGTTCCATAAATAACTCCGCAGGGGATGAAGCGTCCTGATTTTTTTCATTTTTTTTGACAGGCTGGCCAGATTCGGTTTTCAATTAGCCTTTTCCGGGGGTGGAAGGAAGAATTGTCCTTCAATGTTTCTTTTTGAATGAATATCCGGCTCGGGATGGCAAATCTTCATAAAGGTCATAAAATTTTCCAGATGGGTTGGTTTTCTGTGGTTTATATCGATGCGTTTTCTTCCGGTCCGTGGTTTGATCTGTATGATGCAACAGCCAGGGGTGATCAAAATCATCAACCCGCAAAAACATTATCCTGTCATTTTAAAGCCGAGAAACCATTACTTCTATTATCTTTGCATTCATCTGCTTGTCAGGAACCATTTTTTATGTACTACGTAATGTTATTTTTACAGCAGTATTATATATGTTTCACCGGATCATTTCAATAAAGCTTTTGTTTCTGTTGCTCATCCCGTTGATGGGGATATGGAACACCGGATTCAGTCAGAAGGAGAAGGATTATCTGACTTTATCTGGTTTGGTGGAAGAAGGCCAGGAGCCATTACCCGATGCTGTGGTCCGGGTATTCAAGAACGGTCAGCCTGTAGGTACCAAAAAATCTGATGCATCCGGTAATTTTGAGGTAAGGATGGGTCTGGGTCAGGAATATACCATTGAGTTTACCAAACAAGGGTATGTAACCAAGAAGGTTGAGGTTAATTCCAATGTCCCACAGGGGCAGGGGGGAAGCTGGCAGGTGGAATTCTCCGTCGGTCTTTTTCAGGATTATCCGGGTCTGGATGTCTCTGCCCTGAATGATCCTGTAACCCGAATCCATTATAAGACCGGGGAAAGGGGGTTCGGCTATGATGAGCGTTATACCCGCAAGATGATGTCCAGGATCAACGACATCCTCCGTCAGCGCAAACAGCTTGTAGATCAGGCCTACCAAAAAATCATCGATCAAGCAGATCGTTTATTCGATGAGGAGCAGTACCGACAGGCCATTGAAGTGTATCAGAAGGCTTTGGATAAGAGGCCGGATGACCGGTATCCCAAAAAGAGGATTGAAAAAGCCAGGGAATTGATTCAGCAGATCCAACGCAAGCAGGAATTATATGAAGAAGCGATACAGCGGGGTGATCAGATGCTGAATGAGAAGAATTTTGAAAAGTCCAGGCAGGCTTATCGCCAGGCCCTTGAATATCAACCCTCCAATAGTTATCCGAAACAGCAGATATCCAAGATTGATCGTATTATTCGCGAAAAGCAGCAGCAGGCGCAGAGGCTTCAGGCGCAGTATGAGCAGCTTGTAGAGGAGGCCGACCGGCTGTTTGAAGCAGGTCAGCTGGTCGGGTCGCGCGACAAGTACAAGCAGGCATTGAATGTGAAGCCCAAACAGGAGCATCCCCGGGAGCGGCTGGAGCGCATTGCTGAGATGATCAGAAAGAGGGAACAGCGGAAGGAGCGGTATGAAAATCTGATTCTACGGGGCGACCAGGCTTTTGCAGCCGGCACCTACCCAGAGGCTACCGATTTGTATACCCAAGCCGTAGAAATGGAGATGGGGGATCCTTATCCCCAGGATCAACTCAATAAGATTGACTCGATCCTTAAGGCCCAGCAGGAGAAAGAAAAGCGTTACAAGCAATATATAGAACAAGGGGATCAGGCATTTCAGGATGAATCATGGCCAAAGGCCAAAGACGCCTATACACAGGCCTTGGATATAAGGCCGGATGCAGCTTATCCCCGCGATCAGATCCGCCAGATTGATCAGATCCTTTCCCGTCGCCGGATGAAGGAGCAAAAATATGAGGCGGCAATACAGGAGGGCGACCGGTATTTCAATTCAGAGAAGTACACCATGGCCCGCGATCCTTATCAGGAAGCCCGGGAAATCAAACCCGGTCAGGCCTATCCAAAACAACAACTGGATAAGATCGAGGAGATCCTGGCCGAGCGCAAAGCCCTGGACCGCCGGTACGAATCGCTGATCCAATCGGCTGATGAGGCTTTTGAGAATGAGAAGTACGAAGCTTCCCGGGAAGATTACCAGGAAGCCCTTACACTTAAGCCAGAGCGTGAATATCCCCGCAAACAGCTTGAGCTTATCAAACGTCGGCTGGCCCGGATCAGACAAAAGGAGGAAGCCCGGGAGGCCTATGAAGAAAAGATCCGGCAGGGGGATGAAGCCTTTAACGAGGAGAGCTATCGAAAGGCCAGGGATCTATACGAGGAGGCTCTTCAGATGCGGCCTAATCAGGAATATCCCCGGGATCAGGTGGCCCGGATTGATGATATCCTCTCCCGGCAAAAGGAGGACACAGTCAGAAAGCAAGCCAGAGACAAATCCTATCGCCAGGCCATTGAGCAGGCAGATGAACGTTTTAATAAGAAGGCCTATTCTGATGCACGCGAGCTTTATCAACAGGCCCTGGAGATCAAACCCGGCCGGGAGCATCCGCAAAAACGCCTTGCACGCATAGATGAGATCCTAAGCCAACGACGGGACCGGAACAATAAATTTCGGGCTGCTGTGGATAAAGGCGACCGCCTTTATAATCAGGAGCAATACCAGCAGGCTGTTTCAGCTTATCAGCAAGCCCTGGACATCAAATCGGGGGCACCTTATCCAACCCGTCAGATCCAAAAGATCCGTGATTTGCTTGCCAACCGGCAAGCCAGCAAAGAACGCCAGCAAGCTTTGGAAAAGCGGTACGGCCAATTGGTCAGCAAGGCCGACGCCCGGTTCGAGAAGGAGAAATACCAGCTGGCAAGGAAGACCTACAGCCAGGCTGCCCAGATCAAGCCGCAGGAACCCTATCCTCCGCAAAAGATCCACGAGATCGATTCCATTTTTGAACAGAGAAGAGTGGCCAGGGAAAAGGCTTACCGCGAGGCAATTGGCAAAGCCGATGCATTGTTCGAAGAACGACAATATGAACCGGCAATCGATCAATACAAGAAAGCCCTGGAGATTAAGCCTGAGGCCGGGTATCCTCCCAAACAGATCAGCAGGATTCGCAACCTGCTGGCACAAAAAGAAAGAGATCAGCAGCAGCAGGAACGTCTCGATTCCCTTTATGCCCGTACCATCGACCGGGCCGATGCCTACTTCGGACGTCACAATTTCTACAATGCCAAAGCATATTATGAAAAGGCGCTGCAATATAAGCCCAATCAAGACTATCCCCAGAGGAAGATACAGGTATGCATCAACAAGATTCGGGAATTCGAAGAAGTCCGGGCCCGCAACCGTGAGGCGCAAAAGGAAAATGCCGGCTCACAGGCCGGACCCGTGCAATCTTCAGGTTATCAGACTGAAAAGGGCGATACTTCCAGGATCCAATATACCTATCTGAGCGAACTGGCCAGGAAATATCCCGAGGGGGTTACCAGGGAGAACTATGAGAAGGATAATCGTAAGGTTACGCGTGTGATTGTCAATTATGACGGGGTGGCCGACGAATACCATAAAGTTCAGCATTCGTGGGGAGCTGTCTTCTATTTCCGCAATGGCCGGCCCATCCCCAAAGAAGTGTACCACCTGGAGATCCGCGAGCGAAAACCCTGATAGATTTGCAGGTTGCCTGTCTTTTGCTATCTTTGTTTGAAGGACCCCTCAAAAAAAAATTTGTGGAGCAGCTTAGATCATGGACCGGAACCATCCTGACAGGGATCATACTGCTTTCTACCCTGATCGCCCTGCTGGGTTTTTGGGATGTGATCCCCCGGAGGATGTGGTGCAAAAGATCCTTTCTTTTCTGTTGATCAACTTTGCAGCCGCTATAATTGCCCTGTTTGTCTTCAATGTGTTGCTCAGGAACCCGGGGGATAATAAGCCCGGCCAGCAATAAATTTTCTGATGATGACATGAAAAGCAAAGGTAAGGGAAAGTGTTTCAAAATATTTCGGGCGTATGTGCGTTAAAAAGTATTGTTATCGGATCGAGTTAATCAGGCATTCATGGTGTTAAAAAAGCTCGCTGCCCTTTTTGTTATTCTTGCCTCTGCTTTTATTTCGCATGCCCAGCAAACCTTTCATCTTGAAGGAAGGGTCCTGGATACCCAGGGAAAACCCATTCCTGAGGCCAATATCCGGATTCATAACAGCCTGGAAGGTACTACCTCGGATGTGGAGGGGCATTTTGCTTTCACTTTTTCGGCCGCTGCAAGCGATACATTGATCATCTCCAGCGTGGGATTTCAGAAACAGAGCTATCTGGTGAAGAATCTTTTGGGCCGGGATTATCTGGAAGTTAAGCTGAAAGAGGATATTCAAGAGATCGGGCCTGTAGAGGTATCGGGGGCCTGGCATCGCGACCGCAGTCTGATCAAGATAGAGAAGAAGGATTTTGAAATGTTGCCGACACCTGCCGGTCAGGTGGAGAGCATCATCAAGAAAATGCCGGGGGTATCCTCCCGCAACGAATTGAGCTCCCAGTATTCGGTAAGAGGAGGCAACTACGACGAAAACCTGGTGTATGTCAACGGCATTGAAGTTTACCGCCCTGTCATCGTCCGCCATGGTAAGCATGAAGGGTTAAGTTTTCTCAATTCCGATATGGTTAGCTCGATCCATTTCTCGGCAGGTGGTTTCCAGGCCCAATACGGAGATAAGATGGCTTCGGTGCTGGACATCCGCTACGAAAAACCCGGCGCCTTCTCCGGCGATCTGGAGATGAGCCTGCTGGGAGGTTCCATTCATCTGGAAGATACAGTGGGTAGCAGGTTTACATACAATACCGGTTTTCGTTACCAATCTACCTCTTACCTGCTGAACTCCCTGGATGTGGAAGGCGATTATGAGCCTTCGTTCTATGACCTTCAAACTTTCCTTACTTATCGTTTAACTTCGGAAGCCCAGCTGGAATTCCTGGGAAATTACAACCTCAACCGGTACCGGTTTATTCCCCGCAGCCGCGAAACATCCTTCGGCACCATTCGCAATGCCTTGAATATGAATGTCTATTATGAAGGCCAGGAAGAGGATGCTTTCGAGAATTATATGGGGGCCCTGACCCTTCAGTGGAACCCAAACAGCAGGCTAAACCTGCGTTGGGTGGGTTCGGCCTACAATACCCTGGAATCCGAGCATTATGACATCCTGGGAGAATATTTTCTGAATGAACTGGACCGTTCC
>JAGXLL010000024.1 GCA_018334675.1 Bacteroidales bacterium | reverse complement strand
AATTTTCACGTTCAATCTTTTGATATATTTTAAGCTTGAACGGTAAAGAAGGAAGGAGAGAGGAACAGAGATGACCGCCCACAGGATGATGCCGGAGAGCAGCAGATAGCCGAATTCTCCCAGGGCCGTATATGTGTTGGTCTTAAACACATGAAGCAGATTATGGTAATCTACCGGGGTACCGGCAAATTGAAATACATGATGGCCTGCCTTGATAAAGGGGATGAACAGGACAAGTTGAAGTGGGTAGACCAGGTAATTGACCATCTGAATGAAAACCTTGTTCAGCCCCAGGGCAAAAGAAGCTCCCAGGCATAATAGGCTGGTGGCGCCCACAATGGGGAATAATCCCAGGATGGTGCCTGCGGCTATGCTCAGGGAGATTTTTTGAGGTGATGTACCCTCCAACAGCAAATGCCGGATTTTTTGAACTCCTGTATGTAAGGTTTTCTTGATTTTCAATACAAATGCCATTTTAATGCGGGAATAAAGATATTTTTTTGAACACAATTGTTGTTAACGTAAATATGAAATCTATGTTATCATTTTCCATGCCAAATTTTTCACAGGGTTTATGTCAGCGCTTAGTTATGTCGAGCGCTTAGTTATGTCAGCGCTTAGCGCTGCGCTAAGCGCTGTGATGGTCTATATAATTTATTATTTCCTGGGATTGTTGGGGGTGGAACCACTGGATTCCGGGGTCTTTTGAGAACCAGGTAAGCTGGCGTTTGGCATAGCGCCGGGTATTTCTTTTTATCAGCCGAATGGCTTCCCGGAAAGAGATTTCCCCGTCGAAGTAGCTGAATAGTTCTTTATATCCCACCGTATTCAGTGCATTAAGATGTTTGTATGGGTACAGCTGACTGGCTTCTTCAAGCAATCCTTCTTCCAGCATCTGATCGACCCGTTGGTTGATGCGCCGGTAGAGTTCTTCCCGGTTGCGGTTGAGCCCTATCTTGAGGATGCGGAAAGGGCGTTGTTTTTTTTGTCTGGTCAGGAACCCCGAGTAAGGTTTGCCGGTAGTCAGGGTTATTTCCAGGGCTTTAAGGATCCTTTTGGGGTTCATCAGGTCGATCTGTTGGTAGGATTGGGGGTCGAGTCTCTTCAGCCGCTGGCGTATACCTTCCAGGCCTTCTTGCTCATACTGGTCCAGCAGGTTTTTCCTTACCCCGGGATCCACTTTGGGCAGGGCATCTATTCCGTGGCAAACAGCATGGATGTAGAGGCCCGATCCTCCGGTCATAATTACCTGATCCTTGCGGCTGAAGATCTCCTGCAGGCGTTCAAGGGCTTCCATCTCAAACATACCAGCCGTGTAGTATTCGAAAATGGAATGGGAACCCACAAAGTGGTGGACGATCGCCTGGAGTTGCTCCGGATCAGGGGTTGCGGTTCCTGTTTTCATTTCCTTGAAAATCTGCCTGGAATCGGCGGATACAATTTCTGTGTCGAGTCTTTTTGCAATATCCAAACAGAGTTGGGTTTTGCCGACGGCAGTAGGGCCCACCAATACGATAAGGGTTTTGGAAGATGCTTTATCACCCTGCGCGATCATACTTCCCCCTGATTTAATGAGACCAGGAACCGTAGGGTATCTATACCATCGGCATAATCCCACAAGTGTGGATATTGAGCCTGGCCAAAGGGGATGGCCCCGGGCAGTTCTTCACAATGGCTTACCACACATTGGATCTGGTTGTGGCTCCATTCTATGCTCCGTTTTACCTCTTCCAGACTGTGGTAAGTTTCATAGTGCAGGGTGGAGATGGGGGAGGGGATGCGCTGATCCCTTTTCACCAAAAGGAAGCCGGTGTCGTAATGTGGAACCTGGTTGATCAGGAACACCGATTTGTTATAATCATAATTGTTTCCATATTTGGAATTATCGGTGATGCGTTCATAATCTTTAAATTGATCGAGCAGGCCATTCATGTCGTATTTTTCGGGGAGATAGAGCTTTGAGACGTTTCGGCAGCCCAGGCCAAAATAGAGCAATACATCCTTTGCCAGTCGCTGCATCTCTGCGGGCGTTTCTTTGCCGGTAAGCACAGCCACTCCATTGCGGTTTTTCCGGATGATGTGGGGGTACGGGCCAAAGTAGTATTCAAAATACCGGGAAGTGTTATTGCTGCCGGTAGCGATGATGGCATCGAAATTGCTCAATCGCTGGTCTTCAAATAAGATCTGTTCACCGAAACGCGGCTCTGTCTCATGAAGCAGAGAAGCCATGGCTTTGGGCAGGATGGGGTCTTTGGAGGATAATTTGGCATAATAAATGTTTCCTGTAATCAGCACGGAGAGGAAATCGTGGAACCCCACCAGGGGTATGTTACCGGCCGGAACCACACCGACCTTTTTAGGGGAAGGCAGCTCCCGGGGCAGATCGGGATATTGGCCGGTCCATTGATTCAGGTTTTCCGCAGTGAGATATTCACCCATGGATCCAAGGGCCTCCAGAATATGGGGTATGGTGAACCATGGATTTTTATCCAATGCCTGATTCATTTGCTCTTCCAGCCATTGATGACGGGAATCGGTCAACTCTTGCTTTTGGTTGTAATGTTCCACAAATTCCCGTATGAACTTCCCGAGCCTGCTAAAGGCCTTTATTCGTGCACTTAGATCCATGGCCAATGAAAATTTTCCTGCAAAAATAACACAGGTGTCCTTATAGATGGTAAATTTTTGCTGTTTTTTTATGGCGGTTTGATCATTGACAGAGGTGAACAAGCAGATGTTTTATCTGTAAAAAGAGAGGTTGCCCGGGAAAAGGACAACCTCCTGAGGTTTTTCAAATGGATATTCTTTAGAGGGGAAGCAGGGTGATCATGTCCACGTTGAAATTCTCCAGGAAAGGCAACAGGGCAAAGAATCCTCCGGCCAATCCCAGTATAATCAGCAGGAAGACCAGCAGCAGGAAGGCACCGCCAAGGCTAACGCCAATGATTGAACAGATCCTTCCGGCTTTCAGATTCTTAATGGAGCTTTCCGTATAGAGGTTGGGGTTTTGACTGAGTTCTTTCATGGGGGAGGATGCCAGTACCAGACCGATGATACCCAGCACGATACCAAGGATGCCCTGGGTGCATAGCACACCCACAATGGATACAATGCCCAGTACCAGTACGGCAGTGGAATTGGGTAGCATCTGTTTTTCTCCCTCAGCGGGCCTCTGCCCCTGGGTAGCTTGATTTCCTGTGTCTGTGGTTTCCATAGTCGATTGATTTTTAATGGATGATTTTGATGATATAGTTGATCAAGATGATGCTGATATCCGCTATAAATAGGAATTTTAATATGGTTGCGCCCTTTTTTAGGTGAAAGAGAAGATGCAGGATCAATATTCCAAAAAGCAGGATTATCGGGATGAGTCCCGGATAGATCATGATGCTCTCCCAGATGTTGCCTTTAAGCAGGGCGATCAGGGAACGCTGAAAACCGCAGCCCGGGCACTCAAATCCTACATATTGCTTGTATATACAGGGCTGCAGATGGTTTTCGAGCCATTGTATGAGCTGTTCCCGCATTTGGAATTTCGTTTAAGATAATGAAAATTCCCGACAATATAAATCCTTTGGGATAATCTTTTCCCATAAGGGCGGGAGGTATCACGCCTCATAGAACATAATCGATACATAATCAACTACTTCATTTGAAGGGATGACATCCCCTGAGCTTCCTCTTTTGAGTATTTCAACCTCTGGTTTCCCGGATACCATGCGGGCGTATTCCATCAGGGTCATGATGGGCCCGTAGCCGCAAACGGAGATGTGTTTTTCCCTTATTACCTGCTCCACTCCCGGTGCGTCTAATTGCTTTATCCTGTCGAGCACATACTGATCCTTTTCTTGTCCTATTTTGGGCGAGACAAAGTGGGAAAAGTCGGATGAAGCGATGATCAGGATTTTTTTATTCAGTTTTTGGTTGGCCTGGTAAATGGCCTGGGCCAACCACAGGGCATTGCTGTGATTTTGCCGGGTGATGGTAACAGGCGCTATCTTGAAGGGATAATCGAGGAAATACTGCAGCATAGGCAGCATTACTTCGCCTGAGTGCTCTCTTTTTTCTTCCACGTTCGAGACAGGCAATTCCAGTTGGCTGGCGAAATCCTGATCCACTTCTACATTGCCCAGTGGAGACTCCCAATACTCGTTGCTGTCGTATGCCATATCGTTACCCATGCCCGAATGGTTGGGGTTGATGATGAATAGGGTGTCGTATTGGGTGGCATGGTAGCGTATGATCTCGAAAAGATGAACTGCCTGATAGGCAGAGAACATATAACCCGCGTGGGGTGAAACCCCACCGATGAGATTTTTCTGAGCCAGATCCAGGTCGATGGCCCCTTTCTCTTCTTCATATACGTTTTGTAGCAGAGCCTTCAGTTCTCCGGGATCATCCGGGTAGAACTGACCTGCCACGGCTGGTTTTCTGATTTTGGTCATGGTTAACGATGGGTTTATTTTATGAACACCTTGTTGCCGCAATGAATGCACGCTCCGGATTCATCGAGTCCGGGGGTGCGTGTATAGTAACCGTTCCTTCTGACCAGCAGTTTGCCGCACTGATCACAATAGGTGTTGCTGCCGTCCTCGAGCATCACATTTCCCAGGTACACATAATCCAGGTACTGTGTGGCCAGGGTATAGAACTCCTTGAGTTTGGAGACCGAGGTGGGCTCAATATCGGAATGGTAACCGGGGTAATACCTGGAGATATGCAGTACGAGCTTTTTGCCCAGGTTCTCCACGAGCCATTGGAGCATCTCCTCGAACTTTCCGATTTGATCGTTGAGTCCGGGGATCACCAGGTTGGTCACCTCGAGGAAAGAGTTGCTTCTTCCGATTTGCAGGATGGCTTCCTTAACAGGCTCCAGCGAGGATTTGGTATGCTTGCGATAAAATTCTTCGCTAAAGCCTTTCAGGTCGACGCTGAAAGCATCCATCAGTGGGATGAGTTCTTCCAGGGGTTTGGAATGGATGAAGCCATTGGTGACCATCACGTTTTTCATACCTCGTTTCTGTATTTCACGGGCCATATCCAGCATGAATTCATAATATATCACCGGCTCATTATAGGTATAAGCCACTCCAAGGTTATCCGAGCGGCTTGTGGCCAGTTTGACTATGTCGTCCAGGCTGTGGGTTGGTTGAACCGGCAGATCTTCATCACTTACCTGAGAGATCTCCCAGTTCTGGCAAAAGAAACATTTCAGATTACAGCCTATGCTGCCTACCGACAATATGTTGTGGCCCGGATGAAAGTGATAGATCGGTTTTTTTTCAATCGGGTCCACACCCAGACCCGTAACCACCCCGTAGTTTTCGCTATAGAGTTTGCCTTCCACATTTTTGCGGACCCCGCATATACCCCTTTTTCCAGGTTTTATGATGCAGTCATGCGGACATAAATGACATTTGACTTGATGTTGGTCCAACGATTCATAAAATAGAGCTTCTTTCATAGAACGGGGTTTTATTGCACACCAAAACGATTATAATCCCTGACAGGTATTTCCTGTTTGGTGACGTTGTCCACGCTGGCAGAAGGAGGGCCTTGCCAGCACCAGTTCACCATTTCATTGAGCCGTTCGGGTTCTCCTTCGGCTTCAATATAGACTGAACCATCCATCCTGTTCTTGACGAATCCTTTCAGACCCAGTTGCTGGGCTTTGTGTACGGCACTGAAGCGAAAGCCTACCCCCTGAACCCTGCCTTTTATGGTAATTGCAAGTGCATTCTTCATACACGCTCCATTTTTATTGATAACGGGTCGTTGTGAAGCTGTATACCTGAAGTTGATCCAGTGGTGTATTGGGATCAATACCTGCCTGCTTCCTGGCTCTGCCCAGCAGATTTTCAATGGAATCACTGCCATTGGCGTTGGGCAAAAGCAGGGCCCGTTTTCCCTGACTGTCTTCTATGATCAGCCCATGCTTGTGGGGCTTGAGCTGAGAAACATCGCTAACCGGCTTTGGCTCGGACATAACGTCTACGGAAATGCTTATATTGTTCAGCTCCTCTTCTTTGAGAGTTCCCCTTGTTTGGTCTTCGAAGGCGGCGGCAACGGCATTTTCTATGATCTCATTATATAAATTTGAATGCACAGGAGTGGAATGGCCTATGCATCCCTTGAGTTGATTACCGCTATATAAGGATACATAGCAAGGAAGGTTGAGTTTTAATGCCGGGGGGATTTCTGATTCTTCTTTGAAAAGCTTTTTTCCGGTTTTAAGATACAGCAAAATCGCATCATAGGCGATCTTTGCATACACGGTGCTTGGCTCAAACATAAAAAAATGAAATTTAAGTTAGAATTTATCGAACTTTTTACACATATAAAATCATCATGTAAATTTAAAAAATAGTAAATTTAACATCAACATTATTTGGTGGTTCTGACAGCATAAAAGCATAACCTGTTGATTATATGATGAATTGATTTAAGTTGTCGCTCGGGCTGGCCAAAGGCAAATGATGAGTCAACAGAGGCTGTGATTTTATGATCAGCCCGTCTTGTTTTCAGGCATTAATATCCAGGATCCATGAAGTATGTGATTTTACTCAGGGAAAACATACGGATCTCTCTATACGCGGTGAAGTCCAATAAGCTGCGTACGATACTTACCGTTTTTATTATAGCCTGTGGAATAATGACCCTGGTGGGCCTATTTACTGCGATTGATTCGATCACATCGCTTCGATATGAGTGAAAATTATTTATATTTGTGATATGGATAATCTATACATCGAAGAGACTTTAAAGACCCCGGGTGTTAAGTTCGATGCCAGAACCGGGGTGCTGAACATCGTTGGACGTGCCATCCCGGAGAATCCGGAAACATTCTTCTCGGGGATCATTGACTGGGTCTTTTCGTATTTCAAATCCCCCCTTGATCAAACTGAGGTGAACATCCAGCTGGAATACATCAACAGCGGGGCTTCTAAGTTTATTTTAGAATTCTTTCAGATCCTTGAGGAAAAGTATCAGGAAGGTCATCCGGCCCTGATCAACTGGTATTACGAAGAGGATGATGAATCCGTTTATGAACTGGGCAAGCATTATCAGTCGATGCTGAGGGTTCCCTTCCAGGTGGTGGAGATAGAAGAGTAGATTATTATTGGTTACCGCTATATTTATTGAGTTTTTCCTGACAATCTTCCAGTTTCTCCTTGAGTTCTTTCTCCCTGCGGGCTGATTCCTCCTGGGTAGCCTTCAGTTCCTCCATGTTTTGCCGCATCTCCTCTTCCTGCGACTTCATTTCTTCAGCCTGCTGCTGTGATTTTTCCAGGAGTTCATTGGTTCGGATGTTGATCTTCACGGTAGAGAGGGTGGAGGCAATATTTTCAGCCACCCTTTCCACGAAATCGATCTGATATTGGTCAAAATCCTCGAAAGAAGCCATTTCGATTACTCCATGTATCTCCTCATTGCTTTTCAGGGGTACGATCAAAAGGCTTCGGGGGTTGGCATCTCCCAGTCCGCTGGTGATGTTGATGTAATCCTCGGGGATATCGGTCATGTAGATGGTTTCCCCTTCCCGGGCAGCCCGGCCTATGAGGCCTACCCCCGGTTCGATGCTTTTCTCCATGTATTTTCTCCGGCTGTAGGCATAAGCGGCCTGCAGTTCGATGAAGCGGTTTGCCTCATCTTCGCTGTTGATCAGGAAAAGCCCGCCTTGATTGGCTTCGGTATATTTAACCAGGTTTTGAATGATTTGATAGGAGAGTTCCTGCAGGTTGTCGTTGTTCTCGCGAAGCAGTTCGGAGAAGCGGGCGATGCCCTGGGAAGCCCAGTTTCTTTGTTCATCTTCCTTTTTTCGTTTTTCCTCTTCATCGGCAGCATTCTTCAGGTTATCACGCATTTCCAGAAGGGCATTTCCAAGATCATCCTGCTCACTGAGAGGCTCAAAGGATACATTATAATTTCCCCTGCCGATTTCTTTAGCAAAACTGGTGAACTTCCTGAAGCTGTCGACCAGGTCGTTCAGGGCCTCCGACATGTCACCTATCTCGTCATTGCGGGTCTTGAGCTTTTCTTTGGGCAAAATACCCTTGCACATGGAGGTGATGATCGATTTGACCTGCTTGATGGGTTGAACGGTTGTACGGGTTAATATGATGGCAATGATCGAAGAGATCAGGATCAGCGCCACACCCAGTATGATGATGAAACGTTCAAATTTATTGAAGATCGAGGTCATCTGAACCCTGGATTGATCCACTTTACCCTGCATGGTATTTCTCAGTGAGCTGATTTCGTTGAGGATTTCATCGGTCATCACCATGATCTCCCCTCCATATTCCACCTGGGGAGTGATCTCGAACAGAAGCATGGGATCGTTGTAGCTCTCGAAATTGTTGAGGCTTTCCATGATGTTTTGATGACGGGCGAAAAGGGTATCCTGTATGGTGGTATGGATTTGCTGATATTTTTGGCGTTCCTCTGGGGACCAGTCTTTGCTGAGCTTCTGGATCTTCTCATGAAGCTGGGGAAACTCTGTGCTGTGCAATTGTCTGAGCCGGATCTTATCAGGGGTGTTCTTTTTCTTATCGATAAAAACCCAGGTCTTCATCAACGACTTGGATCTGTTGATCTGATTGTAGAGATCGTTCAGGTGGGAAGCCGATGGCACATAGAGCTCCGTGATCTGTTCATTGATCTTCCGGCTTTTTTCGAGGGAGTTGTTGATCAGATAGCTGTTAATCAGGATGGCGACGATGATGGCGCCGATGCCCAGGATCAGTTTGGCTCCGATAGAAAATCTTACTTTCATGTATCAACCGTTTTTATTAGGTATGCTAATATAAATATTTTTTTATAAGAAGGGTTTGAATTTTTTGGGCTTCTTTCAAAAGGTTTATAAATCAAGGTGTGGCGGGTACTGTATGTTGGTAAGGAACAAACCGTTGGCCGGCACGGAATATCCCGCCCGGGAACGGTTTTTGCTTTCAATGATCTGTTTCATATCCCCCGGTTGGAGTCGCCCCTGGCCTATTTCAAGCAGGGTTCCCACGATGGCTCTTGCCATATTCCTGAGGAAACGGTTGGCCTGGATGGTAAAAATGAGCATATGACCGGCTTCCTGCCATTCGGCCCGGTAAATGTCGCAAAGGTTGGTTTTCACCTGGGTGCGGGATTTGCTGAAACTGGAAAAATCCTGATATTGATAGAGTATGTGGCAGGCCTCATTCATCCTTTTCACATCCACTTCCCGGAACAGGTAATAGGCAAGCTCTCTTTTAAAGGGATCTTTGATCCGGGTGATGTGATATTGGTAAGTGCGTGAAATTGCATCATAACGGGCGTGGGCATTCCAGGGAACAGGCCGGATGGTATAGATGGCGATATCGTCCGGCAGCAGGCGGTTCAGCCTGAAGGAGATTTTGCCGGGATCTTCAATGCTTTGGCTGCAATCAAAATGGGCCCAGAAATAAGAGGCATGGACTCCGGTATCTGTTCTTCCGGCCCCTATCACCTGGAGCTCCTCGCGTAAAACGGTGCTCAATGCCTGGGTAACTGTCTGCTGAACAGTGGTAGCATTGGGCTGAACCTGCCAACCATGATAGTTGGTGCCCTTAAAAGCTATCCTGACAAAATATCGGTTGCCGTTTTCCACTTATTCTTTTGTGGACAAAACTAAAAAAATATCTGGCTGAATGTACTGAATCATGGAAAAAGAATAGGCGCTGAGCTTAATAAACCTTAAATTACTTTAACATTTATTAACAAAATAAAAGCCTATTATTGGCTGATCAAAAAGCTTTCATTTCTGGAGGAAATATTATTAATTTGGGTAAAAATTTTAATCGTTTATGGACCAAACCGTCAATGTAAAAGAATTGAATGAGCATATCCGCAATGAGAGTTCCTTTGTGGATATGATCAACATGGAGATGAACAAGGTCATTGTTGGCCAGAAGCATTTGGTGGAGAGTTTGCTGGTGGGGTTGCTTTCGGATGGACACATACTGCTGGAGGGCGTCCCGGGGCTGGCAAAGACACTGGCCATCAGCACCTTGTCCGGTATTGTGGATACACGTTTCAACCGCATACAATTCACTCCCGACCTGTTACCGGCTGATTTACTGGGAACGATGATATACAGTCAGCAGAAGGAAGAGTTTATGGTTAAGAAAGGGCCGATCTTCACCAATTTTGTGCTGGCTGACGAGATTAACCGTTCTCCCGCCAAGGTGCAGAGTGCTTTGCTGGAGGCGATGCAGGAGCGCCAGATCACCATTGGGGAAGAGACCTTTAAGCTTGACCAGCCATTTTTGGTACTTGCCACCCAGAATCCCATTGAACAGGAGGGAACTTATCCTTTACCTGAGGCACAGGTTGACCGTTTCATGCTGAAGGTGGTGATCGATTATCCGCAGCTGGAGGAGGAGAAGCTCATTGTACGCCAGAATCTGGCCAGGGAGTTTCCCACGGCCAATCAGGTGGTACAGCCAGATGATATTCTCCGGGCAAGGGGCATTGTGAAGGAAGTATACATTGATGAGAAGATTGAGAAATATATATTGGACATCGTTTTTGCCACCCGTTATCCGGATCAATACGGACTGGATCATTTCGGGGGGATGATCAACTATGGGGGATCGCCCAGAGCCAGTATCAATTTGGCCCTGGCTTCCAAAGCATATGCTTTCATCAAGCGCAGAGGATACGTTATACCCGAGGATGTGCGAGCTGTTTGTCATGATGTGTTGCGCCACCGGATTGGTCTATCCTACGAGGCCGAAGCTGAAAACATCACCAGTGAGGATATTATCACTGAAATCCTCAATACCATTGAGGTGCCCTAATAAAGAGGGCCTTTTTGCCATAACCATTAATCCCGGGATCATGAAGACGCTCTTTTTCACCCTTATCCTTTTGTCATCTGTTTTGGTTTGCTCAGCCCAGAGCCAGCGCTATATCGGTAGTACTGTGGATGAGATCAAAACCATGATGCAGCAGTCCGGTTCCGATTTCTTTTTCACCAAAGAGGTCAATACCGGCAAACACCATTTTCTTAAGTATGAGAACATGGATCAAACCAAGACCATGCTTTTCATTCTCAAGAATGGAAAATGCAGTCATACCAAGCTTATGTGTGATTATTCCCTGTTGAAGCAGATGGAAGATTCATTGAATAACAACTATCAGTACCAGAAAGATTTGACCTGGCGGGATTATTCTCAGGATGAGGATTATGAATATCTGATCGAACTTAAAAAGCGAGAATGGTTTTTTACTATCCGGACCTCCCGGGTTAAAAAGTAGGAGTATTTGTGGAAACAACGGAATTACTTAAGAAAGTACGGAAAATAGAGATCAAGACCAGGGGGCTTTCGCGTAATATCTTTGCAGGGGAGTATCATAGTGCCTTTAAAGGCAGGGGCATGTCTTTCAGTGAAGTGCGGGAGTACCAATACGGCGATGACATCCGCAACATCGATTGGAATGTTACGGCCCGCTTTAATCACCCTTATATAAAGATCCATGAAGAAGAGCGGGAGCTGACCGTGATGCTGCTGGTAGATGTGAGCCAGTCCAGGGTTTTTGGTACCCATGGTCAGCTCAAGAAGAATCTGATCACAGAGATTGCTGCTGTGTTGTCCTTCTCGGCCATCCAGAACAACGATAAGATCGGGGTTATTCTTTTTAGCGGCAGGATTGAGAAGTTTATCCCGCCCAAGAAAGGCAGGAAGCATATTTTGAGGATCATACGGGAGTTAATCGAGTTTACTCCGGAAGATCCCACCACCAATATCTCAGAGGCGCTTAAATATCTAACCAATGCCATCAAGAAGCGGTGTACGGCTTTTATCATTTCCGACTTCTATGATCAGGACCCCGGGACTTATAATCTGAATTATGAAGAAGCCCTCCGCATTGCCAATAACAAGCATGATGTGATTGGATTGCAAGTGTATGATCGGCGTGAACGGGATTTGCCGCCGGTAGGCCTGATCAAGATGCAGGATGCCGAAACCGGCGAGTATGCGTGGGTTGATACTTCCAGCAGGAAGATCCGCAAAGCCTATCACACATGGTGGGAGGCTACCAACCGGAATATACATACTACATTTTCGCAGGCTGGTGTTGATTATGCCTCGTTTGTCACCGGAGAGGATTATGTCAAACCCCTGGTCAATTTGTTTAAAAGGAGATAAAAGCGTAAGATGTACAGCAAAGTGTTGAAAGCAGGATTTGTGTTTGTTTTTTTGTCGCTGGCTTTTTTGCCGCTCCGGGGGCAGCCATATCAGGCTGAGGCCCGGCTGGATAGCAACAGGATCCGGATAGGCGACCAGATCCATCTTTATCTTACCCTCAGTCAACCGGAGACAGCCCGGGTGGAATTTCCCGGTTGGCAACAACGTATTACTCCTGAGGTAGAAGTGGTTAAGTCCTTTCCCCGCGATACTGTGAGGAACAATCAGCGGGAAGGGATCACCATCCGGCAGAAATATCTGATCACCAGCTTCGATTCAGGAGCCGTGAAGATTCCCTCTGTTTCTTTTCTATATAAGGACCGGCAAGGTGTTGACAGTGTGCTTACGGCCCCTTTGAGTCTTTATGTGGAGACGGTGCGGGTAGATACAACCGGCAATATCTTCGGCATCAAAGGACCATTTGGTGCGCCGTTGAGCTGGGCGGAGTTGTTGCCCTGGATATTGGGAGCCCTTGCCCTGGGGGGGATCGTTTGGGCAGTGATCTATGTTCTGCGGAGAAGAAAAAGAAAAGAGCCTCTTCTTAAACCCCGCAAGCCCCAGGAGCCAGCTCACGTATATGCCCTCAGGGAGCTCGACCGGCTCAAAGTAGACCGCCTGTGGCAGAATGATCAGGTCAAAGCCTATTACACCCGTTTGACTGAGATATTGAGGACCTATTTGTGGATGCGTTACAGTATCAAGACCCTGGAACGAACCACCGAGGAGATCCTTTCTTCCCTGCAAAACAGCGAGATGGATGACCAGGCAGCCTATAGCCTTTTGGCCGATAACCTAAGGTTTGCCGATCTGGTAAAGTTTGCCCGCATGAAGCCTGCTCCTCAGGAGAATGAAGCAGCTCTCCAGCAGGCCTATGATTTTGTTCATACCACCAAGTATATACCGGAAGTCAAAGAGGAGGAACAACAAGAGCAGGAGCAGAAAGAAGGAAACGCTACAGAGCAAGAGGAAGGACAGGAATCAACCCAGGACAATAAAAGGGATCACGGAACACCATGATACAAGATCTAACATTTGCCAATGCGGAATTGCTTTTTCTGTTGGTATTGATCATACCGGCTGTGGCCTGGTATGTTCTGAAGTACCGTTCTTCGGAAGCCAGCTTGCAGGTCTCGCAGACCCATGGCATCAAACAGGCCGGGCATTCCTATAAGTATTATCTGCGGCATGTGCTTTTTGGTTTTCGTATGCTGGCCATAGCTCTTCTGATCCTGGCATTGGCACGGCCCCAGTCAACCAGTAGCTCGAAAGATGTTATCACCCGGGGCATCGACATTGTTCTGGCCCTGGATATCTCCAGCAGCATGCTGGCCCGTGATTTCAACCCCAACCGGCTGGAGGCTTCCAAAGATATTGCCATCGATTTTATCTCGGGCCGGCCCAACGACCGGATGGGCCTGGTGGTTTTCAGCGGGGAAAGCTTCACCCAGTGTCCACTGACCACCGATTATTCGGTATTGATCAACCTGTTCAAGGATATTGAAAGCGGCATGGTGGAGGACGGCACTGCCATTGGCATGGGGTTGGCTACCTCGGTGAATCGTTTAAAGAACAGTGAAGCCAAAAGCAAGGTGGTGATCCTGCTGACCGACGGGGTGAACAACCGGGGATCCATTGCCCCGGCAACTGCCGCAGAGATAGCCAAGACTTTCGATATCCGGGTTTATACCATCGGGGTGGGCAGCCAGGGCACAGCCCCTTATCCGGTGAATACGCCCTATGGGGTACAATATAGAGATATGAAGGTTGAAATTGATGAAGGGGTCCTCCAGCAGATCGCCGATGAAACCAATGGCCAATATTTCAGGGCCACCGATAATCAAAAGCTGGAGAGCATCTATGAGGAGATCGACCGACTGGAAAAATCCCGGATAGAAGTCAAACAATACAGTGAGAAGCAGGAAGAGTTCTTGTGGTTCACTCTCATAGCCGGTATATTGCTGTTAATTGAGCTGTTGTTGCGCACTACGGTATTAAGGACCATACCCTAAACTTGACGGAGGATTATGTTCAGATTCGGAAACAGTGAATATTTATATGCTTTGGTGATCATACCCATCCTGGTCATCCTGTTTGTGGCATATATGTACAGGAGAAAGCGTGCTTTGAAGCGTTTTGGCGATATACCTGTGATCAGCCAGCTCATGCCTTATGTTTCCAGGGTCCGGCCCGTGCTTAAATTTGTCTTTCTCCTTTTAGCCCTCACCAGTGTGATCTTTGCCCTGGCAGATCCGCAGTTTGGCTCCAGGCTGGAGCAGGTCAAACGCAAAGGTGTGGAGTTGATCATTGCCCTGGATGTGTCCAACAGTATGCTGGCCGAGGATATTGAACCCAGCCGGCTGGAGCGGGCTAAGCGGGCCATTTCCCAAATGGTCGACCGGTTGAACAATGACAAGATCGGGTTGATCGTTTTTGCTGGAGATGCTTATGTGCAGGTGCCACTGACCACTGATTACTCAGCGGTGAAGATGTACCTTTCCTCCATCACAACGGATATCGTACCCCGACAGGGAACGGCTATCGGCTCAGCGGTCGATCTGGCCGGGGATTCGTTTGATCCGGAGAGTGGACTCGAAAAAGCCCTTATCGTGATTACCGATGGCGAGAATCATCAGGGCAATGTGGTGGAGGCGGCCAGCCAGGCAAGGAAAGAGAATATAACCATTCATACCATTGGCATGGGCAGCCGGCAGGGAGCACCCATTCCCATTCGAAGAGAGAACGGGCAGGCTGTTTATCAAAAAGACCAGCAAGGTAATACAGTGATCAGCAAACTGGATGAGGGCACCTTGCAGAGGCTTGCCTCCGAAGGCCAGGGCATCTATATCCGGGTCAATAATGCCCGAACCGGGTTGAATGAATTGTTCGACGAGATCAGTCAGATGACACGTAAAGAGATAGAATCGAAGGTTTATACCGATTATGAACACAGGTTTCAGTACCTGGTCGGTCTGGCCTTGTTCTTCCTTTTTTTGGATCTGATGTTGCTTGAACGGAAGAATACACGGTTGATGAAGTTTAATTTGTTTAAAATCAGGGGGTAGTTATGAGGTTCAATGGCATTACTGCGTTATTTTTCCTTTTGATCAGCCTGAGTGCCTACTCGCAGGCTGAGCGAAAATTTATCCGAAAAGGAAACCAGGCTTTCGAAGATAAGGATTACACCCAATCGGAGGTGAATTACCGGAAAGCCCTGGAAAAGGATGCCAATTCTTTTGAAGCCAATTTTAATGTGGGGGATGCCCTTTATAAGCAGGAGAAATATGAAGAGGCAGCTGATAAGTTTTCCTCCCTGACCCATCGGGATGTCTCGGATCAGAAGCTGGCCCGGGCCTATCACAATATGGGCAATGCCCTTCTGAAAGCCAAAAAGCTGAAAGAAAGCATCTCTGCCTACAAACAGGCCCTGCGCTATGACCCCAATGATATAGAGACCAAGCACAATCTGACTTATGCTCTGCGTCAGCTGCGTAAGCAACAGCAGCAGAAGAAAAAGCAAAATCAGAAGCAGCAGGATAAGCAGGATCAGAAGAAGCAGCAGCAAAAGAAGAATCAGCAGGATCAAAAGGATCAGCAGGACCAACAGAATCAGAATAGGCAGAATCAGCAGCAGGATCAAAAGAAGCAGCAACAGCAGTCGCCCCAGGGAGGCAGTGGAAAGCAGCGTATTTCAAAGGAAGATGCCAGGCGCCTGCTTCAGGCCCTGGAGAACGACGAGAAGCAGCTGCAGAAGAAGCTGAAGAAGAAGAAGGCCAAGCCTGTAAAAGTTGAAACTACTAAGAACTGGTAAATCCGGACCGATGAAGAGATCATTGTTTTTTATATCCTTGATGCTATTGGCAGGAACTGTATTGCCCCAGGAGGTGGAGTTTAAGGCTCAGGCGCCCAATGTGGTGAGGCAGGGCCAGCAGTTTCGCCTGACCTTCACGGTCAACAGCCAGGCAGAGGATTTTCAGGCTCCAGATATAGAGAATTTTACGGTTCTGGCCGGTCCGAGCACCTCATCCAGCACCAATGTAAGCATCATCAACGGGAAGATGACGCGAAACTATCAGTTGAGTTATACCTATGTATTGCAGACCAATGAAAAGGGCAGGTTCAGCATTTCCCCGGCCCGGGTAGAGGTGGATGGCGATGTGTATGAATCGAATTCCCTCACCATTGAGGTGATCGGGCAGAAGCAGGATGCTTCGGGTGGCACGCAACAACCAAGCCAGGGCCGGGAAGGTTCGGGGCAGAGTCAGACCCCTCAGGCTAAGCCGCAGGGAGATGAGTTGTTTGTGCGGGTGTTGATCAATAAAAACCGGGTTTACCGCGAAGAACCCCTGGTGGCGACCATCAAGCTTTATTCGAAACTCAATATCTCGGGATTGGAAAATGTGAAGTTTCCGGATTTCGAAGGATTCTACAAACAGGAGATCGAAACTCCCACTTTGCGGCAACTTGATAAGGAAAATGTGAACGGGGAGATATACGGCACCGGTATCCTGAGGAAATACCTTCTTTTTCCCCAGAAAAGCGGCAGGCTGAAGATCGGGGCCTTTCAGGTGGATGCCATTGTTCAGAAGAAAGTGGAGGGACAGTCGCGCAGCATCTTCGATGATTTCTTCGGCTCTTTTGAAAATGTACGTATGTCGGTGAAGAGCGATCCGGTAACGGTACAGGTCAACTCCCTGCCTTCCGGCAAGCCTGCTGATTTCAGCGGCGGGGTTGGTTCGTTTGATATCCGTGCTTCCCTGGACAAGAAACAGGTGCCCGCCAATGAAGGGGTGACCTTCACCCTGGATATATCGGGCAAGGGCAATCTAAAGGTGCTGGATCCGCCCCGGGTGGATTTTGCCCCCGACCTGGAGGTTTATGATCCCAGGATATCCAATGATATTCGTGTATCGGAGGGCGGTGCACAGGGCAACAAAACCATTGAATATTTGATTATACCCCGTCATGCGGGAGATTATCGTATACCCCCGGTGCGTCTATCCTATTTTGATCTGGGATCCGGTTCTTATCGCAGGGTGGAGACTCAGCCATTTACCCTTGAGGTTGAGCCGGGCAAGGGGGATTCCACTGCCGGGGTGTCCCGTTCCTATTCGAAGAAGGATGTCAGCATGATTGGCAGTGATATTCGCTATATCCAGACCGATGGTTTTGAGCTGGATGAACGCCGGGTATTCCTCTTCGGATCACCCGGGTTTTATATGGTTTATATTGGCGGAGCAGTCTTGTTTGTAGGTTTATTCTTTTTCTACAGGAAGCGCCAGCGCGAGAATGCCGATGTAGCCCTTCTGAAAAATAAGAAAGCCAACAAGTATGCCCGCAAGAGGCTGAAGGATGCTTCGGGATATTTGAAACAGGGGGATAAGGATCGTTTCTATGAAGAGATCCTCAAGGCTATGTGGGGATATCTGAGTGATAAGCTGGGTATTCCGGTAGCTGAGCTCTCCAGGGATAGCGCCCGGGAAAAGCTTCAGGCCAGAGAGGTGTCTCAGCAGATATCCGATCAGTTCCTGGAACTCATTGATAACTGTGAGTATGCCAGGTTTGCTCCTTCAGCCGATGAAGAGCGAATGGACCGGCTCTATCAGGATGCCCTCACTATGATCAGCGCCTTGCAGCAGAAACTGAAATGAAAGGTTGTTTAGCTATGAAAAAAAAGTACATCATCTTGGTTCTTTTGTTGCTGGTAGTTTGTGCACCGGTGGTGATGGCTCAGAACGTCCGAAGTATCTTGGATTCAGCCAATCAGCGTTACAGCGAGGGCCGCTATCAGAAAGCTATAGAGTTGTATCAGCGGGTGTTAGCCAAAGGGAAAGAGGCGCCCGGTGTTTATTACAACCTGGGGAATGCCTATTATAAGTCGAATCAACTGGCACCGGCCATCCTGAATTATGAGCGGGCCCGCCTGAGGGATCCCAATAACGATAATATTGAGTATAATCTGGAACTGGCGCGTCAACAGATCACCGATCGCATCGAGCAGATACCTGATTTCTTTATCACCCGCTGGATACGTCAGTTCATCAACCTGCTCTCTTCCGATCAGTGGGCCCGGATGAGTATGTTCACTTTTTTGGCCTTTCTGGTGCTTTTTTCACTTTATCTTTATACCCGCAATATCGGCATTAAGAAGGGGGCTTTTTGGGTGAGTATCCTGGCGGTCTTCCTCTCGGCTTCATCTTTCGTTTTTTCCATGCAGCAGAAAAAAGATATTCTGAACAGTGAAGAAGCCATTGTTTTTGAGCCTAAGGTGGTGGTAAGAAGCTCACCCGCTCAGAGCGGCACCGAGCTGTTTGTCATCCATGAAGGGACCAAGGTGTATGTCGAAGACCAGGTGAGCGGCTGGTATGAGATACGCCTTTCCGACGGGAGCCAGGGATGGCTGAGACAGCAAAGTGTCGAACCGGTTTAACCGCTGAGTGATTCTGGTCTATGAATACCCATATCGAAGAGAAGATTTTATACTTACGGCGTATGTATAGGAGGGTGATGGCAGGTGTACTTGCCCTGGCTG
The DNA here is from genome assembly GCA_018334675.1 of Bacteroidales bacterium. GTDB lineage: Bacteria > Bacteroidota > Bacteroidia > Bacteroidales > UBA12077 > JAGXLC01. Next base: position 17,866 of record JAGXLL010000024.1, on the reverse strand, counting down.
TGCTGATGGTTGTTATCGATCTGCTTTATCCGGATTTAACCAGTCTGTCTAAAAAAGCGGCCCTGATCAGCAAATCGGTGATGATTGTGTTGTTTTTGTCAATCATCCCTCTTTTGCTAAGCCATTTCAGGAAGCGGCTGGGTGAGATACCAGGCGAAGCCGATACCAACTGGAAGATGGGGGTTTATCAGCGTCAGTTTTACATCAAGGCTGCTGTTCTATCCGCTTTGTGTGTGTTAAGCATGGTTGTTTTCATCATCTCCGGCGATCCGATGATCCTGGTCCTGTTGCTGGCCGGGGTGTTGTTTTTATATTTCGAACGACCCAACCGTCTGAGAATCGTGGATGATCTGGGACTGGATGAGGAGGCCTGAGAACCCCGCATTTTTTGCCTGCCTGCCGTGCATCTTTATTCAAAAAATGCTATCTTTATCTGGCAAAGCAACTTCTAAATTCTGGTGCATGGAACGTAAACGATTTCACGGAAGAACGATCCTGGGCATTATCCTGGTCCTGATCGGTATTTTTATGATTGGCCGGAGCCTGCATATTTTTCCTCCTGGTTTGGCCGATGATCTATTCAGTTGGCCCATGATCCTGGTGATCCTGGGTATTCTCTTTCTCACCAGCCGTCCGGGCAGTACCTCCGGCTGGATATTGCTGATCATAGGCGCCGTCTTTTTGTTGCCGCGTATCACCGACCTACCTTATTCCCTGAGAGAAGTCTTTTGGCCTGTCGTCTTTATTGGCATTGGTTTGCTGATCCTGTTTAAGTCGCTCACCGGCATCCGCAGGAAGAACTATGCGCAGACCAGTGGCTCGACTACCGATTATATTGATGAGGTTGCCATCCTGGGTGGCAGCGATCGCAAGATCACCTCCGAGAGCTTCAAGGGGGGACAGATCACTTCCATACTGGGGGGCTCTCAGATCAATCTGCTGCATGCCCGGTTGGCTCCGGGCGATAATATTGTTGATGTGTTTTCCCTGTTCGGAGGATCGACCCTGATCGTACCCCGCAACTGGAATGTCAAGGTAGAAGTAACCTCCATTCTGGGCGGTTTTTCCGATAAGCGTTCAGTGGTGGAGAGTACCGGCAAGGAGGGGGAGGGCACCCTGGTGATCAAAGGCCTGGCTCTGTTTGGAGGAGGTGAAGTTAAGAATATTTGAGCCTGGAGATCTCCTGCTGAAGATTGGTAATGCGTTCAAGGATGTGCTCCCTGGGTACTTCCGGTTCAGGCATCTGTTGACTGATATAGTGGTTGAATTTCCATATCTCCTTGATCTGATCCCCTGGAATGTCGTAAGATTGGTACAGGGGATTGAGCGAATGCACGGTGAGTTTTTTTTCTTGCTCCAGTTTATTATCAATTACTTTGAAAACGATGCCTTCATTCAGGGTAAGGATGATGCAGGCTGTACCGGTATTCAGTGAAAACCAGTCCATAACGAATTCGCCGGTGATCCATGAACCCTCGGGAATGGGGTGCATGGAATCTCCCTTGATCTGAAAGGTTCTGTACTTCTTTTCATCGGGCAGGAAAGGCAGCTTAAATACCGGCAGTTCCCGGATGAATTGCGGATCGGCAAAACCTCTTTGATATCCGGCTTTAGCCCGCTCGGGCACCAGTTCGATGTTTTCTTCATTGTCGCGGTCCACTGTGGTAGCCAGCACCCGCAGATTGCTCCCTTTTAAATATACGTCGTAGCCGTTTTCCAGTTGGGAGAGCTGGCGTTCATCAAGTACCGACAAATCCACCTTGATCAGGGTATCCACCGCAACATGAAAGTATTCGGAGAAGGCTATCAGAGCTTTGATGCCGGGTTGAGCCACTTTGTTTTCATAGCCGCTTAAGGTCGATCTTTTGATGTTCAGTGCCCTGGCCACATCGTCCTGGGTTTTTCTTTTTCGCTTCCTCAGCAGCCGGATGTTATTGCTGAAACTCATGACAATCAATGTTTTGCGTACATAAAAAAGATGGGGTTTTTCTTGTTTTTTTCACCCCCAATGATTAAATTATAATCTTAATTTTGATTAAAATCTAATCAAATATATAACAAATTATTCAGAATCAAAAGAGATAAAAATAAAAATGGGTTTTATGGGTGATCAACGCAACATTGTGCATCTGGATCTGGATTCCTTTTTTGTTTCGGTTGAGCGGCTTCAGAACAGCCGTTTGGAGGGCAAGCCGGTTATTATTGGTGGTCTTTCTGACCGGGGGGTTGTGGCCAGCTGCAGTTATGAAGCTCGTCGTTTCGGGGTTCACTCGGCGATGCCTATGCGCATGGCCCGTCAATTGTGTGGCGATGCGGTGGTTATTCGCGGTGATATGGATTTGTACAGCCGGTATTCGGATATGGTCACCGGGGTCGTTCAGGAGTGGGCGCCTGTTTATGAGAAGGCCTCTATCGATGAGCATTACCTTGACCTGACGGGGCTGGAGCGTTTCTTTGGCACCCTGAAATGGTCGCGGGAACTGAAGAAGCAGATTGTTCGCCACACGGGTTTGCCGGTCTCTTTTGGTTTGTCGTTGAACAAGACGGTCTCCAAGATCGCCACGGGCGAGGCCAAGCCGGATGGTGGGTTGTATGTGCCGGCTCCGAAGGTCAAGGCCTTTTTATATCCCCTTTCGATCCGTAAGATTCCCATGGTCGGGGATAAGACCTATCGCCGGCTGCGTTCGATGGGCATCAGCCGGATCAAAACCCTCAGCCAGGTACCTGTGGAGATGCTGGAGCATGTGCTGGGCAAGAATGGGGTTGTTTTATGGAAGAAAGCCAATGGCATTGATCATACGCCGGTGGCACCCTATTCCGAGCGCAAGTCGATCGGCACCGAACGCACTTTTGAGCGGGATAGCACCGATGTGCAGGCTATGAATGCTCTGTTGGTGAGCATGGTGGAGGGGCTGGCTTTTCATTTGCGCCGGGAGCAGAAGCTTACTTCCTGTGTGACAGTAAAGATCCGGTATTCGAACTATGATACCCACACCCTACAGAAGCGCATTGCTTACACGGCCTTTGATCATCATTTGATTACCACGGCCCGCGAGCTCTTTCGCAAGCTTTATTCGCGCCGGATGCTCATCCGGTTGTTGGGGGTGCGTTTCAGCCATCTGGTACATGGCACCCAGCAGCTCAATATGTTTGAAGATACCCGGGAGCTGGTCAGCCTGTACCAGGAGATGGACGCCATCCGCAAACGCTATGGATCGCGGGCCATCGGCAGGGCTGCCGGATACGGTTATACCCGCAGATGAGCACAGTTCTTCCGGCTTATCCCGTGTGCAAGCTTTATTCCGGCCAAAAGGCTTTATTTTCAGTGCCGTTTTTATATCTTTACTGCTGGCCCTGGATAACGGGAAGGGAACCTTCCAGATGAAAGCCGGTCATTTTCTGAACCGGGGCGGTTGGATGGCAATACAAAATTTCTTAAATTGTATCCGATGGTCTGCTGAAAAAACTATCCACCATGAATATATTACAGAAATACCTCGAAGAACGTCACCGCGACAAAAAGCAGGACAAGGACTTTGGCCAGCCGGGCCCGGTCATTACCATTTCCAGGGAATTTGGATGTTCGGGCAAGTTTTTGGCCGATAAACTTGCGGAGCGGCTAAGCGAAGAAGGTCATGTACCCGACAAAGGAAATAACTGGAGGGTCATTAGTAAGGAAATCCTGGAGCATTCTGCCCGCGAGTTGGAACTGCATCCCTCCCAGATCGAATATGTATTCAAATATGAGAAGAAAAGTGCCATTGACGAAATCCTGGGTGCCCTCTCCAGCAAGTACTATAAGAGCGACCGCAAGATCAAGAATACCATTAAGAAGGTGATCCATAACATCGGTGTGGAGGGCAATTCAGTTATTCTTGGACGTTGCGGCTCGATCATCACCAAGGATATACCCCGTTCATTGCACCTGCGAGTGATCGCCCCGCTCGACTGGAGAACCACAGTGATTGCCAAACGTTTCAACCTCGAACCCAAAAAAGCCCGGGAATATATCCTCGATATCGATAAGAAAAGGGCCCAGCTCAGGAATGAGATAGCCGGTGAGACCGTCGAGGATACCCATTATAACCTGATCCTCAATGCGAAGGATTTTTCTTTTGATGAGATGGTAGAGGTGATTATCGATACCCTGCGCGTGAAGAAGGTGATCTGAACCGGCTTAATTCAAGAACTATAAGATAGATCCCTCATGCATAGTGTTTTATCGCATTGGCAGGAGGGATTTTTCAGGAGGCCTGGTTTTTGCGTGTGAGTGCCCGCAAGAAATCGTCGTTGCGGCGGGTGGCTACATCCAGTTTGACTCCGTTCTCCAGGGTGATCTTGTATCCATGAACCTTGCTGTAGGATTTGATGTAATTCAAATTGACCAGATAAGATTTATGGATGCGGAAAAACATCTTTTCCGGCAACAGGGTTTCAATGTTTTTGAGTGTTTTAGCCACCATGATCACCTCATCGCGGTTGGTGACGATCTTGGTGTAGTTTTCCTCGGCCTGGCAATAGACAATGTTGTTTACCCGCTCCAGCTCATAACCCTCGATGGTGGGCAGGGCTATTTTATTGAATTCGGCGGAGTTGGTATTCATATTGGCCAGAAAAGTCTCGATCTGCGCATTGGGGGAGAGTTGTTCCTTTTTATTTTCCAGCCTTTTGAGCACTTCTTTCAGGTCTATATAATTGATGGGTTTCAGCAGATAGTCGAGGGCTGAATATTTGATGGCATCGATGGCATATTGCTTGTAAGCCGTGGTGAAGATCACTTCAAAGTTGTAGTAGTTGAAATAATCGAACAGCTTGAAGCCATTCTCCCCGGGCATCTCAATATCGAGAAAGACAAGCTTCGGATTGTACTTATTGATGGCCATCACCCCCTCCTGGACATTGGAAGCCAGAAAAACGATGCTGATCTTATCATTGAAATACCTTTCAATAATTTTTTGAAGCGTTTCCCTCGATTTTCGCTCATCGTCTATAATAACGCTTGTCCAGACCATTCAGTTGGGGATTTTATAAAGGTAACCAAAGATAATTATTTTCAATGAATTATTAAAGTCACCTTCTGGCAAATCTTTGCAGTTACCTGGCCGCAGCATGGTATTGGATGAGTCCTTCCAGGGGGGAGGCTTCAATTTCGGTAATGTTCATGTTCATCTGCTGAGCCGTTTCTTCCAGTATTTCCCGGAAGGACCAGGCCACGGAGCCGGTTAACCGGATAGAATGGAGCATCTCGTTGGGATAATGTTTTTGCAGCAGGGCAAGAAACGCACCAAATGTTTGGCTCACCATTTCACTCATAAAGCGGTGGTCCATGTGTTTATGGATAAAAGGACTGAACTCGGCCAGGAACCGGTTGGGATAGGGATGGTGATACAGTTCATAAAGCAGGGCATTGGGTGTTTCCGGATGTTGCTCTCTGAATTTTTTGCGCAGCTCATCGGGCATATCGTGGTGGATATAGGCTCTTAGCAGGTTTTTCCCCAGGTGGTTTCCACTGCCTTCATCTCCCAGTATGTAACCCAGGGCAGGAGTATTTCGAACGATGTGTTTCCCGTTATAGAGTCCGGAATTTGAGCCGGTACCCAGGATGCAGGCTATTCCTTTTTGGTCGAGGAACAGGCCCCTGGCCGCCCCAAGCAAATCGGAGTTCACCCGGACATCGGCCCGGGGAAAGGCATGTTGCAGGGCGAGGGTCATCATGCGGGTATTTTTCTCATAACCGCATCCTGCGCCGTAAAAATGGACTTCTTTGATCCGATGTAGGTTTTGCTGAAGAAGGGGGTGTTTGTTGATCTCTTCTTCAGCCATGGAGGCCCCGTTAAAGAAAGGGTTCAGGCCCATGGTCCGGAAATTTTTGACACCTTCCGGGGTAATCAGGCTCCAATGGGTCTTGGTGGACCCGCTATCGGCTATGAGCTGCATGGTTGGGTCTTTTTTTGACATGTTTGAGTACCAGAAGATTCATGGGATTGTTGCCCAGGTTTTTGATATGGTTATGGGTAAAGCGAACCACCTGATCGTAATATAACGGGACGATGGGTGCATGGGTGATAATCATGCGGTCCATCTGCCGGTATAGATCTTGTCTTTTGGCCGGATCCAGGGTATTGAGCGCCTCTTCGTAAAGGCTGTCGTAGCGTGGATTGCTAAAGTGGGTATAGTTGGGGCCTCCCGGGCTGAAGTTTTTGCTGTAGAAGAGGGCCAGATAATTTTCCGAGTCGGGGTAATCGGCAATCCAGGAACCGCGGAAAAAAAGGAGCTTGGAGTTGGCCACCATATCGCGGAAAGTGGCACCGGTGCTGATCTCAATGGCGATCTCAATGCCGATTTCAGAGAGCTGATGCTGAATGAATTCGCACAAATCGCGATAATCATCGGTGGTTGTCAGCGTGATCTCCCCGAGTCCTTCACCATTGGGATGTCCGGCTTCTTTGAGCATTTCCCGGGCCTTGTCGGGGTTGTAGGTATAGCCTTTAACCGATGCGGGGGAAAAGGCGGGAAGGCCTTTGGGCAGAAAGCCGTGATTGGCAGGGGTGCCGATGTTGTTCCTCAGATATTTCATCATTTTTTTCCGGTCGAAGCCATAGTTGATGGCTTTCCTTACTTTTCTCTTTGAAACGGGATTGTTATTTACTTTCTCTATGGAGGTATCCATAAGAAAGCCCAGGTATTCGGTGTTGAGATAGGGTCGGGTAAGTAATCTGATCTCTCCCTGGTATTTGGGGTTCAGCTTTCCCGAGCGGGTCAACAGTTCATCCTTATTGGCGGGGCTAAGCCCGGAGAGAAAATCCAGGTTGCCCTTGATGAACTCCAGGAATTCGGATTGTTTGTCGGTGATGAAGCTGATGGCCACCGCATCCAGGTAGGGCAGCCTGCGGCCTTTGGTGTCGCGTTCGAAATAGTTGGGATTTTTCAGGAAGATAAGTTTTTCTCCTTCCCGCCACATTTGGAAGCGAAAGGGGCCGGTGCCTACCGGATGATGACCGAATTCATCGTCGTAATGCTCCACGATCTCCCGGGGTACCACCGAACAGTATTTCATGGTCAACAGGCCCAGGAAGGCCGGGAAACGTTTTTTCAGGTATATCTTCAGGGTGCTGTCGTTAACCGCTTTGGGTCCTTTGTCCTTGTCGAGCTGGTTGAATATCCAGGCCCCGGGCGAGGCGGTATTGGCATCGTATATCCTTTCTATACTATAAACAAAGTCGGCAGCGGTGACTTTCCTTCCCCGGCCGTCTTCGAAAACCTTGTGGTCGTGGAAAAATACATCGTTGCGAAGGTGAAAGGTGTAGGTTTTTCCGTCGGGCGAGATCTCCCAGCTCTTCGCGATGCAGGGTTTTACGTTTAAAGCCGAGTCCATCTGTACCAGGCCGTTGAAAAGCTGGTGAACCGGCCATATGAGTGTCTGGCTCTTGGCATATGCCGGGTCGAGGGTGGCAATGCCCTTTGATTCGTTGTAACGGAAAACCGTTTTGCCGGAATGCTCCTGCTCCGGCCCGGAGCAGGAGAGCAGAGTGGTTACAATCAGCAAAAGGGCAAAGGCAAATCGGTTCATATATTCACATTTGCTGCAAAGGTAATGCATTTCGTGAAACAATTTTTTCCTTGTATTTTTGAATTTTTTCAATGGTCCAAGACATGCAGGCAAAGGTTGACACCAATTATCTTAAGATCGTTATAGCGGCTATTATCTGGGGCTCGTCAGGTGCTTTTGTCAAGTACCTGGGCCTGCCTGCCCCTCTCATTTCTTTTTTCCGCCTGGGGTTGCCCACCCTTTTTCTGGGGATCTATTTTCTGGCCCGCAGGCAACCCGTTTTCCGCAACAACATGCGTTTGCTGCTGATCGCCTCGGTGATCAATGCCGTACGCCTGTTGTTTTATTTTATAGGTTTTCTCAATGCCCCCATTGGCAACGCCATTATGATCCTTTACACCTGGCCTGTTTTTGCCGTGATCTTCAGCCATATTTTCCTGAAAGAGCCCCTGCCTGGCTTGAATAAACTATTGCTGGTAGTGGCCCTGGCAGGCATCGTGCTCATATATTCCGACAAGCCTGTGGGCCTGGACAACGATGTGTTTTGGGGCATGAGTGCGATGCTTCTGTCTGCGCTGCTGTACTCCTCCACGGTGATCATTTTCAAAAAGGAGTCATTAAAATATGACCATTTGCAGATTGTGTTTTTTCAGAATCTGGTGGGCGCCGTGCTGTTTCTGCCCTTTTTTGTGCTGGGATTCGATGCCCTGACCCTTCACAAGGCCTCTGTAGCCTCCCTTTATGCTTTTGCAGTGGGTATTGTGGGTTTCGGTTTGTTTTTCTTTTCCCTGCGCAGGATACCGGCCTCCAATGCCTCCTTTCTGGCATACATCGAAGTGCCCAGTGCCGTGCTTTTCGGCGTTTTCCTTTTCCACGAGACCCTCACCTGGAATGAGATTGTGGGCGGGGTGATGATCATCGGGGCATCGGTGATGTTGAAAAAGTGACCGGACATTGAACGTTGAACGTTTTTAAGACAAGTTTTTGGTTGAGATGCATATCCCGGCCTACTTATAGATATATCCCTTCCCCGACACCAATGGGAAGTTCCAAATAAAACCATACAAACAACAGGATCACCCACATGACAAACAGAATTATGGCATAAGGAAGCAGCAGTGAAATGACCGTTCCGATCCCCAAATTTTTATTGTACTTGTGTATCCAACCCAATAATAGGGGGAAGTAAGGATATATGGGGGAGATGCAGTTGGTGATGGAATCGCCCACGCGGTACATCAATTGGACAAAAGCCGGATTAAAGTCGATCTGGGCAAGCATGGGTATAAACACCGGTGCAAAAATGGCCCATTTGGCTGAGCCACTGCCCATGAAAATATTAATTCCTGCCACAATCATCATAAATAATGTGAACATAAAAGGCCCGGTTAGTCCGGTAGCCTGTAAAAACTGGGCTCCCGATATGGCCAGGATCGAGTCAAGCTGCGACCAGTTAAAAAGATTGATGAATTGGGCAACCACAAGCATCAGAACAATATAGCCCGACATTTCTTTCATGCCGTTTTCCATGAATTTAAGCACGTCGTTTGATTTTTTCACCGTACCGGTTGCCTTACCGAAGAAATAGCCTGGAATAGCAAAAAAGAAAAATAAGATTGGAATAAGACCTCTTAGGAAGGGAGAAGGCACCAGTCCCCCCGTTTCAGGATCCCGCAGGGGAGCCCCGGCGGGTATAACCAACAGGGCAATAAAAATGATGTATACAGACAAAGCAATACCTGCATGATGCAGTCCTTTTTTCTCCTGATGGCTTGAGACATTCTCATCTGCAGATGCTACTGCCGATGGGTCGTAGGGTATTTTCTTGCACCTGGGAATGGTGAATCTTGTCACAATAATAGCCCCCACAACGCCCAGCAGGACTGTCGAGGCGATCATAAAGTACCAGTTGGCTGTTGCGCTTACCTCCCCAACACCTGTCATTTGCTCGGTAATGGAAGAACTGATACCAGCCAGTAAAACATCTGTACCGGCGATAACTAAATTTGCAGTAAAACCAGCCGTGGCACCTGCATACCCTGCGACTAATCCGGCTATCGGATTGATTCGCATTTGTGAGAATATAAGTGCCGCGATGGGAGGAATGATTACTACCCCTGCATCTGATCCAATATTGCCGGAAGCACCAATTATAAATATGACCGGGAAAACGATTTTATTGGGCACGGCAAACACGACCTTGCGCATAGCCGCGGCCAGCAATCCGCTCCGCTCGGCAATCGAGACGCCCATAAGCATAACCAGTACAAGGCCAAAAGGGGCGAAATGAGCAAAATTCGTTACCATTTCCTGAACAAAGCGTCTTAATCCCTGGCCGGAAAGTAAGTTTTGTGCTTCTATGACCTCACCGGTGGAGGGGTCGGTGGCACTAACCCCCAAAAAAGATGTAATCCCGCTTAATACAATGACAAATATGCAGATCCAAACAAAGATCCAAAATGGGTGGGGCAGTTTGTTGCCCAGCTTTTCAATCCAACGCACGATTCCGGATGAGCCTGTCGTTTCAGTGAAAGAAGCGTTTTCATGGTTGGTCGCTTGCTTATTCGTGTTTTTTTTGTTCATCTGCTTCTTTAAATTGATTCAGCGTTAATATTTTGGTCAGGCGTGTAGATAGGATTTTATGGGTTTTCCTCCCGCATAAACCGCTTCAAGTTAAAATTTTTGAGTCAGAAAAAAAAGAAGGCTGCACGGGCAGCCTTCTTTTTGAATGGGTAAAGATAGAATAAGGCGCTATTTTGAGATCAATATCTCGTTGAGTTTATCCAGCATTTTTGATACCTCTTCTTTGTCTTTGTAAGGCTCTGTATTTTTGCTGATGACCTGAAGCGACTGGTCAATTTCCTTGTTTGCCGTTTCAAATTCCTTTTCCATCTGCTTTTTTTCATTTTCTGAAGCCTCACGATACTTTATTTCCATCTGTAGGATTTTGTCGCGAATGCTTTTCAGGCTTTGATTAAGATCTCTCAGAACATCAAAAGCGTCTCCTTTGTTTTCAATGTTTTGTGACCGCTTTTCAATCTCTTTTATAGTCTTAACTTCTTCCCGGAGGTCTTCCGGAGTGGTTTCAGACTGACAGCCTGAGAAGAACAAAAGGCTCAGCAGAAGACTTGCTATGATAGTTATTTGGCTTTTCATAGTAGTTTGTATTTTTATTTCTATTGTGATTGATCAGAAGATTTGGTAGAATTTTCAAGTATTCTTATGATAGAGAAGATGAATACACCCGAGAGCAGAGTCAGTACCACCAGCAACAAGAAGAACTGCCAGAGTTCTACTATGTCCCAGAGTTTACCTACCAGACCAGCCAGCAGGTTGCCAATGGCAGTGGCACCAAGCCATCCGCCTTGTGCCAGTCCGCTGAAGCGGGGAGGAGCTACTTTGGCCACAAACGATATGCCGATTGGACTCAGGAATAATTCAGCAATGGTAAGGACGAAATAGGTACCGATGAGCCAGTAAGGACTTAAACCGGTTACGCTTTGTAAATGAAATGCTCCAAGCATCATCACCACAAAGCCCAGGGCTGTAATAAACATGCCGGTTCCGATTTTCCTGGGCGAAGATGGCTCTTTTCCTCTTTTCCTCAGCCAGTTGAAGAAACCCACTATTACGGGGGTGAGCACCACAATGAAAATGGGGTTAAAGGATTGGAAAATTTCCGGTTCAATATTTTTGGTATCTGCAAAACCCGAATAAAAGCTGTATGCAATAGCAGCACCTCCTAAAAAGACAGCGGCACTTATTATTTTTGTCCTCAGGGTGGAAGATTTGCGGAACATGAATATCAGTCCGCCTATAGCGGCCAATATGGGGATGAAGGTTCGTAAGTCAAAGAAAAGGTAGTTGAATGAACTTACCTGACTTACCGTGAAGTCACGGGCAAATATGGTGAGGGTAAAACCATTCTGGTGAAATGCCATCCAGAAAAAAGCCACGGTAATAAAGACAAGGCCAAGGGCTACCAGTCGTTTCTTTTCTTCCTCTTTCGACATAGTAACTGTTGTATCTTCTCTTCCTTCTCTTTCAGCCTTTTCTTTTGCTTGTTTTACAGTAAGGTCGGCATGTTTGTAGTACTTCTTAAATCCTACAAAGACCACCAGTGAAATAATCATGGCCACTGCAGCTATGGCGAATGCAGTGCTATATCCTACCGATAGTGATGAGGTATAAGTGCTGGCAAATTCCGTAAGGGATCCACCGAAGCCCATCTGAGCTTTAAAGGCCTCTATTTTATCCATATAGTGCACGGTACCGCTAAAATGACTTTGCACGGTCCCGATCATTTGGTCAAGAAACGGATGCGCTTTCTCCTGGAGATTGGACAGATGAGGCATGCTGTTTTCATACAGAAAACCTTTTTTACCCAACACGTATTTTACTGCACCTGTTGCGGCGTAAGGAGCCAGGAATGCACCAATGTTGATACCCATATAAAATATGTTAAAGGCATTATCGCGTTTTGGGGCAAATTCAGGGTAGTCATACAGTTTGCCCACCAATGCCTGAAGATTTCCTTTGAATAATCCTGTTCCAAGGGAAATCACAAACAATGCAATAACAATGATCACCAGTTCCCATTGCATAGCAAAATAACCTTGTGCATAACCTGGAACTGTCAGGATTATTTTTCCTAAAAAGGCGATGAGGATACCCCATGTAATGGTCCGTCCGTATCCCCATCTGTCAGCTATGATACCACCCAGGATAGGCAGGAAATAAATACCAAAGAGGAAACCGCCGTAATAATCCCCGGCTGATCCGGCGCTAAGACCAAACCTGGCTTGAAGGTATAACACAAATATTGCCAGCATGGTGTAATAGCTAAATCTCTCACCCATGTTAGCAAAGAACGCCACTAATAGTCCTTTCGGATGTCCTTTAAGCATAATATATTGATTTTAAGGTTATAATTATATACAATGATTAAAATTACGGGAGAAACAAATATAAAAATCTTTTTTGAGTCACCAATTTTGACAGTCTTTTCAAGAAGATGACATAAAGTTCTCAATATAAGAAAGGTTGTTGGGATCGTGTTGATAATCCGGATAAAGTCTTGAAAACTTTCTTGACATATTTTACAGCATATGGTAGAGCGGGTGAATGAAAAAATATAAAGACCCGCTTAACTCAAGAAGCAGAAGCTGCTATGAAGAGCTCTTCCGGGTTTTTCTTGTAGGATGGGCCGCTGGTTTGTCAGAAGAAATGGGTTACTTTAGAGTGGTAAATTCGGGGAAAATTTTCAAATCTGGGCGGAACCTGTTATTTTTGTTAAAATTATAATTGGATCATGAAAATACTACGGTCGGATCAGATAAAAGAGGTGGATCAATACACCATGGAAAATGAGCCCATTTTGTCCCTCAACCTGATGGAGCGGGCTGCCACCCGTTGTAGTGAATGGATCCTGGAGGAGATGTATTACAAGGAAGGAGTTCATGTTTTTGTGGGTCCCGGCAACAATGGGGGAGACGGCCTGGCTGTTTCGCGGCATCTTGCTGAAGCCGGCATGTCTGTTTATGTTTATTTGGTTCGGATCACCGATAAGCTCTCCGGTGATGCGGAAGTCAATCTGGGCAGGCTGAGGAAACTTCAAGGTGTTGAACTGACAAATATAGAAGAAGCAAAAGCTTTACCGGATATACCTGGTGGGCATCTGATCGTAGATGCGTTGTTCGGGTCGGGATTGAACAGGCCGCTGAAAGGATTGCCGGCGGCGGTGGTCAAGCATCTGAATGGGCAGCCTGCAGCGAGGCTCTCGATTGATATCCCTTCGGGTCTCTTTGGACAGGACAATGGCAAGAACAACCCTGAAGCCATTTTCAGGGCCGATCATACCCTGACGTTCCAGTTTCCCAAGTTGTCCTTTTTCTTCCCCGAGCATGAAGATATGGTGGGCAACTGGCATGTGCTGAACATTGGTTTGATGCAGGAAAAGATTGACCAGGTGGAGTCCCCGTATTATCTTGTAACCCGCCATCAGATGCGGGATTATCTTAAGCCGCGCAAGCGTTTTGCCCACAAGGGGCATTTCGGGCATGTGCTATTAATTACGGGGGGCTATGGTAAGATGGGAGCCGCGGTACTGGCATCCCGGGCTACCCTGCGCACCGGCTCGGGATTGGTGACCACCCATATTCCCCGGCTGGGATATGAGATACTGCAAACAGCTTTGCCGGAAGCCATGGTCAGCCTGGATATCTCCGACATCATCTTCTCGCAGCCACCAGATCTGGATTCTTTTGCTTGTGTAGGAGCAGGTCCGGGGTTAGGTACCAAGGAGAACACACAAAAGGCGCTGGGTACCCTGATTGAAAGGGGGCATCGCCCGCTGGTGCTGGATGCCGATGCCCTGAATATTCTTTCCATGAACCAGGGGTTGTTGGACAAGCTGCCGGCAGGCAGCATCCTAACCCCTCATCCCAGGGAGTTTGAGCGCCTCACCCATGCGGTGGAGAATCACCATGAACGCCTGGAGCTGCAGAGGGATTTTGCCATACGCCACAAGGTTGTTTTGGTGCTTAAAGGAGGCAACACCTCTATAGCCATGCCGGATGGCAGGCTGTATTTTAACACAACAGGCAATCCGGGTATGGCGACCGGTGGCAGTGGGGATGTACTTACCGGAATGATCGCCTCTCTGGTTGGGCAGGGGTATCCACCCGAACGGGCTGCCATTCTGGGTGTGTGGCTTCATGGCCATGCCGGTGATTGGGCTGGCGAATCCCGCGGGCCTCAGGCTCTTATTGCATCAGATATTGTTGAATCAATTGGATTAGCTTTTAAATCTTTACAAGATGAACAAGAATAGACTATATTATTTTGCGCTCGCGGCCGGAATAGTGTTCTGGCTTACCTCGGGCTGCACCACATCTGAAAGAACCAGTGTGGAAGTCAATCCACTGGACACCAATCAGTCGTTGTCCGCACAGGATGGGTTGATATATGGATTGCCTCAGACCCAGCTGTCCTTCACCATTCATGCCATACGGGAGGAACGTATTCCCGGTCCGTATCATCAATACGGAGAAAAGTTGCTGGGGCTAACGGGTATTCCTCATGAGAAAGAGGTGGCCTGGCGGATGGCTCATATCGATGTTCGGGAAGCCAGGAAGCTGGATTATCAACATCTCTACGTGGTCAAACCCCGCGGAAAATTCGGGGTGGATTGGAGTAAGTTTTCGCGCAATGGCTGGATCATGCCTTTCGACGGAAGCAGGCCCTCTGAGGGAACGACTGATTTTTATCCTGAGATGGGACTGGGGGAACAAGTGCTTTTTACCGATTTGAGCGTGAAGCGATTCGTGGGCAAGGAAACCCGGACTGTATATGAGAAGGTATGGCGCGATTCTTTGTATGCCAGCGTGCCGGTGGAGAAAACCCAGACCATCGAGAAGTCAACCGCTCAAAAAGCGCAGGAGGCGGCCAGTTTTATCTTTATGATCCGGGAGAAGCGATTTGAATTGATCTCTGGTATGGGCGATTATTATCCGGAAGGAAAGGCCATGGAATCGGCCCTGGCTGAGATGAAGCGTTTGGAACAGAAATATCTTTCCCTCTTTAAAGGCCGCACATTTACCGATACCCTCACCTATAGCGTACACATCACACCGGATGATGAACATCTTCAGGAGCCGGTGATGCTTTTCCGCTTCTCCCCCAAGCAGGGTGTACTGGAAGCCGGGAGGGATCAAGGGGGACCCGTATGGCTTGACATCACCCTACGGGATAATCCCGGACAACTGAAGAACTGGGTCTCCAAAGAAGCCGATGCGGGTGATACCAGCCGGTTTTTTTACCGCCTGCCGGTGGAGACCACGTTGAAACTGAAATATGGTGAGCGCGTTATTGCCAGGAAGTACCTCGACCTTCCCCAATATGGACCTGTTCTGCAGATACCTGTGGAGTTTCTGAACCGGTCGCGGTTTATTTATTACCCCGAAAAAGAATAAATCAGTCGGTCAGGGTAGGGTCAAAGTCTTTTTTCCAGGCTTTGAATGATTGGTTTTTATAGGCTTCGTTGGCGAAATACTTCAGGATGGGCTCATAATCTTCAGGACTGTAAAATCCTGGCACCGCGGTTATCAACCTGTTTTGCCCGTCCAGGTAGGCTACCGAGGGATAAGACATGCGTCCCTGCAAGAGTGCTACTGCGAGTTCATGGGGCTGACGGCCTGAACCTTTACGGGTGTAAGATTTACCTTTGAATCGCACCTCTTTCTTCGATTCGGCGTCAAATCGTACCGGATAAAATTCCCTGTTGATGTATTGGGCAATTTTCGGATGGTTGAAGGTTTGCTTTTTCATTTTTTTGCACCATCCACACCAGTCGGTATATACATCTATGAGTATTTTCCTGGGTTGTTCTTCATTTAGTTTTAGGGCTTCCTCAAAATTGAGCCATTGCACTTTCTTCTCCTGAGCCATGCCTAGGAAGGTTGGTGTCATGAAAAGAGCTATCAGCAGGGTTGTTTTGATCATAATCATTTTGTTTAGGTATGCAAATATATAGATAATTATTTAAACGTACATGCAATCCATATGTTTCGTTGAGGTGTATCAGGTTAATCAAAATTGCCGAAGCCATGCGGGGCTACCTGTATTCAACCCGCAACCTTTTCCGCATTCATAAATTTCACTCTCTTCGTTTATGAATAATGCAGAGTAGTATGAGGGTTAAGCAGGTGCGGGGAATCCTAAATTTTGATTGGAGCATTGCCAACGGGAAAATTTTGTTACTTTTATGGTGCTTCAGTGCTATGTTTCATTCTTAAACCCTATCTAATATGCCAAACCAGGAACTCAACTACAAACCTTTCATTTCATCAGAGACCAAGATGACGGAAATGACGGTCCGAGGACTGATCATTGGTCTGATCCTGGCGGTGGTGCTGGGAGCAGCTAACGCCTATCTTGGTTTGAAAGCAGGTATGACCATTGCTGCGACCTATCCGGCTGCGGTGATTGGCATGGCCATCTTGCGAGCCTTAAAAGGAACCATTTTGGAAGAGAACTTCACCCGTACGGTGGGTTCTATAGGTGAGTCTGTTGCAGCCGGAGCGATTTTTACGCTGCCGGCTTTTTACATCAGCGGCATTTGGCCAGAGTTTTATACTCCGGGCCATTATATTATCTCGGCCCTGATCATGGTAACCGGTGGTGTGCTGGGGATCATGTTCGTGGCACTCATACGCCGTGTGATGGCCAACGATGCCACCCTGCCTTTCCCTGAATCGGTGGCAGCCGCGGAGATTCACAAGACCGGACAGAGTGGTGGCGGGTCCAGGTATCTGTTCTGGGCCATGGGCCTGGGTGGCTTGATCAAAGCACTTGGTGAATTCCGCATTTTTATGCCGGTTTATGAGAAATTCATTCAATTCAAAACCCAGTTCATTACCGGAGCCGGTGAGGCCATTAAGGCCAAAGGAGGCATCCTTCTGGGATCGCCCGGGCTGAGGCCGGCTTATATCGGTGTGGGTTATATTATCGGGCCCCGCCTGGCTTCGCTGACCTTCAGCGGTGGTGTGATCGCCTGGGGGCTGCTGACACCCATCATTCTCTATTTTATCGGCCCCCATATCGACTTGCAGGCCTGGGCCCAGTATCTGGTCAATCAGAACCTGGCGACCAACATGAATGAGGCTATGGCCCAGGTGCAGGAGCCTACCTGGCGCATCGTCGAAGTATGGAAAGCCATTGTCCGACCCATTGCCATCGGGGGCATGCTTATGGGAACCTTCTATACTTTATGGGGCATGAGAAAGAGCCTGGCAAGGGGTATCAGCCGATCGGTGCAGGACCTTAAGAAGACGGCCTCCGGAGGAGCAGCTGATGAGCGGGTGGAGAAAGATATTAGTTTCGGCTGGATACTTACAGGCATTGCA
The DNA here is from genome assembly GCA_018334675.1 of Bacteroidales bacterium. Taxonomy (GTDB): domain Bacteria; phylum Bacteroidota; class Bacteroidia; order Bacteroidales; family UBA12077; genus JAGXLC01. The sequence goes on along the minus strand of JAGXLL010000024.1, from coordinate 412 downwards.
GCCTCAGCTATAGCAACTTTCCTTATTGCGCGATATGTCTTTGATGCCGAAATTCTTACTGCCGGTGTCGCAACCATTGTTATGATCGTCTTTGGGTTTTTCTTTGCCGCGGTATCGGGATACCTGGTGGGTATCATCGGTTCCAGCTCTAATCCCATCAGCGGACTTACCATCTCTACCGTTGTGGTCACTGCGCTCTTGTTGCTCTTGCTGGGTGTAGAAGGGGAAAGTGGGGTTGCTACCGTCCTGGCTGTGGCTGCCATAATATGTGTCTCGGCTGCTGTCGCTGGTGAGATGCTGCAGGATTTGAAAGCCGGACATATTCTTGGCGGTACCCCCTGGCGCATGCAGGTGGGCGATGTGATCGGGGTGGTTGCTGCAGCTGCTGTCCTGTTCATCCCCCTGTTCATCC
>JAGXLL010000069.1 GCA_018334675.1 Bacteroidales bacterium | reverse complement strand
GCATATTCCTTGGAGATGAGCTTATCGATGGGTATATCAGCGAAATCGGGGTCGGCGTAAAACTTCGCCCGGTCCTCGAAAGCCAGCTTCTTGGCTTCCACGAAGGTGTGGATGTGTTCTTTGCTTCCAAAGCCCATGGAGGCAATGTCATATCCCTCCAGTATATTGAGGATTTGAAGGGCTGCCGTGCCCTGTCCGTTGGGGGGCAGCTCCCATACCCGGTAACCCCGGTAAGGGGTGGATAGGGGCTCCACCCATTCAGATTCATGGCTGGCCAGGTCTTCATATCGCAGAAAACCACCTTCTTCCTTATCGCCCTTCATATATTTATGGGCATGCTCGCGCATGTATTCATCGATCTTACGGGCGATCTCGCCTTCATAAAAGACATCCCGTCCGCCTTCTGCAATTTTTTCCAGGGTGTTGGCCAGATAGGGATTTTTAAAGATTTCCCCCTTTTGGGGTGCTTCGCCCCCCGGCATGAAGATTTCCTTGAAACCCGGAAAATCTTGAAGGTATCTGGCGTTTCCTTGCCAGTAATAGGCGATCAGTTCGCTGACGGGAAAACCTTCGCGGGCATATTCGATGGCAGGATGCAACACCTTTTTCATGTCCATCGACCCGAACCGGTCATGTAGCTCAAACCAACCGTCGACGGTGCCGGGCACCGAAACAGGCAAAGGACCGGTGGCGGGAATGCTTTCATAGCCGTTTTCCTTAAAGTATTCCAGTGTCAGCGATTTTGGGGAACGGCCGCTGCCATTCAGACCATATAGCTGTTGGGTCTCAGCGTCCCAGACAATGGCAAAGATGTCGCCGCCGATGCCGTTGCCGGTGGGTTCCATGAGTCCCAGGGTGGCATTGGCAGCAATGGCTGCATCAATGGCATTGCCGCCCTTTTTCAGGATGTCGATGGCTACCTGACTGGCCAGGGGCTGACTGGTACAGGCCATTCCATGTTGGGCGATGACTTCGGAGCGGGTGGCAAAATTCTTGCCGGTGATGCGGTCTTGTGAATAGGAGGCATGCATGGCAAAAGTTACGGTTAATAAGATGAGCAATAGTTGTTTCATGTTTATAGAATTTGTGGTTTGTTATTATGTTTATATAGATTGACTGAGCGGGATGGGGTTTAGTCAATCCTGTTGTTATGGCTTGCTTTTCTTGAGCTGTCCCATCAAATGTTTTGCCTGATTCGCCAGCATCACCGAATCAACACCTACCGCCACCAGGGTAAATCCATTCTGACGATAAGGTTCCACGGCTTCCGGAGTGGTTCCAAAGATACCCAGCGGCATATTTTGTTTTTTGCAGGTCTCCCTGATCTTTTCAATGGCTTCTTTAACTTCCCGGTCATTTACTTTTCCCGTCTTGTTCATGCTGGCCGACAGATCGTAGGGTCCGACGAAGATGGCATCTACTCCTTCTGTTGATATGATATCCGGCAGTTCACGCACTCCGTCTATGTGCTCACACTGCAGGATCAGGGCAATATCTTCATTGGCCCGATCCATGTATTCATTGAATTGCATTCCGTAACCATGGGCCCGTGTTATTCCCACACTTCTCCCTCCGATAGGGGGGTACTTGGCGCAGCGAACAGCATATTCAGCTTCTTCCTTGCTATTGATACGTGGCAGGATGATGCCGTCGGCCCCCAGATCCAGGCACCTTTTTATCCAGGCTTCATCGTTCAATGGACATCGGATGACAGTGTGAGCCGTCTGACCTGCAGCCCGAACCATCTCTTCAGCCTGGGTCAGAGATATAGCAGAGTGCTCCATATCAATGAAAAGCCATTCGAAACCTGCCAGTGTCAATATCTCAGCTATCTGCGGATTGGGAAGGGTAAGCAGGGTGCCGGTAAGGCTTTCACCGCCAATCAGTTTTTTTCGGAAGGATGGTTTCATAGGTCAGATGTTTGTAATGAATGATCATAAAGATAGGGAAAAAGAAAGAGATGCGTATATGCAGGAAGAAAATTGATAAAATTGTTCAATTGTTCAATAAATCAACCCTTTAAGGATAATTACATTGTTGAATGTTTTCTAATAACAGCATCTCCTCGTCTATAAGCTTTGGCTATTAGCGTAACCGTATATTTGAACAACAAAAGAACAATTCAACAATTCAACAATTCTTGCTTCATCCATCCATTTCTTCTCTAAGAGAAAAGCGTAATGAGCACCACTCCTCCTATCATAATGAGCGAGCCTGTGAGGCGTTCCCGCAGTCCGGTTTCCCTGAAAATCAACCAGCCTAGTACCACGCTGATGGCTGCACTGGTTCGTTTGATCGAGATCACATAAGCCACCAGGGTCAGGCTGACGGCCACCATCTGGGTGATGATCATCAAACCGTGAAACAGGCCAATGGGCAGGAGGGTCTGCAGGTTGGAAGTGATTTGGCGGGTTTTGCCTTTGGAGCGAAGCATCACCACAGGAATGAATCCCAGGGTAATAAAGGAATTGACAGCCACAGGCCAGAAGAAGACCGATGAGTTTTCGATGCCAACCTTGTCCAGGTTGGCTGTGATGCTCCAGATGAAAGCCACCAAAAGCATCAGCCGGGGGCCTTTTTCACGAAGTAAAGCCTTGAAGGGGGCCAGGTACCCTTTGTTGGATTCCTTGAAATTCAATATATAAGATCCGCCTACGATCAGCAAGATCCCGAGCAATCCGTACAGGTTGGGAAATTCTCCCACTATCAGGGGAGAGGTGATCAGCATGAAAAGGGGAGTGAAGGTGATCAGCGGGATGGTGATCGATAGATCGGAAACCTTGATGGCCCGCATGTAAAGCAGGTTGGTCGCAACATTGGCTATACCGCTTATAAACAATGCAATCCAGAAATCCTGGCCGATCTCGGGGATGCCTGTAAAAAGGAGGAGAAGACCCATGAATGGCAAGGCGAAAAGGAAAAGAGACCAGGCCACGATGTATTCATCCATGTTTTTAAGTCCGAATTTGCCTGTCACATCGGTCAGCGATCTGAAAAGGGCTGTTAGAAAGGCAAAGAAGAACCAACTCATGGAGATTGAGCCTTAGAGGGTGCAAGAAAACAATAATTTTAGCAGAACAACAAAAGACATTGCCGGTATAAAATATATCCCGGCATCCATATTTTTTTAAGCCGGGATATATTGAAGATCTCTGTGCTTTTTAGTAATTGGATCCGGAGCCGGCTCCGGATCCGGTGGCTTCGTTGGCGCCCAGTATTACTTGATCAGCTTGATGCTGCGTTTGACAAACTTATCGAGGGCTTCTCCCTTAAGCATATTGTTGGCAAGCAGCGCCAGGTCAATAAGCTGTTTGACCAGCTGGCTTTTCTTGCCATACTGGGTGAGTTTCTCCTCTTTTTGTTGCTGCAATTCACTGATTTGTTTATCAATATCCTGGAGGTTGTCCTTGTCGCCCTGAGGCATTTCCTCTTCCTTCTTATCCTTGTTGGCCTCATTGATTCGATCTTTCTCGTCCTGAAGAGGTTTGACCTCGCTGTTCAGCTTCCTCAGCTCATCGCCCAGATCATTGTTCTTGTTGTTCAGGATCTTCTGGATCAGCCGGTGGTTGGTGTTCACCACCAGGTTGTAGCTGTCGGGCATCTCCCCGTAGAAGTTCATGGGACCTCCGCCCATCTCGGCCATGTCCTTCATCCGCCTCATAAATTCGGACTGGGTGATGGTCAGTGGATCTTCATTTTCTCCCAGGGGCTCGAAGGTGACTGTAAACTGGCCGATGTCGGGTAGTTGGCTCTTCAGAATGGAGGAGAGTTCATCCTGATCCTCCTGAGAGAGTTGGGTCTCTTCTTTGTCCTCTTTCTGGATCAACTTGTCGATCACATCGGCATCTACCCGGGCAAAATGACTGTTTTCCAGCTTCTGTTCCAGGAAGTTGATGAAATGGGTGTCGAGCTGGCCACTCAGATCCAATACATCATACCCCTTTTCTTTGGCATTTTCTATGAAACTGTATTGCTTGTCTTTATCCGTAGTATAAAGATATACCAGGTTGTTGTTCTTATCCGTCTGGTTTTCCTGAATATGCTCCTTGTATTCTTCCAGACTGAAATATTTGCCTTCGGTATTCTTGAAAAGTGCAAAGTTTTGGGCCCGTTCATAGAACTTCTCATCGGTCATCATGCCATATTCGATGAAAAGCTTGAGATCATCCCATTTCTGCTCGAACTCCTCCCGGTTGTTTTTGAAAATGTCCTCCAGGCGGTCGGCTACCTTCTTGGTGATGTGGTTGGAGATTTTTTTCACATTGGGATCACCCTGAAGGTAAGTTCTGGAAACGTTCAGCGGAATGTCGGGTGAGTCGATTACTCCATGCAACAAGGTCAGGAATTCGGGGACGATGTTTTCAACCGAATCGGTCACAAAGACCTGATTGGCATAAAGCTGGATCTTGTTCTTTTGAACTTCGATGTTGTTGCGGATTTTGGGAAAATAGAGGACACCTTCCAGGTTGAAAGGATAATCTACATTCAGATGGATGTGAAAGAGCGGATCTTCCGACATGGGGTAGAGCTTGCGGTAAAATTCATTATAATCTTCCTGTTTCAGCTCTGTGGGCTGCTCCTTCCAGATGGGGTTGGTATCGTTGATGATGTTCTCCTGGTCGGTTTCCTTCTCCTTGCCGTTCTCATCGTATTCCTTCTTTTTGCCAAAAGCGATGGGAATGGGAAGGAATTTGGCGTATTTGTTCAGAACCTCAGTGATGCGGTTCTCTTCAAGGTATTCCTCAGCATCTTTGTCTAAATGCAGAACGATGTCGGTGCCCCGGTCTTCCTTCTGAGCTTCTTCCATCTGGTATTCCGGGCTTCCATCGCATACCCAGTGCACGGGTTGGACACCTTCCTGGTATGATTGGGTGAAGATTTCCACCTTATCGGCCACCATGAAAGCTGAGAAAAATCCCAGACCGAACTTTCCTATGATCGCGGTTGGGTCTTTGTATTTGTGTATGAACTCCTCGGCGCTGGAAAATGCCACATCGTTGATGTACTTGTTGACTTCCTCCTCGGTCATGCCGATGCCCCGGTCGGAGATGGTGATCTTCTTGTTTTCCTTGTCCACCTTCACCCGGATGGTCAGGTCACCCAGATCCTTCTCGTATTCTCCTACGGAGGCGATTTTTTTCATCTTCTGGGTGGCATCGACTGCATTGGCGATGAGCTCCCTGAGAAATATCTCATTTTCGGAGTATAAAAACTTTTTTATAATTGGAAAAATGTTCTCAGCAGTTACTCCAATTTTTCCCTTTTGCATAATTCCCTGAAATTAGTTGGTTTGACAATGATTTTGATCGTTGGGTGTGGTTCAAACGACGTGCCACCTGTTGCTTGCTGACAAATAGTCAGGAAAAATTGGAATATTATCCGGGATGGTTGAAAAAACTAAAATGGACGGTGCCATATTTTCTTTGTTCTGTCATATTGCAGATCCGGGGGAAGCGGAGGTTTTTGTCGTGTTCGAGAATAAAGAGTCCATTGGGCTTCAACAAGTTATGCTGAAAGATCATTTCGGGAAGATTTTCGATACCAGGCAACTGGTAGGGGGGATCGGCAAAGATGACGTCATAGGGACCGGGTTGAGTCTGGATGTATTGGAATACGTCTTTTTTGATAAGGGTTAGATTGTTTATTTTCAGCTGATCTGTGACCTGCCTGATGAAACGAATGTGCTGCCAGGCTTTTTCCACCGCGGTAACATGGGTACACCCCCTGGAAACCAGTTCAAAAGAGATGTTACCTGTTCCGGCAAAAAGATCGAGGGCGGAAAGTCCGTCGAAGTCCAGGCGGTTTTCCAGTATGTTGAACAGGTTCTCCTTGGCAAAGTCGGTGGTAGGCCTTGCCCTGATGTTTTTAGGCGGATGAAAGATCCGGCCTTTGTATTTTCCGCTTACTATACGCAAAGGCTTAAACGGAACAAGTTGGTGAAATGCTGTGCCGATTCTTTCCTGAAGGTATAACTGTAGGTGAACTGCTCTGGAGGTTTGGGGAAATGGATCTTTTTAATGTACCTTCCCAGAAGCTTCTGAAATTCTCTCTGATCCCTGGCGCTGCCACACACGTAAAGTTCATTTCCCGATACATCCAGCTTGAGTTGTTTGTAGACGTACAGGATGTAGTACAGGAGATCTTCGCCTGCCGACCACAGGAAAGTATTATAGAAGTGAAGATTGTTTCTGGAAAAAACCCCAATATCTGCAAAGTTTTCGTAGATGGAAAGGGCGGCTCGTTTTTTATGGGTCGGTGCATTATCGATGTGCCAGGTTATAAAGGGCAGACCCTGATGGTAATAGGGGATGCGCTCCAGGTGTTTGATGATGGTATTGCTCAGGGGGTTGGGCATGGCGAAGATGGTATAGGCACCTAATTCTTCCAGATAATTGTAATGGATCTCCTCCAGCTCATCCATATCATGGTTGAACTCCAGGTATTTCTTGAGATTGTCTTCCTGAAAGTAAGCAGCTGGTATCAGGGTTGATTTGCCGGAGGTAACCAGCGCCATGGTCTTTTTGTAGGAAGGTTTCAGATACGGATCAGAACCCATGATCTGGTCCAGCTGGTCAGCTTTTTCTTCCAGTGAGGTTGAAGCAGACAAGTCATGATGTCTGAGCAGCACGAATTTTCCCCGCACCTGGTCCAGGATAGAAAAAGAAAATCCATTCAGGCTTACCTGAATGGATAGTCTATATGCATGGGCTCTGTTGAGATCTAATGTTTCATCAACATAGGAAAATTCTTTCATAAAAAAATAGCCTTGGTTATTCCCAGTTTCCGGCATTGTTGTTGGGCTGCTCGAGATCACCCACCTTCACGCCGGGAAACTTGTTTAGTTTCTTTTCCATGCGCTCGTTCAGGTTGATCAAAAGCTGTTCATTTTGATCGTGGAGCAGCACATCATTGTGCACTTTGGCTTCGAAGATTTCCACATCCACATTACCCGATTCAACGGCACGGGCTCCCAGCTGGAAAGTATCCTCGTCGGTATAGGGTACACGCCAGAGATCATCAGCATTAAAACCTGAACGGAACAAGGAGTCCTTGATGGCTATCTTGATGGTATCCCGGCTGATGATGCCTTCTCTGAGGGCTTCCTGTTCTGTCATTCCCGCCTCCAGCAGGCTGTCAGGAATACGACCGATGGCTTTCACCACACTCAGTGAGTCGGACTTGATGAAGTTGATCAGGGTATCGAAGCTACCTGTAAATCTTCCATGTTGGTCTTTGAATGCCAGTTGGGCTTTCCTTATGTCTTTCAGTTTCTGAATCGTGGCTTCGTAGCGCTCTTGTTTTACCTGCCTGAACTCAATCGGGGTTTGAATGCTCTTGTAAAGGGCAAATGCTAACCCTATGATCACTATGGCCAGGATGATTCGTAATGCTGTTTTCATTTTTTATTTGCTTTATTTTTGGTTAATTTGCCTGTTTGCAAATTTAAAAAAAGTAATTAAAATCAAAATTTCTAATTGTAAATAATTGTATAGATGTTAAAAAATCATATGCTCGATCAGTTGGAAGATCACTTGGGTTATCCACCCACCCGGAGTCAGAAGAACTTGTTCGGGATGCTGGCCGATTTTGTGATCAACCGGCAGAAGAGCGAGATTATGATGATCACCGGTTATGCAGGCACGGGCAAGACCACCACAGTTAAATCGCTGATCAACACCCTTTCTGCTTTCCGGATCAAAAGCATTTTGATGGCGCCTACCGGCCGCGCGGCCAAAGTGCTTAGCTCTTATGCCGGAAAATCTGCTTATACCATACATAAAAAGATTTATCGCCAGAAATCTTCCTCCGAAGGGTTTGGTGATTTTGTGCTGGAAGAGAACCTGCATAAGAATACGTATTTCATTGTAGATGAAGCTTCTATGATATCCAACCAATCCATGGAACTTGCCATCTTTGGTAGTGGCAGGCTTTTGGATGATTTGATTCAATATGTATACCAGGGTGATGGATGTAAGCTGATCCTTATTGGTGACAGCGCCCAGCTGCCACCGGTAAAGATGGACCTGAGTCCGGCCCTCGATCCGGCACAGATGGAAGGATACGGGCTGGCCGTGCGACAGGCTTTTTTATCCGAGATACTCCGGCAAAGCGCTGAATCCGGGATACTATACAATGCCACCCATATTCGCAGGATGATCGAGGACAACCAAAGCGGTTTCCCTCGGTTGCAGGTGGAAAATTTTACCGATATTGAACGTGCCGGGGGCAATGAGCTCATCGAGATCCTGTCGGATGCCTATGAGCATTACGGAGAAGAGGAAACCGTCATTGTCACGCGGTCCAATAAGCGGGCCAATATGTTCAACCAGGGTATCCGCAATCAGATCCTTTGGCGGGAGGAAGAACTGGCCATAGGCGATTTTCTGATGGTGGTAAAAAACAATTATTTCTGGATCGATGAGGAGGAGGCCCTGGATTTTATTGCTAATGGTGATATCGCTGAAGTGACCAGGATTTATGGTTATCAGGATCTCTATGGTTTTCAGTTTGCAGATTTGCGGCTTCGCTTTGTGGATTACAATGATATTGAGATCGATGCCAAGATCCTGATGAATACAATCCACTCCAGGCAGGCAGCTCTTTCCCGTGATGAGAACAAACAGCTCTTTTATAATGTAATGGAGGATTATCAGGAGGTGAAAACCAAGAAGGCGAGGATCCAAAAGGTAAAGGAAAATCCCTTCTTTAACGCCTTACAGGTGAAGTTTGCCTATGCCGTTACCTGCCATAAGGCTCAGGGTGGCCAATGGAAGGTGGTTTTTGTCGACCACGGCTATATCAATGAGGAGATGGTAAATAAAGAATTTTTCCGTTGGCTCTATACGGCCTTCACCCGGGCCACCGAAAAACTTTACCTGGTTAATTTTCATAAGTCGTTTTTCGGGGAATCATCTGAAGAATTGGATTGAGTGGGACTCACGATGGGGCTTTTATCATCGCAGGCATGATACTCCATTTGAATGGTGATGTGATTGATCTGAAAACGTTCATTTAAGAGTTTTTCCAGCTCCTTGCGCAGGGCATCGGCTTGCTGCATGGTATAATTGTGGGATAGGTCGGCATGACATTCAAAATGAACCTGATTGTCTGATAAACGCCATATATGGATGTGGTGTATGTTTTCTACCCGATCATCCTGCTCCAGTTGATTTTTGATCTGACGGATATCGATCTCGCCGGGAGTAGCCTGCATCAGGATCTCTATGGTTTCCTTGAGTATTCCGTAAGTGCCGCGCAATATGAAAATTCCTATGATGAAGGTAAGCAGTGGGTCCACCCAGTAAAGTCCGTAAAAATAGATGAGCAACGAGGCAATGATCACCCCTACCGAGGAAAGGGTATCGCCTATCAGGTGGATAAAGGCGGCTTTAATGTTCAGGCTGCTCCTGGAATCCCGATGCAGCAGGAGTACCGATATCAGGTTGGCGATCAGTCCAATGACGGCCACGACCAGCATGGTGTTGCCCTTTACCGGCTCGGGCTCCAGGAAACGCTGATAGGCCTCGTAAAAAAGATAAAAAGAAATGACAATCAGTATGATGGCATTCAGCAGGGCAGCCAGGATCTCGATGCGCTTATAGCCGAAGGTGTTTTTGCGGGTGGAGCCTTTTTCTCCTACGATCATGGCGATGTAGGAGATAAAGATGGCAAAGGTGTCGCTCAGATTGTGCAGGGCATCCGAGAGCAGGGCCAGGCTGTTGGAAAGTATACCACCGATAAACTCAGCCACGGTGATGGCGAAGTTCAGCACAATGCTGATGACGATGTTTCTTTTATTGGGTGTATGAATTTGTTTGTCCTCTATATGTTTCGAATGGCCAGACATTATTCGGTTTTTTCAATCATTGCCTTAATTTTTTCGGTGGGAAGCACCGTACCATAGCTTCCTTCCAGGCTAGAAAGGGTAGAAAGATGGACATGCCGGGATGGTATGGTTTCTTCCTGGTATGTGATGTCCCTTGTAGCGCAGGCATCGGAGGCCACAATTACCTGATATCCCATGTCGCTTGCAGCCCGTGTGGTTGCCTCTACGCACATGTGGGTCATCATTCCTGCGATCACCAGATGTGTTATACCCTTATTCTCAAGATAAGAGGCCATGTCCGTACCGGCAAAACTGTTGGCTTTCCTTTTGGTGATCATTTTTTCGCCTTCTTCAGGTGCTACATCGGGATGGATTTGTACATTGGCACCTGCCGCATGGCGAACATGGATCACTTCCAGATCCTTTGAACGGAAAGCATGAAGAAGTTTGCCTGCTTTCTTACTTGCTTTTTCCGGGTTATGTAAAGGCATCTGCCCGTGTTTAAAGTAGAACATCTGAATGTCGATCAACACCAGGGCCGTATGATCACGGGGTGTTTCAGCCTTTTGTTGCTTTTGCGCCAGCATCTGTTGCCCTCCCAAAAGAACAAAAAGAAGCAGAATAATGGGTTTTGTGTTCATGGGTTTTTGATGTAAGAACAATTTTGCCGGGGTAATGTTGAAATTGTGGCTTCAGGAAAGAACGCCGAACCTGTTCTTGTCAAAATGGCATTCAGATTTCTTCCATGTATTCTCCTATGATCTGTTCAATTTTCCGGATAAAATACGATTCTCTTTCCGCAGACAGATGGAGCCTTTTGATCGCGTATTCTGCTTCTTCCTGAATCCAGGGTATCAACAGGTGATCATTATTATAACCCTGGCGGTCATCATTCCAGAGGATCTCTATCACCTGGGTCTTGAGAC
>JAGXLL010000068.1 GCA_018334675.1 Bacteroidales bacterium | reverse complement strand
TCAACCTCAGTGAAACGGAACTCTATAACCTGATGGATGCCATTGAAAAGGGCGATGACGAACTCACCGCTGCCAAGCAATGGTACCAGGATCACAAAGTTATGGTTGAAAGCTGGATGCCCGACGATATGAAGTAATCTTTTTACAGCTTACTGAATTATAAAAATCACGCTTCGGCTATTACCGGAGCGTGATTTTTTTTCTCCATTCTCCATCTTTTTTGTATTTTTGGGGGTTTCAATAATTAGCGCTAAGCGGTTCCAAACCGCTAAGCGCTAATTATTGAAACCCCAAAATCTTTTCTCAAACCAATAAAAAGTTAACCTATGCCAACCAATAATAAAACCATACTGATGATCCTGGACGGATGGGGACTCGGTGAAGAAAGCGATCGCAACGTGATCCATATAGCCAACACCCCTTATATGGACAGCCTTATGCAGAAGTATCCCCATTCACAGCTGCAGGCCTCAGGGGAACATGTGGGACTGCCCGACGGGCAAATGGGCAACTCGGAAGTAGGACACCTGAACCTGGGGGCCGGCCGCATCGTCTATCAGGATCTGGTGCGCATCAACAAAGCCATTGAGGATGGCTCCTTTGATCAAAACCCCGTGCTTAAGGAGGCCTTCCAATATGCCAAAGACAACAATGCCGGCGTTCATTTTATCGGCCTGGTCTCGGATGGCGGAGTCCATTCTTCCCATAAGCACCTGTATAAACTTTGCGACATGACCGGTGATTACGGTCTGGACAAGGTGTATGTGCATGCCCTGACAGACGGCAGGGATACCGACCCCTACAGCGGCAAAGGTTATGTTCAGGACCTGCAGGATCATCTTAACCACTCCAACGGCCAGATCGCTTCGTTGGTAGGCCGCTTCTACGGCATGGACCGCGACAAGCGCTGGGAAAGGATCAAGGAAGCCTACGATCTGTTTGTACACGGTAAGGGCAAAAAGACCCACGATGTGGTTCAAGCCATCCAGGAATCTTACGATGATAAGCTGACAGATGAGTTCATCAAGCCGGTGGTGGTTACTGACGACAATGACCAACCCGTTGGAACCATCAAAGAAAATGACGTGGTGATATGTTTCAACTTCCGTACCGACCGGCTTAGAGAGATCACTATGGCCCTGACCCAAAAGGATATGCCCGGGCATGGCATGCAAACCATGCCCCTGTACTACGTGACAATGACCAAATACGACGATACCTTCAAAGGTGTGAAGATTATCTATGAGAAGAAGAACATCCGCAACACCATGGGTGAGGTCATGGCCAAAAATAACAGGAAACAGTTGCGCATTGCAGAAACAGAAAAATATGCCCACGTTACCTTCTTCTTCAGTGGGGGAAGGGAAGAAGAGTTTGACAAGGAGAAACGCATCCTGATTCCTTCACCCCAGGAGGTGAAAACCTATGACGATAAGCCCGAGATGAGCGCCTATGAGGTACGCGATGCCGTGGTGAAAGAAATGAAACAACAAGAGTTGGATTTCATCTGTCTGAACTTCGCCAACGGCGATATGGTAGGCCATACAGGAGATTATGAAGCCATCCGCAAGGCCATTGAGGCGGTCGATTCCTGTGTCAAAGATGTTGTGGAAACAGCTAAAGCCAATGGATATACCGCCCTGATTATCGCCGACCACGGAAATGCCGATAATGCAGTGAATGAGAATGGAAGCCCCAATACAGCCCACTCAAAAAATCCGGTACCTTGTATTCTGGTTTCCGATGAATATTCCAATATCCACGAGGGCATACTGGCCGATGTGTCTCCTACGCTCCTGAAGATCATGGGCATGGACCAGCCGGAAGATATGACCGGCAAAAGCCTTGTTTAAGAAGAAGTGAAGAAGTAGCAGGAGAATACTGCAACTGCAACTGCTCCTGCAACTAAAACCCTAACCCATGGTCCTGATCGGAAACACATTAGTAAGTTTGGATGTCATCGAAGTGCAATTTGTTTGTGATGTGAAGCGTTGCAGGGGAATGTGCTGTGTGGATGGTGTGGCAGGAGCACCTGTTGAGAAAGAAGAGGAAGCGATCCTTTCCCGGATCATCCCCCAACTCAAACCCTATCTTCGAGAACAAGGATGGCAGGCTATAGAGGAACAGGGACCCGTGGTAACCGATCACGACGGAGACCTGGTAACCCCCCTGGTTTCCACCGAAGAGTGTGCCTATGCCGTCTTTGAGCAGGGCATTGCTAAATGTGCCATTGAACAGGCTTATTTCGACGGGATGGTATCCTTCCGCAAGCCTATCTCCTGCCATCTGTATCCCATACGCCTCAGTCAGGTCGATAAACTGGAGGCTGTCAATTACCACCAATGGCATATCTGCCGTCCTGCCCTTAAAAGAGGGAAAAAAGAGGGTGTCCCCGTGTTCCGGTTCGTAAAGGATGCATTGATCCGCCGCTACGGAGAAAAGTGGTACAAAGAGCTGGAAGAAACCGCTGAAGCGTACTATGAAAAACAGGGCATACGCCAGCATTAAACCCATAGGGCAAACAGAACATACGCCAGGGCTTTAGTCAGATAACAGAGCCTGGTCAGGGTTTATAATCAGATGTTTTTCAGGGGCCTGGTGGCTTCTGTTTGCTTGACCTTCTCAGAAAATTCCTCTACAATGCTTTTGAGCTTTTCCTGGGAGGCACCCTCAAACCTGATGAGTCCGTCCTTGCCTGAATGCTCCAGCTTGTCCAGTACAAAGGCAACCGTCAGATTATCGGCATCCTGGCCGGGCTGATAAGCCCTTTCCTTGGTGTTGGGACTTACAATCTCCGAGAGGATCCTGCAGTCCAACAGTTCAAAAAGCATTTTTCGCACCAGCCGGATGGGTATCTTCAATTGCCGCGATATCTCTTCGGCCGTGAGGGGATCTTCAGCCTTGACGAAGTTCTTTACCAGCAAATGCGTGATGGTCAAAGCAATCATCTTTCTGCTGTGTATACTCATGTTGTCGATGTCCGATTCAAATTCATATTGCTCCAGGTTCTGATCGGCGAAGGATATCTCGGCGCCAAACAGCACGATCAGCCAGCTGATCTGCAAACCGATAATGAAAAGGGGCAGGGCTGCAAAACTCCCGTATATGGCGTTGTACCGCGAAACACCGATCTGAAAGTTGATGAAGATGTGCTGCACGATCACAAAAGCTGTACCGGCCACCAACCCGCCTATAAAGCCCGAACGAAAGCGCACTTTGGTGTTGGGCATGAAGATGTAAAGAAAGGTGAACAAAAGCCAGATCAGCACATAGGGGATCAGTTGGACCAGGAACAGGATGACTTCCTGAAAGAAGCCGATGATGTTGATCTCCATGGCAATCTGTTCGATCTGCGTGCGGATGAACACCAGGGCGCTGCTGGAGATGATCACCACCACCGGCCCTATAAGCATAAGCGAGAGATAATCGCTGAATTTGCGGAACCAGGACCGCGATTTCCGGATCTGCCAGATGGCATTGAACGAACCCTCTATGTTGGAGAATACTTTTAATACCGACCACAACAAAATAAGCAGACCGATACCGGCGATGATCCCACCGCTGGTGCTGTCAAGAAAGGAATTGGCAAACTGGATGATCTGTTCCAGGATCTCCTCCTGCCCCGTCATGTTGAGTCCTGCGAAATAACTCTTGATTTGCTCCTCCAGGTAGGATTTTAATCCAAAGCCTTTGGCTATTCCAAATGCCATAGCCACCACAGGTACCACGGCCAGTAAGGAAAAAACGGTCAGAGCAGAGGCCCTGAGTCCGATCTTGTCCTCGCGAAACCCTCGCACAGCAAGGGCTAAAACTCGCAGCAACTTGAGCCATAGCCGCTGTCGCCCCGATTTGTTGGAAAGGGCGATCGACCAGATCTTTGTATTGAAGAATGTGGTGGCTTCCCGGATAATATCACGTGATTTCATATGATTATCTTATTATTTATTATGGCCATATGGAACCCCCATGCTTAAACATGTCCTTGTTGTGCAGGTTACTGGATGGGGGTTTCATTGGGTATTATTTATAATGTAAATCCTCGTAAATTTAAGAAATAACTGGATATCTGCACCCGATTTGTTAGTAAATTTGAACGATGATAAGATATACTTTTCCGGCTGGAACCACCAGAGGCTCCTGCCCCCCTCACCTGCGGAATGGCAAAAAAAAGATCCTCCGGGAAAGTAGGGACAAGGGTTTGGACTAAATGCTAAAAAGGCTGTTGTATGGATGTTTCATCGGGAAATAAATATATTGAGGAGTTGAAAGAAAAGGTGCGCCATTGCCGACTTTGCAGGTTGTATGAGACCAGGAAGCATGCCGTTCCGCCGGAGGGTGACCCGAATGCCCGCATTATGATCATCGCCCAGGCTCCCGGCCGCCAGGAAGATCAAGAGGGAAGAATGTTTATCGGCCCTTCCGGAAAAGTCCTCGACAGGCTGTTTGAACAAATCGGACTCGATCGCGGAGAACTCTATATGACCAACCTGCTGAAATGTTTCCTTCCCAATTGCAGAAAGCCCCGTTCCGACGAGATTGAGACTTGCAGCGTATACCTCGAACAGGAGATCGAACAGGTCAACCCGGAGTTGTTGGTACCCCTGGGATATCACCCCACCAAGAATATCCTTCAAAAATATGGTTTGCAAGTGCCCAACCGCCACCATTTTCCGGGACTTTTCGGACAGCTGCTGATGGCCGGCCGCCGTAAGCTCCTTCCCCTGCGTCATCCCGCCACTGTTGTGCATCAGAGTGCCCACTTCGATACCCTCAGGGAAAACTATCGTAAACTCAAAGTGACCACCACCACATGTAAATGGTACCAGGTATGTCCTATGCGCGAATTCTACGAACAGGGTAAGCTGAACAAATACTGGATCGACAGGTATTGCCATGGCGACTGGGAATCATGCATCCGCTTTCAAATGGAAGAGCACGGCCGGCCCCACCCCGATAATATGCTGCCCGATGGCTCCCACGATAACAATCTGTAAAAAAATCAGCGCTTAGAAAAAATCAGCGCTTAGCGCAGCGCTAAGAGCTGGGTTTGTTCGCTTTCGAACACTTTTCGGCGCTTAGCGCTGCGCTAAGCGCTGGTAATTTCTCAGCATTAAGCGCTGAAATTTTCGGGGTCAATTTTTTCATTTTGTTCAACCTCGCTTCCCCGCGCGGTAAAACCCTTCACATACAGAAGCCGCAGCGGGCCCTTCTGCCCGGGTTTGTTTAACCTCTGTTAAAGCCTCGTCAGAGTCTTTTAAACAAAACCCCGCCATTTTTGTTAGACACTATTGTTAGCAGTAACAAACAATCAAGATTATGTTTAACTTTAAAGGAGGAAAGAATGTTTAAGGAATATGATCCATTAAAGAACAAGCTCTTTAGCGTAATGGATAAGGATGGCAACATCACCCATGAGAAATGGATGCCTGACATCACCGATGAGAAGTCACTTCAGGCATACAAGAACATGATGTTTGCCCGCAAGGCCGATCTGATGACCGTCTCTTATCAGCGTCAGGGGAGGATCTACACCTATCCCCCCAATTACGGACAAGAAGCCATTGCCGGTGGTATTGCCCAGGTGCTGAGGGAGGATGACTGGGTCGTACCCGCCTATCGAGAGCTAGGCGTATGGTTGGCCAAAGGAGCTACACTCAAAGAGGTCTTTTTGTATTTCATGGGCTATGAGGATGGTTCGCGTTTTGAAAACGCCAAACACCTGCTCCCGGTATCCGTACCCATTGCCTCACAGCTGTTGCATGCTACAGGTATTGGCTATGAGATCAAATACAACCAGAAGGATGAAGTGGTCTATACCTTTGTCGGCGACGGAGGAACTTCGGAAGGTGACTTCCATGAGGCCCTGAACTTCGCTTCTGTTTGGAAAGTGCCGGTTGTTTTTGTGATCCAGAATAACCAGTACGCCATCTCATTCAATGTTAAGAATCAAACCTCCTCGCGGAACCTGGCTGTTAAAGCCGTGGCATATGGCCTGAAGAGCATCCAGGTAGATGGCAACGATTTCTTCGCCATGACCAAAGTTGCCCAGGAAGCTGCCAAGCTGGCCCGCGAGAAGCAGGAACCAGTATTGGTCGAGGCTTTGACTTACCGAAAGGGTGCCCACACCACTTCGGATGATCCTTCAAAGTACCGTACCAAAGAAGAAGAACAGGAATGGGAAGAGAAAGATCCTATGAAACGGATGAAAAGTTATCTGGCCTCCAAGGAGCTGTGGGATGATAAGCAGGAAGAGGAACTGGATGCCCAGTACAAGAAAGAGGTAGAACGTCAGTTTGAAGAGGCCGAGAATTACGGTGAATATCCCCTGGAGGACGTTTTCAAATATCACTACGATGAGATGCCGGATGTGCTCAAGAAACAATTATATGCTCATGAAAAATACTTAAAATGGAAGGAGGGCCAATAAATGAGTGTAATGACGCTTGTTAAAGCAATCAACAATGCTTTAGATATCAAACTCAACGAAAATAAAGACGTCGTCATTTATGGTGAAGATGTAGGCTATGAAGGCGGCGTGTTCCGTGTTACTCAAGGATTACAAGAAAAATACGGTGCGCAGCGGGTCTTTGACTCCCCGCTGGCCGAATCCGGCATTGTGGGAACGGCTGTAGGTATGGCTGTAGCCGGCATGAAACCGGTTATAGAGATGCAGTTTTCCGGTTTTGCCTATCCCGGATTCAACCATATCATTTCCCATGTCTCCAGGATGCGCAACCGCAGCCGGGGTAAGTACACCTCGTCTATGGTTATCCGCATGCCTTATGGTGGAGGCATTAAAGCCCTTGAACACCACAGCGAAAGCATGGAAGCCATCTACGGCCATATTCCCGGCCTGAAAGTGGTGATGCCTTCTACTCCCCACGATGCCAAAGGACTGCTGATCTCTGCCATCGAGAGTCAGGATCCGGTGATCTATATGGAGCCCAAGCGCATATACCGGGCTGTTAAGCAGGAAGTGTCCGAGGACAAGTTTAATGTGCAGATTGGCAAAGCCAATGTGGTTCAGCAAGGCAAAGATGTTACGGTGGTAAGCTATGGCGCCATGATGCGCGATACCCAGAAAGCCCTGGCACTGGCCAAGAAAGCAGGGATATCCGTTGAGCTGATCGACTTGCGCACCATCTTCCCTCTGGACGTGGATACCATTGCCAGCTCCATCAAGAAAACCGGAAGGATCGTTACCGTACATGAAGCTCCCAACAGCTTTGGCGTAGCTTCCGAGATAAACTCCATAGCCCTGGAGGAATCCTTCCTGCACCTGGAAGCTCCCCCTAAACGTGTAACCGGTTTTGATACCATCTTCCCCCTGCCGCAGGGTGAACATCATTATATGCCGACTCCGGAGAAGATCTATTATGAAATTGAAAAAACCGTCAAATTTTAATCCATTATGAGACATGTATTTAAATTTCCAGATATAGGCGAAGGATTGGAAGAGGGTACCATTGTGGAGTGGTATGTGGAAAAGGGACAGGAAGTAGAATCCGGCCAGTCCCTCGTTCAGGTGGAAACGGATAAGGTGACCACCGATATTCCCTCGCCCAAATCGGGTACCATTGCAGCCTTGTATGGCAAGGAAGGAGAGACCATCAATGTGGGCGACCCCCTGGCTGAAATAGAAATTGAAGGTGTCGAGGGTGAAGCGGCACAGGAAGAAGCCAAAGAAGAACCCAAAGGACCTTCCGAAGAAACTGTTGAAGAAGAAGAAGGAGCCGGAGTGGTTGGTACCATTGAAGTAGCCGGTGAAGGAGGCCATCTTCCCTCCAGCCAGGAAGGGATGGAGCAGAAAGAAACCGAAGAAGAGGAGAAACCCCCTAAGAAAGCCCTGGCTACACCTGTAGCCCGTGCCCTGGCCAAAGACCTTGGTGTGGACATCCATAAGATCAAGGGAACCGGTCCCGGGGGCCGCGTAATGAAGCAGGACATACACGATTATGCCGAAAAAGCTCCAAAGGCCCAGCCTTCTGAAGGAGCACCCGCCGAAGAGCCAGCCCAAACCGTGGAGTATGAAGATCTGACCCAGATCCGCAAGACCATCGCCAAAAACATGACCCGTTCCAAGCAGAACGCGGCCCATATGACTGTGATGGATGAAGTGGAGATTTCCGAGCTGGTGCGTATCCGCAACAAATATAAGGAGAAATATAAGGAGAAGGGCGTGAAGCTTAATTACCTGCCTTTCATCCTGAAGGCTACTGCTATGGCTCTGAGGAAGCACCGTCAGCTCAATTCCGAGATGGACCTCGATAATGACCGGATGCTATTTAAGAAATACTACAACATCGGCATAGCCGTGGATACCGAAAAAGGCCTGGTTGTTCCTGTTATCAAGCATGTGGACCGCCTTACCATCTTCGAGCTGGCTGAAAAGACAGCTGAGATTGCCCGGAAAGCACGCGACAGTGAACTGACCATGGAGGATATGAAAGACGGTACCTTCACGATCACCAGCTATGGTTCTATCGGCGGACAGTTTGCCCAACCGGTCATCAACTATCCGCAGGCCGGAATACTGGGCGTCGGACGGATATTGAAGAAACCCGTGGTCAATGACCAGGATCAGGTCGTTCCGGGCCATATCCTGCCCCTGTCGATGTCGGTCGACCATCGCATTGTGGATGGCGGTGAGGTGTCGCGCTTCCTCAATACCATGATGGAATACCTGGGGGATCCAATAACCCTGATTATGGAGTAATTCTTTTAAGTTGAACACATAACAAGATAAATACTACGATTGACTATGGAATACGATGTTATTATAGTAGGTTCAGGACCTGCCGGTTATGTGGCGTCTATACGTGCCGGACAGGTGGGTTTGAAAACCGCCATCATTGAAAAACAGGATATCGGCGGGATGTGCCTCAACTGGGGCTGCATCCCTTCCAAAGCCATCATCGAGAGTGCCAAATATTACGACCGTTTGCGCGAAGCAGACGACTTTGGCATCGATGGCATCGACATGAAAAAAATATCCTTTAACTGGCAGAATGCCAAGAAACGTGCCATGCGCATCGCCAAAAAGCTCACCGGCGGGGTGGAATATCTTTTGAAAAAGAATGGTGTGGAGGTGATCAGGGGAGAAGCCCGGATCACCGGACCCAACAGTGTAACGGTAGAGAACCGTTCCATCGATGCCACCCACATCATCATCGCTACCGGGTCCTATCCCCGGTCCCTGGAATTCGATATCCCCCAGGAGCGTGTGATTGAACTGGAACATATGTATGGAGAAGATAAATTGCCGGAGAGTGTGGCTGTAGTGGGACAGGGACCAGTAGCCGTGGAGATGGCACAATTTTTCCAGATGATCGACAAGAAGGTCACCCTGGTCACACCCTCCAAAACTCTTGTACCCTTTGCAGATCAGTTTCTCAACGATTACATCTACAACCGCCTGAAGAAGGATAAGGTGGAGATGCTCTTCGGAGATGATATCCAGGGCTATGAAAACGGCAAGCTGAAGGTCCAGGGTAAAGAGATAGAAGCCGAAAAAGTGTTGAATGCCAGTATGCGCGGCGCCGTGCTTCCTCCCATGGATATTGATGTTCAGCTTGAAGCAGGATTTGCTCAAACCGATGAATACCTGAAGACCAACCACGATAGCATCTATGCCGTGGGTGATGTGAACGGCAAGAGCTATCTGGCCCATGCCGGTTCCGCCCAGGGCCTCTTTGTGATCAACAACATCAAGGGTATCAAGGGTGAGATGAACCTGCACAACTACCCCCTGAACATCTACACCAATCCGGAGATGGCACAAATCGGCCTTACCGAAGAAGAGCTGCAAAGTGAGAGCATCGACTATAAAGTCAATGAATTCCCGCTTTCAGCCAATGGTAAGGCTTTGATAGAAGGCTATAAGGACGGAAGCATCCGCATGCTCTCCGAGAAGAAATATGGGGAGGTGCTGGGAGTCCAGATCATCGCTCCCCATGCCACCGATATGATCGCGGAGGCATCCGCCTTCATGCAGATCGAAAGCACGATTTACGACGTGGCCCGGTCCATACACGCCCATCCAACCATTTCTGAGATATTTATGGAAGCCGGTTTCGATGCGGTGGATAAGGCCATACACAAATAGTTGCATTTTTCAGCCCGTTCCCATAATTTTTCCGGGGCGGGCTGAGTTTTTTAATAAAAAAGATGCTTGTAGTCCGAAAATACGACCTGCCCGACATCGATATTTTCTATGACGAGGAGAACCCCACCGACTTTTTTCTCTGGGTGCCGGATGATTTCTATGTGGTGCTTGGAAACAGCAACAAACCCCATCAAAACCTGAAGGAGAAAAATATCCGTGATGATGATGTAACGGTTTATAAGAGACCTTCCGGAGGTGAAACGGTGATCCTTACACCCCGCACCCTGGTGGTTTCCCTGAAGGTCACCCTGAGAAAGTTTTCCAATCCTGCGGCCCATTTCCGTTACTTCAACCAGAAGATCATAGAGGCCCTTTCCAGCCTGGGTGTTCAGGATCTTTACTACCGGGGTATCTCCGATATAGCCATTGTTGACCGCAAGATCCTGGGTTCTTCCATCTACCGCAGGCGCAACCTTTTATTCTACCATGCTGTGCTAAACGTTTCAGAGTCGGTGGATACCATTGACCGGTACATCAAGCATCCTGTGAAAGAACCCGACTACCGCTCCGGCAGAAGCCACCACGAGTTTGTCACCTCCCTGCATGCCGAAGGCTATCAGCTGTCCATGAAACAGCTGCGCACCAACCTGTCCGAGTTTCTTCGGGCCATCGACAATGAACAGATCCTGGCGTTAAG
>JAGXLL010000153.1 GCA_018334675.1 Bacteroidales bacterium | reverse complement strand
ACCACGGTTAAGCCCGAGAAGACAGTTATCCCTTCCGGGGAGACCAGTTCATTCAAAGCCATTTTGAGTGTGGGCAGCCGCAAAGGACAATTGCATAAATCCATTTATTTCATTTCCAATGATCCGGAGAACTCCAATATACGTTTGAGCCTGAAGGCGAGGGTTCATTAACCGCTCCGGGTGATCCGGCAGGCAATCTGCCGTCAGAAAACACATCGATATGGGGGAGGATAAGAACAAGAAGAAAAAGGAAGGCGCATTGCATGTGAATAAGGGGGTAGAGCAACCTGCTTCCATCAATGAGGATGCCTTGCGTAAATTCAGGAAAAGAAGGAAGCCCCGGTACACACTGGAGCAGTATGTAGATGGCATACTCAATGGCGAGCGCACGATGCTTGGACAGGCCATCACCCTGATAGAGAGTTCCAGGGGGGAACATATGGAGATGGCCCAGCAGATCATCGAACGCTGCCTGCCTTATGCCGGTGATTCTCTGAGGATAGGCATAACCGGGGTGCCCGGTGTGGGCAAAAGCACATTCATCGAGGCTTTGGGCACGAAGATCACTGCCTCGGGTCATAAGCTTGCGGTGCTGGCAGTGGATCCTACCAGTGAGCGAACCGGAGGCAGCATCCTGGGCGATAAAACCCGTATGGAGAAACTCGCGGCCGATCCCAGGACCTTTATCCGGCCCTCCCCTTCCGGCGATTCACTGGGAGGTGTGGCCCGCAAGACAAGGGAGACCGTTGTGCTTTGTGAAGCCGCCGGGTTTGATACCGTCTTTATCGAGACGGTCGGGGTTGGGCAATCTGAAACATCCGTGCATTCTATGGTGGATTTCTTCCTCTTGCTCATGCTGGCCGGAGCCGGTGATGAACTGCAGGGTATCAAAAGGGGGATCATGGAAATGGCTGATGCCATAGCCATTACCAAAGCCGATGGTGCCAACCGCGATAAAGCCGAGATGGCCCAAAAAGAGTATCAGAAAGCCCTGCATCTTTTTCCCCCGCCGGAATCGGGATGGACAACACGGGTGCTGACTTGCAGCGCCCTGCGTGATGAGGGCATTGAAAAAGTGTGGGAAACCATCCACGAGTATATCCGCTTTGTCCGCCACAATGGATATTTTACCCAGAACAGAAGACAACAGGCCAAGTATTGGATGTATGAAACGATCAACCAAATCCTGAAAGACCACTTCTATCATACCGATTTCATTAAAGAATTGCTGCCGAAATTTGAAAAACAGGTGCTGGAGGGCCAGAAGAGCTCCTTTATGGCCGCCCGGCAACTGCTGGACCGCTATCACAAAAAATAATACTTTTTTGTCTTTTTATTATCTCTCAATTTTAGTAGGTTTGGGGATGTTATACTAAAACTAAAACCCGATGATGAAAAGATTTATAGCATGGATCACCCTGCCGCTGATTGTCTATGCCTGCGGCGGCCCGGATAAATACGACATTTCCGGAGACATTAAAGACATGAATAAGGTGAATGTCTCCCTCCAGAAGACCCTGGACGGGGAATGGACCACCCTGGATTCAGCTCAGGTGGAATATGGGGAGTTCAGCTTTACCGGCAGGCTTGATCACCCCCAGATGATGCGCCTTCAGTTTGGCGAACAGATGGGTTCGGTCGAATTTTTTGCCGGGAATAACGATATTCAGATCACAGGCCATAAGGATAGCCTGCAGTCTATCAACATCAAGGGCTCTGAAGTCCAAAATCAATATGAGCAGTTCCAGAACAAGCTGGATGATTACAACCGACAGTTGCAAAATGCGGTGAGTGAATATCGCACGGCCTCGCAGAATAAGGATCAAGAGGCCATAGAGCAATCCCGGAGTCAGTACCAGCGTCTTGCCGGTGAGCGCCAGGATTATGTGGAACAGTACGTGGAGGAACATTCCAACTCCGTTCTCTCTCCTTATCTGACCCGCCGACATTTGCTGTCATTTATTGGTTATGAGAAGCTTGACTCCCTTTATGGCGGTTTAGCCCCTGAGGTACAAAATACCAAATATGGTGAGGCTCTGAAGGAGCGCCTGGATATACTCAAACGCACCCAGGTCGGCCAACCTTTTATCGACATCACCTTACCCGATACCTCTGGCAATCCCGTGAGTTTGTCCGAGCATGTGGGTGACGGATACGTGCTGCTTGACTTCTGGGCGGCCTGGTGTGGACCCTGCCGCCAGGAGAATCCCAACCTGGTGGATGCCTATGAAAAATACCACGATCAGGGATTTGAGATCTTTGGCGTATCATTCGACCGATCGAAAGATGCATGGGTCAAGGCCATTCATAAAGATAACATCACCTGGCCCCAGGTATCCGATCTCAAATACTGGGACAGCAAAGCAGGAGAAAAATACGGGATCCGCTCCATCCCCTCCAACTTCCTGATTAACGAGGAAGGCAAAATTGTGGGCAAGAACCTGAGGGGGGAAGAACTCGACAAGGAGCTCAGCGAGATCTACGGCGAGGAGAGTTGAGAAAAAAGTCTAAGGCCGAGGCTGAGGAAGAAGAATAAATTGATAAATTGTGAATGAACTTTTAACCTGTAAACTTTCAACCTGAAACACTTATTATATTCGTCTGATGGCGAGTGGTCGTCAGTCGGTTTTTTATCTATCTGCTGTCCTACGGGATCGGCCTTCGCGCCTGTGTTTCGGGTAGACAAGCTTTTGGCTGGCAACAATTAACTATTTGACTATTTACAATAGAACCATTCAACCATTTGACAATTGAATACTCCCTTTTCCTCCTTCGCCTTCGCCTTCGCCTTCGCCTTCGCCTCAGCCTTAATATCCCTTTCCCCTCCCTTATCATTTTCCATCCTTCCGTTTCTTCAAGAGAGAAAAATCTTATACCTTTGTTATTTTAATTGATTTTAAATAACCTGAATGAAAAAGGTCATTATTTTCATAATTGTTTTTACCGGTTGGTTGACGGGATGTGACCGGGCTC
>JAGXLL010000067.1 GCA_018334675.1 Bacteroidales bacterium | reverse complement strand
ATGTTTCGATGTAGCAGAAACCTGCCAGCTCATTTTCATAAAACGCCAAAACACCTTTGCCTTCAGAAATAACCCGGTTCAGGTAGGATACAGACCTTACGGCAAGACCAATGTCGCCCCTGGCAGCTTCTTGTTTGTACATTTGATGGATCTTTTCTGAATACAGGATGTCTTCTGTCTGGCTGTACCGGATCTGGAAGTTTTCTGATTGCATCGGTTAAGATTTTTTGGAATGAAAAAATGAAAACGAAGGTGCAAGAATATACATTCTGTATTTATATCCAAATAATATGCATAAAATTTCAATATAAAACATGGAATCTTGTATTATTATTTTATTGATGAATGATTTACATTTAAATCTTTTTTTTGGGTTTGTATTTTTATGCATTAAGGTTTCTTTTTTCTTTATGGTTGTGTCATGGGGGCTTGTCAGGAGAATTATATGAATTCGTAAAACCCTTGTATGATGGTTTATTTAGACTTCAGTAAAGTCGGGATTTAAGTAATAATTTTCTGTTAGGTGGCGTTTTATAAATAGAAGAATTGTTGAACAAAAATTCAGGAGCCATGAAACCTTTCGCGCTTATCTTAACTATGGCTTTCCTGTTGGCAGGTTTCCTGTCGCATGCTCAGTCAGGAAGCCCAGATATGGCCTTCCAGCAGGAGAAGATTACAGAGGGACAGGGCATCACCGTGATGTGGTCTTCGGCTGATCCGGAAATATTTAATAATTGTGTCGCACCTTTTTGTCGGGGTAGCTCTAATCAGAAGCAGTATAAAAATGTGACCCTGTTTATTTGGGGTCCAGCTATCCGGGAATTGGCTGATAATAAACAACTTCAGTCGAGGGTTGTTGATTTGATGTCGAATGGAGTGGATGTGAAAGCATGTCAAAGTGCATGCGAGAATTATCATGCCACTGAAGAAATAGCTCCGTTGGGTGTTGAGGTTCAAAATATCCGGAAGGAGATCGCCAGAAATCTTGAAGGTGATGTTTCGCAGTTGATCACTCTGTAATCTGTAGTATGTTTTTTTCTTGAGGAAAGTCCCTATAGTCTTTTCATATGGGGATTTTTCTATTGAGGTCCATTCATTTTAAAGGAACTCGCGGGTAAATTCTTTTCCTCTCCTCATGGAGCGGTTGGTTTTACTGGGGTGCGAATATGAAAAATCGTCATGTGTATATACCTTTCCGTATCCAGGGATAGTTTTTTCGTTATTCTAACCTGGCAGGGCATTGTCATCCAATGATGGATTTTGTATATTGATAAGTGATTTAAAAAATCTGTGCTTATGGATCGGAGCAACAACAATAAATTGCGTGAACAGCTGGCGGCGCTTATCAGTCAGGGCAATGCCTTTACACCCCTGCCACAGTTACTGGATTCCATTCCTTATGAGGTCACCGGACAACAGGTGGAAGGCTTTTCCCATACGGTATGGGAGCTGACCGAGCATCTGCGCATCGCTCTGCATGATTTGGTGGAGTATTCGAAAGACTCCCATTTTCAGTCGCCTCCCTGGCCTGATGGTTTTTGGCCTGACGAGCCCGGGCTGGCTTCACGGGAGGGATGGGATGAGTCGGTCCGGCAAATCAAGGCTTTACAGGAGGAGATGATCGAAATGGTGCTTGATCCCGCCAACGACTTGTTTGAGCCTTTTGTAGCCAATCCCGACCACCATCTCCTGCGTCAGGCCACCATCGTGGCAGAGCACAACGCCTACCATGCAGGACAGATCGCCATGCTCAGCAAGGCTCTGGGCCGACGTGTAATTTAACTCCAGAATCGCTGTCCTGGCTCCAACAGAGGCCAGGCCCCTGGCCAGTGCAGAGCCGATGATCCCGGCACCGCCAGTGTAACTTTGGCCAGTGGTTTTATTCCGAGCAGGTGGAGACCATGAAAAGGGAAGACCCGGAACTTGCCCGGTTGGTGAATCAGGTAGAAGAGCCGCACCGGGAGCTACACGAAAGTGTTTTGACTGTAGAGCGTTATTTCAGCAATGGTAACATTTCCCGGGGGAAGCAGTATTACATGAACAACACCTAACCCAAGGCTTATGAGGTACTGGATCTGATTGACCAGGTCATAGCCTGGAACGATGAGAACCTGAAGGGGATGGACCGGGCCAATGAGATCTATCAGCAGCAGACCCTGTCCATGTTTGAATATTTTTTCCTGATGCTGCCGGGCGAAGAGGCTCTTATGTTGAATCAACCGGTTCATGCCCAGACCAGCCGGTTGTATATGGGGTACGCAGGTACCTTTGAATTATTCGGTGGGTTTTGAAAACCAACCAGCAGATGACCTATCCCTGAATGGCCATGTGGGTATACTGACAACGCCTTATGACAAGACCATCGTGGAGGTGTTGAAGGCACTGGGTTCTGATGAAGCACTGGCGAATACTATTGAGGATGAGTTTGACATTGGGTATCATCTGGCTTCATACCTCTTCTCGAGCTGTTCAATCAATATTTCGATATCATCCAGCCGGGCGATGGATTCAATCCATTCTTCAGGAATGCCATCGCCTTTATAGATCAATCCGCCAAGTCCGCCGGTCACTGCTGCGGTGGTATCGGTATCCGCCCCCAGGTTGACTGCCTTCAAAACTGCTTCCGGATAACTGCGGGTATTTAATATACACCATATGGAGGCTTCCAGGGTATGGACCACATATGTGTCTGATTCTATATCTTCTTCCCTGAGCTTATCGATATTTCCACCAGTCAGGCGACAGAAATGGGCTTGTTCGGAAGTATGGATGTCCAATTTCCCCATGAGCTGGAGCAGGCTTTGATTGGCCTTCTGATACGCTTCATCGGGTTGACAATTATGTATGAGGTAACGGGCAAATTCCAGGTAATAGAAACAGGAAAGCCTGGATCGGATATGCCCATGGGTGATGGCTGCCACTTTACCGATGGTTTCATACCGATCCAAAGGATGATGCTCATCTTTTATTTTAATAAGCAAGGGAATAATGCGCATCAGGGCCCCGTTGCCGTTGGAGTCTGGGTCGGTCAGTCCCGACCGGTCGGGGGGCACCCCTTCCTTGAGATTGCGCAGGGCAGCCCCTGTGGTATTGCCCACATCGAAAACTTCCCCGTGAGGTGTCCAGTGATTGTGGTAAAGCCAATCCACGAAGCTTTGGCCAATGCTTTCCAGGCTGAATTCTCCGGTGAGTTGCCCGGCCAGGCACAGAGTCAGGGAGCTGTCGTCCGACCAGGTCCCGGGAGGCTGGTTGTAGGTGCCGTAGCCGGTCATACCTGTTACCGGATTCTGCTTCAGCTCTTTCCTCGGCTTGAATTCTACCGGTACGCCCAGGGCATCACCCACGATAACTCCCAGTATGGCATCCCGAATGTAACTCATAAAATTTTTTTTCTGGTTTCTGGTGTTAGGATTCCATGTTTAAAGTTGAATTAAACGTTGTCACAACCTTCAACCTTCTGACCTTCCAACATTTAACCCTTTCAGTACTTATACCCTTCCCCCTGATCTTCCTCCAGTTCCACGCCCAGTCCGGCAGCAATCCGGTTAACGAAGTTGAAATAGGCGGTGATCAGGTTGACATCGAGGATCTCCCGGTCGGTTAATCCGCCCTCCTTAAGCTTTTGGATCCAGCCTTCCTGGTGATCGTCTTTAGGGTAACGGGTAAGATGCAGCGCATACTGGCAGATATAAAGATCTTTATAGGAGAGGCCAACACTGGTATAGTCGTCAATGAAACGGTCGATGGTTTTTCTATGTTTCCAGTAATGGTTCAGTGAAGCTGAATGGTGCGCCACACAATAACGACAGCCGTTTTCCGAAGACACGATCACGCCGATCATTTCTCTTTGGGCCCGGGTGAGGGGAGATTTTCCGAACATCAGGGTCATATAAAGATCCATGTGGCTGACGATGCTTTTAGGATGAAGGCTTTGTATTTTGTGTATCTCGGCAATCTTTCCCCTGCTCTCTGTGATCGTTCCATATAACTGCTTGAGAAATCCTTCCGCATCCTGGGCATCTATTGTTTTTATAAAAGGCATAGGCAATGTATCCGTTTTTTTCTTTGCTTATAAAAGCTCGGTTAATAATGGGTTAACTGGTTTTTCATTTTGTCCTTACAAGAACTCCGGTAAAGTGTTCAGATAAGCTGGAGTTTAGTAAGGGGCTGGGCGTGTATGGTTTAATTTGAATTCCACGTTTGACAAAGATAAGAGAATGTAAAGGGAATCTTTTTAATTTAGCATTTTTTTGACGGGCAGGCCGGGAGAAGCGCAGGTTATGTATTATTGTTGATCCTGCCTGCTGCCTTTTTTTAGTTTGATGGTGACGTCTGCTTTTTTGACCAGAAAATAGGTGGTGCCCAGGGCCAGGATCATGATGGCCAGGCCAACAAGTTGTTCGGTGGTGTATTGCTTGAAATCCCAAACGATGGCTTTCCGGCTTATGGCAATGATCGCCACCAGGATGATGAATTCCACATGTACAATATCGTCTTTCAGATAAGTCTTGACCGTCTCCAGCAGTTCCAGTCCGATCAGCAATACCAGGAAAAGGCTGAACAGGCTCATCAGCCCGTTGGCATCAATAATGAACAAGGGAGGTGCCAGGGCTTTTTCCTTGATCACATAGACAATATCGACAAAAGCCAGCACCAGGATCAGGGACATGAGCAGGATAATACCCCAGATCAGCCCCCGTTCTATATATTCTATGATTTTGATCATATATCTAAAATCAAAATGTTATGTGTTAACAGCCTTTATGCCCCGGGGTTTAATGACCTTTCAGGAAATCATGAAAGCTGTGCTCCAAAGTTAAGGAAAATCCATTAAATTAGCCATTTAAAAATGGACCACCCCACCTTTGCAGATCACATAATACAGTTCAATCGGGAGATCGAATACAACGGTGAATTACCTGATGGCATCCGGTTGATGAATCCTTTCCGTGAGAATGCCCATATTCTCTCAATCAGTGAAAAATTTTACAAAAAATTCTATGACGATCACCAACAAAGAAAATTGATCCTGGGCATTAATCCAGGCAGATTTGGTGCCGGTACAACGGGTATTCCATTTACCGATACCAAAAGGCTCCAGGAGGTTTGCGGCATCCCGATTGAGTCGCCAACCACCCATGAACCTTCTTCTGTGTTTGTATATGATGTGATTGATCGTTATGGCGGACCTGGCCTTTTTTGCAGGGATTTCTACATCAATTCCATCAGTCCGCTGGGTTTTATAAGACTTAACAAGAAAGGCAACTGGGTGAACTGCAATTATTACGATTATGAGTCTCTGTTCCGTTCGCTGGAGGATTGGATGGTCACCACCCTGAAGCAACAAATCACTTTTGGGCTTGAGACAGATGTATGCTATGTGCTGGGCAAGAAGAACGCGCGCTACCTGGAACGCATCAACAAAAAGGAGAAGCTATTCGGCTGCCTGGTGGTTTTGGATCATCCCAGGTATATTGTTCAATATAAGTCCCGGCTCAAAGAAGATTATATTCGGGAATATTTAGACAGGTTAACAGGTTAAGAAATTGAATGTTTGAATGTTGCACGTTGAATGTTGCCTCCCGGTTGAATGTTGTTTGTCAATGACTTATCCTGCAAAAAGCCTGTTTGAAATTTGGCTGGCGGGTATTCAAGCATATTACCTTTTCCGGCAGGCCGATACCGGATCCCTCGAAACAACTTTGTTGATCCTGGCCGCTGTGCAGTTTTTGGTGTTGATTATCACAGGAGGGCTGCTATCATCAT
This sequence comes from Bacteroidales bacterium, assembly GCA_018334675.1. GTDB lineage: Bacteria > Bacteroidota > Bacteroidia > Bacteroidales > UBA12077 > JAGXLC01. Next base: position 5,077 of record JAGXLL010000067.1, on the reverse strand, counting down.
GAGGTTGATTAAAGCGATACCTGTGATGACTTGTAGTTTTATCATGTTTTTTTTATATTAGCCTTTTACCCCAAAAAGAGGGAGCAATGAAAAAGACATGTGTATTGCTGATGTTGCTTATTAGTGTTTCAGGGCTTTTGGCTCAGGATATCGATCAGATGAATGAGCTGTTGCGCAATTATCAGGTGGAAATCAACCAAAACAGGAGTTTTCTGGAGGAGCGGGTTGATGGCACCCCCTATCTCACTGAGGACTACGTGACCAGCCAGATTTATTTTAAGGAGAAGAAAAAGCCTCTTCATACAGAACTCCGATATAATGTGTACTCTGATGAGTTTGAATTTGTTCGGTCGGGCAGGTTGTTTGCCATTTCTAACAAGGAACAAATTGACAGCATCGAATACCAGGGTAAGGAATTCGTATATGGGGAATATACGGATGGGTCAGGATCTATCTATGAGGCATTTATGCATCGGATGGTAAAAGGGGATTGTGCGCTTTATAAGATCTATAGAGTAGAGTTTTATGAGGCGGAGCCACCCCGGACGGGCTATGACGAATACAAACCACCCCGGTTTGAAGAGGAAGATCCGCTCTATTGTCTAAAGATGGAAGACGATGCCCGGCCCAGGGAGATAGAATCTTTCCGCAGGGGTAAGTTTCTCAACCGTTTTGGTTCACTTGAGCCCGAATTGAAGCGATATATCAAGGATCAAAACATACGTCTTCGCAAGGAAGAGGATTTGATCCGTTTCCTCAGGTATTACAACGCCAACTATTAGTGGAGGCCCTTTTAAGGAAACCATTTATTTGCAAGCCTACCCGGTATGCCCACGATCACTTCATCGTCCTGTACTCCTCCGAACTGCCTGGATTCCGGGCATCCGAAGGAAACTGTGATTTTTTGTTGTTCCAGCCCTCTTGAAAAGACATTCCCGCAGATCGAGTGGATGGAATAAGCAGGAAACAGGGATTGCTCCTTTTTGCGGGCCAGCATGTGCATCATCTTCACAAAATTTCACTTTCCTATGAGGTTGTCACTTCCTCCGCTTTGTCACGGATGGCTTCAGCCAGCCTGCTGAATGCTTCAACCATTACTTCGTTGCCATGCTCAAACAGGTTTTTGCCCTGATCCATGTTTTCGCTGACATCCTGAACCAGTGGTATCTGCGCCAGAAGAGGGCTTTGTGTTTTTTCAGCCAGCTGCTTCCCGCCACCGCTTCCAAACAGGTGGTATTTCTCATCCGGATGCTGGAGGGGCACAAACCAGGACATATTTTCTACCACACCCAGCAGGGGGATATGGAGCTTTTCATTGCGGAACATATTGGCCGCTTTTACACCGTCGGATACAGCCAGTTTCTGCGGGGTGATCACCACCAGTCCCATGGCTTTACGTAGTTTTTGAGCCAGTGTGATGATGATATCGCCCGTACCGGGTGGCATATCTACGATCAGGTATTCGAGTTCGCCCCATTCAGTGGAGGTGATCAGCTGAGTAAGGGCATTGGATGCCATAGGACCCCGCCATATAACAGGATCCTGGCTGTTCATCAAAAAACCGATGGACATGATCTTTACTCCATATTTCTCAATCGGGATCATGATGTCCTGATCGTTTTCCTGTTTCACGCCGGGACGTTGATCTTCTATTCCGAACAAAATAGGAACGGAGGGACCGTACAAATCGGCATCCAGCAACCCCGTTTTGTAGCCCGCTCTTGCATAAGATATCGCCAGGTTGGAGGCCACCGTGGATTTACCCACTCCGCCTTTTCCTGAGGCAACCAGTATAATGTTTTTTACTCCGGGAAGATCGACTTGTTCTAATGCTTGGTTTTGTTTGGTCATGATAGTTTATTTTGTAATGGATTCCAGATCATTGGACTGACAGCTGGGGCAATACTCTTTCCTGCGGGTTTGCCGTAACGTGAAACGAGCATGGCAGTCGTGGCAATGGTACCAGTCATCCTCGAATACCACGTCACCAGGTGTAGTAGTTATCTCGCGGGTTTCTACCAGGGCCCGGGCTATTTTCCTGCGGGCATTTGCATAGATCCGCGCGAAAGTGGAACGGGATATGCCCATGTGGCGACATGCTTCATGATGATTCATTCCATAGTAATCGGCCCATTTGAGGGTTTCGTATTCCTCGTAAAGCAGTTCCACTACCGGCTTGCCCCTGGCGGAGGAACCGTAAGGTTTGTATCCCTTAAAATGAGGGGGTTCCAGCATCTTTCTCTGATGTCTTTGTCGCGGCATGGTTTTTTGGCAAATATAATGAGAATATTCTCATTTCAAAAAATTGTTTAGATCAAATTTAAAGAGGAGGCCATTGGGTGAAATTCTGAAGGGAAGACCGGGTCCGTGAAGAGGTGATCAATGGGATCAGCAGCTTACCTTTCGCTCAGGTCATCGCGCACATAGCGGTCCCACTTTTTTATTCCCAGCAGATGGCCTGCTTTGGATATCATATGGGCTCCCAACGGGGTGGTAAGAAAGGTGAAGGCGATGATTAACAGCCCTTTAAGCACAACGGTCCATGTGGGGAAAGCCACAATCACACCAATCAGCATCAGGGTGATTCCCAGTGAGGTAGTCTTGGTGGTTGCATGCATGCGCATGAACAAATCGGGCAATCGGAGCAGGCCTATAGCCGAGACCAGTACAAACAAGGCCCCTAAGATTAATGCAATAAAAGCGATCCACTCAATCATTTTTACCTCCTTTTGTCAGATATTTGGCAATGGCTACGGTAGCTATAAAGATCACCAGGGAGATGACAATCACAATATCCAGATATTCCTCCTCTCCGGTGATGATCATGTTGAGTAAGATGATCCCCAATGCAACAAAGGCCAGCAAGTCAAGCGAAATTACCCGGTCGGGCAGGGAAGGACCTTTCAACAAGCGCACCATAATCAGGAAAAATGATGCGATCAATATAAACAAAGCTATTTTGGCGCCTAATAAGATCATGATGCCGATAGATTAACTAAATAAGTTGTCAATTCTTTTTTCAAGATTTTTTATTTCCCGGATTTTTTTCTCTTCATCCAACAGAAACAAAAAATGCACATAGATGAATCGTTTGTCTTCCGAGAGGTCCATGGTCAGGCTACCCGGGGTCATGGTAATCATGTTTACAAGCAGCAGTATAGCCTGGGAGTGGGTTAAAGCCACTGGAATTTTTAAGATGCCAGGTCTCATCTTCAAACGAGGCGACAGGATGTGAAAGGCCAGTTCGAAGTTGGCCTGAAACACTTTGGATATGTAAAAGACAAGAAAACTCAGTGCGCTGTATATTTTTTTGATGATGTAAACCATAACCCCAAATTCATTTGTAACATTACTTAAGCACTGCATGGATGTATGTCTGCGGATTTTTCAACAAGTCGCTTGCTTCCAGGAGCATATCCATGAACCATTCGGCGAACAGTCCAAAAGCCAGTGTTGACAGGGCCAGGATGGCTACCGGATACACCATGGAAGGCTTGAGTTTGCGTGGTTTGATGCCCTTGTCACCCCTTGGGTGGGGCTTCCAGAAAGCTTCATTCCAGATCTTCATCATGGAGAACAAGGTGACGATGCTCACCCATATGGCGATAGCTGTGATGATGAAATGGCCGGATTCGAAGCCCCCTTTGATCAAAAAGAGCTTGCCAAAAAAACCTGAGAGCGGGGGCAGTCCGGCTAAAGCCATGGCAGGCATAAAGAAAAGCAGCCCCAGCCAGGGATATTCTTTAAATACGCCCCCGATGGATTTGAGCTGGTAGCTTCCTGTTTTTTCAAAGACCAGCCCGCCTGCCAAAAAGGCGGCTGTCTTGGCCAGTATATTATGGATCATAAAATAAATGGCGGCGGCCAGTGCAAAGCCGGTAAATATGCCCAGTCCCATGATCATATATCCGATCTGGCTGATGATATGAAACGAAAGTATGCGGCGGATATCAAACTGGGAGGCCGCCGCCAGCACGCCTATTACCATGGTCAGACCGGCAATGACCAGCAACAGGGTTTGCCAAAAAGGACTGATCTGGGATATATACAGGGTAAAAAAACGGATCATGGCATATACCCCCACCTTGGTGAGCAATCCGGCAAACAGGGCGGTTACTGCTATCGGCGGGGTATGGTAGGAGGAGGGCAGCCAGAAGAAAAAAGGAAAAATAGCGGCTTTAATTCCGAAGGCCATGAAGAACAATATGAAGGAGGAATTCATCACAAAGGGTTGATCGCTCTGGCTGACGGTCAGCGAAAGGTCGGCCAGGTTCAGTGTGCCGGTCTTTCCATACACCAGTCCAATGCCAGCCAGGAAAAGAAAGGATCCCAGCAGGTTCATGGTCACATACTTGATGGCCCCCTCCAGCTGTTGCTTTTCACTTCCCAGGGTGATCAGCACAAAGGAGGATATCACCATCACTTCGAACCATACATACATGTTGAAGATGTCACCGGCAATGAAGGCCCCGTTGACACCCATCATCAGGGTATGAAAAAACAAAAAGAAATAGCGTCGGTGGCGTTGGTCGTTGATACCCCGCAATGCGTAGAGGCCCACCATCAGGGCGACGAAGGAGGTGATGGCCAACATGATGGCACTTAGGAGGTCGATGACCAGGGTGATCCCAAAAGGTGCCTGCCACCCGCCGGCCTGAGTCACCAGTATACCCCGGTGGCTCACTTGCTGAAAGATATACATGTTCGCCACAAACAACAGGATAATCCCACCGAGGCCTATGTATTTGAGCCAGTTCACCCTCCTTCCTGCCATCAGCAGCAGGACCACGGTCATCAGCGGGGTTAGTATGGGTAGGGCTGTGATCATGACTGGTCGGTTTGTTTGACCTGGTCCAGGTCATAGGTTCCCGTTTGTTTGTGGTGTTTATATTTTAGCGTCAATGTGAAAGCGACAATGCCGAATCCGATCACAATGGCGGTCAGGACCAATGCCTGTGGCAGCGGGTCGGCCATCGCCGCAGCTGCTTTTTCGCCTTCCTTAGCTATGAAATCCGGTTTGCCCTGGGTGAGTCCTGCCGATATGAATATGAGCAGGTTGGTGGCATTGCTCAGGAAA
>JAGXLL010000066.1 GCA_018334675.1 Bacteroidales bacterium | reverse complement strand
TGATTGAAGATCTCCAGGATCTCCTGCCAGGTGACCGGATTTTCATCTTCCCGCCAGCAGTCGTAGTCGGTGCTCATGGCTATGGTGCCGTAGGGCAGCTCCAGCTCATTGGCCAGGATGGCTTCCGGGGCAATGGACATGTTGATCACATCGGCCCCCCAGCTCCGGAACATACGCGACTCGGCCCGGGTGGAGAAACGCGGGCCCTCGATGGTGATCACCGTGCCCCGCTCATGGAAGGTGAGCTCCAGCTCACGGGCCGACTCGATCAGCTTGCCGCGGATCGTCTCCGAGAAGGGATCGGCCATGGGGGTATGCTTCATGTCGCCCGGCTCAAAGCTCTCGTAAAAGGATACCTTGCGGAGGCGTGTGAAGTCGATGAACTGGTCCAGGATCACCAGGTCGCCCCTGCCGATCTCCTCGCGCAGGCTGCCACATGCCGTGGATGTGATCACATAATCGCATTTCATCTGGCTCAGGGCATAGATGTTGGCCCGGTTGTTTACCTGCGTCGGTGGAATGGTGTGTTTCTTGCCATGCCGTGAGAGGATCACGACCTCAGTATCGTAGATTTTACCGGTGGTAAGCGGTGAGCTGGGTTTGCCGTAGGGTGTTTCCGGTTCAAGGGTTTCCGGGTTCTTCAGGATGGAGGGATCCTCCAGTCCGGAGCCCCCGATGATTCCAATTTTTGCCATATATTGTTTTTTACGGGTTTGACTTTTCTTTTTATCCCATCACGTTGAAATATTTGAGCAGCACCTCGCCGGCCTCATCCAGGTCGCGGCCGAAGGTGATGATGCCTTCTTTGTGGCCGCCCATAACGATGATCTTTTCAATGCGGACCTCTCTTTGTTCCATCAGGCGTTTAATTTCCCGGGCCATATCCGGGGTGCCGAACTCCACCTGCGGGTCGGTAGTGGGCAGTTTGTTTTTGAGCATCTTCCACAGCCTTTCATGATGGGTATGGATCACAGCCTTTATGGCCGGGTCCGACTCATAGACGGCTGCATGGGTAAGGGATTCGGAGCTGGCCCGGACCTTTCCCACGCATTTCACCCAGTTCTTGTCGATGTCATAGTCCATTACCCGGGCATAATGGTCCTTGGTCAGGTCGCTGTGTCTTCCCGTCTCGCTGCCTGTGATATAGAAACGATTGGTGTTTTCCTCCCTCATACTGATGTTGCCAAAACCTACACCTTCTTCATCTATGCCCACCAATTCCAGGTCGTAGAGTTTTTTACGCCATTCGTTGATCTTATTGAAGTTCTTCTTGGCGAAGGTAAAGCCTTTTTCCTGCCAGTCGCACTCGAATTTGATATAGCCTTCTTCTTGTGTCATGATTGAAAGAGTTTTTCAATATCTTGTTTATTGGGTTTGCATACTCCCTTTTCAGTGATCAGGGAGGTGACATAAGCGGCCGGAGTGACGTCGAAGCCGTAATTGGCCACGCGGCACTTCTGGGGTGTGAGCAAGACTTTGCGAAGGCCGCCCTCTGAGTAGCCTTCGATGTATTTGACCTCTTCTTCTTTTCTTTGCTCGATGGGTATATCCCGGATGCCGTCACTGAGGTTCATGTCGATGGACGACAGGGGCAGGGCGGCATAAAAAGGGATGTTGTTGTCGCGGGCGGCCAGGGCTTTGAGATAGGTGCCGATCTTGTTGGCCACATCACCATTGGCTGTGGTGCGGTCGCTGCCCACGATCACCATGTCCACCATGCCCTTTTGCATGAGCAGTCCGCCGGTGTTGTCGGCCACCACGGTATACGGTACACCGTGCTGCTCCAGTTCCCAGGCGGTGAGGCGGGCGCCCTGGTTTCTGGGGCGGGTCTCGTCCACCCACACATGGACGGGTATTCCCTGATCGTGGGCCAGGTAGATGGGGGCTGTGGCCGTGCCGTGATCCACGGTGGCCAGCCATCCCGCATTGCAATGGGTGAGGATGTTAACGGGCTCACCGTTTTTCTTTTTCGATAAATCACGGATCAGCGGCATTCCATACTCACCGATCAGCCGGCAGTTCTCTTTCTCCTGTTCTTTTAGCTGCCGGGCCGTTGCCAGGGCCATCTCGCGGGCCTGTTCCAGGGAGGCTGCCTCACGGAGCGTCGCCAGCTGCCGGTAGAGGGCATAAGCCAGGTTTACAGCCGTGGGCCGGGCCGAGCTGAGATATTCGGCCGAGGATTGAAGCCTTTGCTGCCACCCGGCTTTCCCGGAATCTTCCATCAGCCCCAGGTAGATGCCGAAGGAGGCCGTGACACCAATCAACGGCGCACCGCGCACCACCATCTCCCGTATCGCCCACCAGGCATCTTCCAGGGAAAGCAGATCCCGGATGATAAATTCAAAGGGCAGGTGCCGCTGATCGATCACCTGCACCAACCCTTCCTGCTTCAGCCATATCGTCTGATAATTCTTCTGATGCACCAGCATGGTCCAATGCTTTTTTTAGCCTCCAAAAAATAATAAAAAAATATGGTAAATGAACAATTTGAAGTATTTTTACGTTCCCAACAGAGCGTGCTATGCGACAAAAAATCGACCATACAGACAATATTATATTTGACCTGGGTGGTGTGATCCTGAACATCGATCCGCTTCAAACCGTTTCGGAGATGCAAAAGCTCGGTTTGGGCGATTTTGACGCGGTATATGCCCACCTGATGCATACCCATATCCTTGATAAACTTGAAAAGGGACTGCTTACCCAGCGGGAATTCCTGGATGAGATCAAGGGAGGAAGGCCCCTGAGCGATGAGCAGATCCTGAAAGCCTGGAATGCCCTGTTGCTTGATTTTCCGCAGGAGCGCATCAGGCTGCTGGAACGGTTGAAGGGGGGTAACCGTTATCGTACCTTCCTTTTAAGTAACACCAACGCCATTCATTACCAGATATACACCCGCATGCTCCAGGATCACTATGGCATTGAAGGGCTGGAAGCCCTTTTCGATAAGGCTTATTTCTCCCATGAGCTGCATATGCGTAAACCCGATACAGAGATATACGAGCATGTGATACGGGAAAGCGGATTGGATCCTGAGAGAACCCTTTTTATTGATGATTCAAAGGCTAATGTGGAAGCAGCACGTGCAGTGGGGATCCATGCCTACCACCTGGACGGTACCGCCACGATCATCGATCTTTTTCCGGAGCAGCTAACAGCCATATAGATTCAAGCTTTCCGGTGTCGCGCATCTGATAGAGCTTAACCAGGGCATCCTCCTTCTTGTCGAATGACTGCACGGTGATCCTGTACAGGCCATTTTTTTCCAGTATGCGGGTTGTATAACCTTTTTGTTTGAGCTGACGGCAATACTCCTGTGCATTCTTCATCTTCCTGAAGCTGCCGGCTACAATGTAATAGTCGGTGGTATCTTTTTGCTCCTTATACATCAGAGCCTGTTTCTTGTCGGTCATCCTGTCCAGGACCTGGTCGACCTGTGAATCCTGGCCGGTGGTATCAGCGGCTTTTTGCCCGGCATTCTTTTTTTCTGGAGTTTCTTTCCTGTTCCCTTCTTTCTTTTGGGGCGGCATCTGGGCTGTCTGTTGCTTTTGTTCCCATTTACGTATAACATAGTCGTAGAAACCCGTGTACCACCCTGCATAGCCTACCAGCAGAAGGAAGACAGCAAGGAGGGAAAACCAGATGGTCCTCTTCTTGCGTGATCTTTTCCCAACCGGTGGAGGTGGTGATGGTGGGGGTTCCAGCTCGAAAGGCTCAGCTGTCAGGGCCTCGAAACCCAGGTCGGACTCAGCCGTTGCAGCTTCCTTCAGCTGAATGGTCCCGGCCAGTTTCTTTTCCAGAACCCCAATGCCTTCAATTTCATATCTTCCCTTGGTATTGAGCTGGTTGTGGATCTCATCGACATACTTTTGGATCTGCTCCCTGGCCTTTTCCAGGGAGATGTTTTGCCGGGTGGCCAGTTCGCTGGCCAGCACTTCATCGGCGTCCGTCTGGACTTTCGTGTCCAGGCGCAGCTTTTTGCGGGGCGGTTGAATGAGTTTCTGATCGGGGCGGATGGATGCCGGTTGAAACGCTGAGGTAAGGCTGCCCAGGCCGGGGATAACCAGCCCTTCTCGTCGGGTCAGCATGTCTTTTATGATGTGGGGTATATCCAACGTGATCCCTTTTTTGTGCTTTCAACAAATATAGATAAAATTTTATATTTGAAGGGGTTTGGCCGGGTGATATTTTGGAAAGCCCCACATGGAGTCCTTTTACTGTAATCCTTGTCGGCTGTGCCGCCTGAAGGGTGTAGCGGTGGAAAAATAAATCATCGTTGGAAAGTGATTGACATTGGGCGAAAAATTTTACCTTTATTCCCGGATTTTATGAACCATCAAAACATTTGAAAACTATGGGAAAAAAGATACTGGTGACCGGTGGTACCGGATACATTGGCTCACATACCGTCGTGGAACTGATAAATGCCCATCATGAAGTTGTTATCCTGGATAACCTGTATAATTCCGGGATCAGTGTGTTGGATGGCATCCGGGATATAACGGGCGTCAAGCCGGAATTTCACCAGATCGACCTGTGTGATAAGGAGCGTTTGGATGCCTTTTTCGCCGGACGCGATGACATCGATTCGGTGATCCATTTTGCCGCCTACAAGGCTGTTGGCGAGTCGGCCGAGAAACCCCTGATGTACTACCACAACAACCTCAATTCCACACTCAACCTGCTGGATGCGATGATCAGGCACGGCATCTCCAACATTGTCTTTTCATCCTCCTGCACGGTTTATGGCGAGCCCGACAAGCTGCCGGTGGATGAGCAGGCACCCGTTAAGGAGCCCTCCTCACCCTATGGCAACACCAAGCAGGTGAACGAACAGATGATCCGTTTCACTGTTGAAGCCGGCCATCCCATTCGGGGCATCTCCCTGAGGTATTTCAATCCCATCGGTGCCCATCCTTCGGCGAAGATCGGCGAGGCACCCCAGGGCATTCCCAACAACCTGCTGCCCTATATCACCCAAACGGCATTTGGCATCCGGGAAAAACTGAAAGTGTTCGGCAACGATTATGATACGCCCGACGGTACACCCATTCGCGATTACATCAACGTGGTGGACCTTTCCAAGGCCCATGTGGTGGCCATCGAGCGGCTTATCGATCAGAAAAACAAGAAGGGGTACGAGTTCTTCAACATCGGAACGGGCAGGGGCCACACCGTGCTGGAGGTGATACAGGCCTTTGAACGGGCTACCGGCCAGAAGATCAATCACCAGATCGTCGCCCGCCGGCCGGGTGACGTGGAGAAGGTGTATGCCGATACCACGGCTGCCAACCAGGAGCTGGGCTGGAAAGCGGAAAAGACCCTGGAAGAGACCCTGCTGTCGGCCTGGAACTGGGAGAAAGCATACCGTCAAAATAAAAATGAACAATAAAACCATGAAAAGCATTCTAATTACCGGGGGGGCCGGTTTCATCGGCTCACATACCGTCCGGCAGTTCGTTCGCCGGTATCCCGACTACCACATTGTTAACCTCGACAAACTCACCTACGCCGGTAACCTGGAAAACCTGAAGGATGTGGAGGATGCCCCCAACTACGAGTTTGTGAAGGGCGACATCTATGATGCGGCGTTTCTGAAAGATCTCTTTGAGAAGCACCGCTTCGATGCCATCATCCACCTGGCTGCCGAATCGCATGTGGACCGTTCCATCACCGATCCCAACGAGTTCATCAAGACCAACGTGGTGGGTACGGTGAACCTGCTGAACGTTGCCAAAGAGCAGTGGCAGAATGATTTTGAAGGTAAGCTGTTCTTCCACATCTCCACCGATGAGGTGTATGGTTCGCTGGAAGAAGGAGGCTATTTCACGGAGGAAACACCCTATGATCCACGCAGTCCTTATTCTGCCTCGAAGGCCAGCTCCGACCACATGGTACGGGCCTATTTCAACACGTATAACCTGCCGGTGGTCATCTCCAACTGCTCGAACAACTACGGCCCCCATCAATTCCCCGAGAAGCTGATCCCGCTGTTCATCAACAACATCAAGACCAACCGGCAGCTGCCCGTCTACGGTAAGGGTGAAAATGTCCGCGACTGGCTCTTTGTGGAGGACCATGCCCGGGCCATCGACCTGATCTTCCATAAAGGGCGCGTTGGCGAGACCTATAACATCGGCGGAGACAATGAATGGCGCAACATCGACCTAATCCGCAAACTCTGTGAGATCATGGACCAAAAGCTTGGCCGCAAGCAGGGAGCATCAGCCGGGTTGATCACCTATGTCAAGGACCGGGCCGGTCACGACCTGCGGTATGCCATCGACTGCTCCAAGCTGAAGAATGAGCTGGGATGGAGACAGGAGGTAACCTTTGCGGAAGGCCTGGAAAAAACCGTGGACTGGTACCTGGAGAACGAGGGGTGGCTCAATCATGTGCTTACCGGTGAGTATGAGGCCTATTACCGGAAACAGTATGTGGAGAGATAAAGAAGTTGAAGGCCTTCGCCTTCGCCTTAGCTTTACTCTACCGTTACGCTCTTCGCCAGGTTCCTGGGCTGGTCGACGCTGCAACCCCTCAAAACGGCTATATGGTAAGAGAGCAGCTGCAAAGGAATAACAGTAAGCAGGGAAGCCAGTGATTCCAATGTTGGAGGTATCTCCAGCACGTGGTCGGCCATCTCCTTGATGGTGGTATCGCCTTCGGTGACCAGGGCAATGACCTTGCCTTTTCTGGCTTTGATCTCTTGTATGTTGCTGACGATCTTGTCGTACGATTTATCCTGCAGGGCAATCACTACCACCGGCATGTTCTCGTCGATCAGGGCTATGGGACCGTGCTTCATCTCGGCAGCGGGATAGCCCTCGGCGTGAATGTAGGATATCTCTTTCAGCTTCAGGGCCCCTTCCAGTGCTACGGGGAAGGAATAGCCGCGGCCCAGGTACAGGAAGTTGTTGGCTTCCTTGTAGAGCTCAGCCAGCTTCTTGAACTCATGGTTGAACTGAAGGATCTTCTCGATCTTGTCGGGTATGTCCGACAGTTCCTGGATCAGGTTCTTGAATACCGTATCTTCCAGTTGCCCGCGTTTCTTGCCTAGCAGGATGGCCATCATGGCCAGCACGGTTACCTGTGCGGTAAAGGCTTTGGTAGAGGCCACCCCGATCTCGGGTCCGGCATGGGTATATACGCCCGCATCGGTTTCCCTGGGGATACTGGATCCCACTACGTTGCATATGCCCAGAACCGTTGCCCCTGCTTGCCTGGCCTGCTGAATGGCGGCCAGCGAGTCGGCTGTCTCACCGCTCTGGCTGATGGTGATCACCACATCATCGTTGTTGATGATGGGGTTCCTGTAACGGAACTCGGAGGCATATTCCACTTCCACGGGCATGCGGGCCAGGTCTTCAATCAGGTATTCGCCGATCAAACCGGCATGCCAGGATGTGCCGCATCCCAGGATGATGATGCGCTTGGCTTTCTCCAGGACAGGAAGCACGGAATACAGGCCTCCCAGGGAGATGTTTTCCCGGTCGGTGGATATACGTCCGCGGAAGGTATCCTTGATGGAGCGGGGCTGCTCGAAGATCTCCTTGAGCATAAAGTGGTCGTAACCATTCTTCTCGATGTCGCCGATCTCCATGTCGAGCTGTTGTACCTTGGGGGTGAGCTTGTCGTTCTTTATGGTCTTGAGCACGAGCTCGTCCCTGCCTAGTATGGCTACATCATTGTCGTTCAGGTAAATAACGCTTTTGGTGTGTTCTACGATGGGGGTGGCATCGGATGCCAAAAAGTATTCATCTTCACCCACGCCAATCACCAATGGGCTGCCCCTTCTGGCTGCAATGAGCTTGTCGGGCTCATCCTTGCAAAGGATGGCCAGCCCGTAAGCCCCAATGGCTTTGTGTAGGGCCAGACGGACGGCTATCTCGGCCGAGACCTGACCCTTCAGGTAGATGTACTCCATCAGGTTGGCCAATACTTCTGTGTCGGTCTCCGTTTCAAACACATAGCTGCGGTCTTCCAGTCTTTTCTTTAGCCGGCCATAGTTTTCGATGATACCGTTGTGTATTATCGTAAAATGGCCGTTCATAGAGGTGTGGGGATGGGCGTTGATGTCATTGGGTTCGCCGTGGGTGGCCCAGCGGGTATGTCCAATACCAATATTACCGCTAATGTCGTGTTGCCTGGCGTATTCGTCCAACTCCCCCACCTTGCCTTTTTTCTTCAGGACGGAGATGTCGTTTTTCCCGTCCAGCAGCGATACACCTGCCGAATCGTATCCACGATACTCCAGGCGCTTGAGTCCATTGATCAGGATGGGATAGGCCTCCTTGTTACCAATGTATCCAACTATTCCGCACATTTTGGGTTAAGGTTTAAAGTATTTGATTCTTAATTTAATGGATCGTTTTTCTCCGGTGCCGGAAAGGATTAGCTGTCCCGGTTCGGATTGGTAGCTTCGTGTATGCAAATACAGGGTGTTGCCTAAATCTCCATTGATGTAAGCCTGTACGAACCTGGTGATGTTGCAGCTGTATAGATTGGCTTCCTCGTCGTAATTCCCGTTAAAAAACTGGTTGTTGGAAATGTTGAAGTAGGAGGTATCGTTCGAATAGGTGTACATACCCACCTGATCGGGGAAATAGACGCCCGATGTATTGAGGAACTGTGCGAGTGGTTTGACCTGTATCTCCGCCCGGGCCAGGAAGATGCTGTCCTGACTGAATTTTTCCTTTACTCTTTCCGGAATGGTCAGCTTGGCGCGGGGACCTCCCAGTCCGCTGATCAGCAGAATGCTGTCGTTTTCCGCCGAAGCGTTGTTCAGGTAGGTGTTCACATTGACTTCCGGGTAGGTGGCCGTTTCATAGTTGTGGTGAAACATGTTGAAACGGATGGATGAAGAGGTAAGGCGATAGATCAGGGTATCGGGTGCTTCCTCCGTTCCGGCTTTTCTTACCGCCAGTTCCATCCGGGTGGTGTCGTTGGTGAGGTTGATCTTATTGATGAACCCTTCTTCCTCGGGATACTCCATCTCGGCATAGAAGCCCTTGAAGAAATCCTTGAAATCACTGGCATCGGCCATGGTGGTATCATCCGCCGTGGTAAGGAAATCTGCAAAATCCTGGGTCAGGGTTACCTTTATAAGCGAGTCTCCCATAAAATCGGTGTAAGCCGATATTTTGTCTTCCGGGTTGTAAAAATTCTCTGCCTTTTGGGTGTTGTAGTAGGGATCCGAAATTTCCAGGTCCTTGTTGATCTTGAATAGATGCAGCTGGGCATCGGAGACATCGCCATACAGCTCTTCCATCTTGAAGTAGATGTCGGCTCCCACTGCTTCCAGGGTATCGCCGGCGAAGTCGGTGGAGTCGGTTTTTTCTACCTGGGAGATGAAACTTGCCTTCAAGGTACCGAAATGGGGATCATCATATCCCCCGATTAACACATTGGGGTAATTGTTGATGAAATCAGGCTGATTGAAGAAATGGTAAAGGGTTGAAAATGAGTCGGTTGGAACAACCTGGGTTCCCATGACAAAAGATGTATCGTATTTGGCAGATATGCTGTCTTCGGGGTGCATCACCTGCTGTCCGAATTCTTCGGGGCCCTTTTCACACCGGTTAAAATTCACAATGATCGCCGAGAGGGCCAGCGTGAGCGTGAGGACATGCTTCATTTTCCTTCTCATCACTAAATCTTTGGTTAAAAACATATGGTTATCAGGTTAATATTTGGTCATAAAATTCAGAGTAGGCATCGATGTACTGATCTTCGGACCGGTAATCGAGCCTGGGTTTTTTGATTTCGTTCGCGTAAGCCTCCAGCTCAGGGTTGATTTGCTCGCTGCCCTTGATCACCGCGTCGGAGTGGTCGATGGCCATTTTGCTGAGGTTGACGAAGTCGGGGGTATCTTTGATTTTTTTGATGTCCTTGTTGGTAATGCCTTCGATTTTCAGTTTGTCTTTAAATTCTTTGCGCAGGGGTTGATCGAATTCATCGTTGTAGATGGAATACACTACTTTGGAATTGGCGAAGAGGGGATCCTCGTTGTAGGATTTTTTCAGATAGAGCGGCACCAGGGAGGTGAACCAGCCGTGGCAGTGCACGATGTCGGGGCTCCAGCGTAGTTTTTTAACGGTTTCCAGCACGCCGCGGGCGAAGAAGATGGTCCTTTCGTCGTTATCGGAGAAGAATTCGCCATTCTCGTCCTTGAGGGTATGTTTGCGGTGGAAATAGTCTTCGTTGTCAATAAAGTAGACCTGCATACGGGCGGATTGGATGGAGGCAACCTTGATGATCAGGGGTCGGTCGGTATCGTCGATGATCAGGTTCATACCGGAAAGGCGGATCACTTCATGCAATTGGTTTCTTCTTTCATTGATGCTTCCGTATTTGGGCATGAAGGTGCGGATCTCTTTCCCCCTTTCCTGAATCCCCTGGGGCAGGTAGCGGCCTGTCCTGGACATTTCGGTTTCTGGTAGGTAGGGAGTGATTTCCTGAGATATGAATAGTACCTTGGTTTTTTCCATTAGTTGACAGATTGGTTTTGCAAAAAAGCTCCCGCAAAATTAGTAAAATTATTCGTATTTACCAATAATTTAGCATTTTTAGGGCCGTCTGGAGCAGTCGGTTATCACGGGATGATCAAAAATTTTGCCAGACTTTTGCTCTTATTCCTACCAATATCTCAGATTATAGGCGCTGTCCCAGAAGAACCATTCATAGCGGGCCGACCTAAGGAACTGTTTTTTCATTTTGTTGCGGGTGTTTTGGGTGCTGTTTTGAGCCAGTTCCTGGGTGATCTCTTTGAGCCGCCGGGTGGTTTGATCAAACTCGGCTCCTGAGTAGGTGTCGATCCACTTTTGGTATTTGTTTTCCTGCCGGGCTTTTTGGTGGATATGCACGGCCACTTCGTTGTAGAGCCAGAAACAGGGCAGCAGGGCACTGATGGCTTCGGGGAAGCTTTTCCAGGCGGCTGTAGCCAGCAGGAA
>JAGXLL010000005.1 GCA_018334675.1 Bacteroidales bacterium | reverse complement strand
CCATCCCCAGTCGATCATTCATTCGATCGTTCAGTTTACCGATGGATCCATGAAGGCCCAGATGGGCCTGCCCGATATGCGGGTGCCCATTGTCTATGCTTTGACGGCACCCAACAGATTAAAAACCGATTTTAAACGTTTCACCTTTGAGGAAATATCACAACTGACCTTTGAAAAACCCGACCCGGGCAAATTCATCAACCTCTCCCTGGCTTTTCAGGCCATGCATTATGCAGGCAATATGCCTTGTATCTTAAATGCAGCCAATGAAGTGGCTGTACAGGCTTTCCTGGAGGAGAAGATCGGTTTTATGGATATTCCCTGGGTCGTTGAACAATCCATGAAGAAGATCAGTTATATACCCAACCCCGGACTGGAAGATTATATTCAGACAGATGATGAGGCCCGGGTTTTTGCACGAAGTTTAATCACAAAAAAGCAGAGCGTAAATGGAAATATTAGTTAAAGTAGCGCAGTTGATCCTGAGTTTGTCAATATTGGTGATTCTGCATGAATTCGGACATTTTATACTCGCCAAAATATTCAAGACGCGGGTGGAGAAATTCTACCTGTTTTTTGACTGGGGTTTCTCCCTTTTCCGATTTAAGAAGGGAGAAACCGAATATGGCATGGGTTGGCTTCCCCTGGGAGGTTATGTGAAGATATCGGGCATGATCGATGAATCTATGGACAAGGAGCAGATGAAAAAATCGCCTGAGCCATGGGAATTTCGTTCCAAGCCTGCCTGGCAGCGCCTGATGATCATGCTGGGCGGGGTTACCATGAACTTCCTCCTGGCCATCCTGATATATGCCTCCGTACTGTTTGCATGGGGAGAGCAGTACCTGCCCAATGACAATGTGAAATATGGTATTGCAGCTGATTCCCTGGCCCGGCAGATTGGGTTCCAGAACGGTGATCGCGTTCTTTCGGTAGGGGGAGAAGAGGTCAAGCGTTTCAGCGACATACCCAAAACCATCCTTTTGGAGAAAGCCAGCAATGTGACGGTACAAAGGAACGGGGAGATCAAGCAGGTTCATATACACGACACCCTCTTTTCCAAGCTGCTGAATGATCCTCAGTTTATCAGCCTGAGAATGCCCGCAGTGATTGGCGGGTTTAGTGAAGATTCACCTGCCAAGGAAGCTGGACTCCAGCCAGGCGACCGGATCGTGGAAGTAAATGGACAGCAGGTCCGGTTTTTCGACCAGCTGAAGGGCGTGCTGGCGGATAAGAAGAATGAAAAGATCTCCGTGACAGTAGAAAAAGAGGGTGGAGAAACCGAAACAGTTGAGCTGACTACCACCCCCGAGGGGCACATCGGTTTTTACGTGGGCAACATGAACAAATATTTTCAGCTGGAGGAGAAACGATATAACTTTGTGGCAGCCATTCCGGCTGGTATCAGTAAAGGGGTGCAAACTTTCAAAGAATACCTCAAACAGCTGGGGCTGATCTTTACTCCCGAGACAAAGGCCTACAAGGAAGTGGGCGGATTCATCACCATTGGGAAAATATTTCCCGGTGTATGGGATTGGTATGCCTTCTGGAATCTAACTGCCTTTTTGTCGATCATCCTGGCCATTATCAATGTGCTGCCCATTCCTGCCCTCGACGGAGGCCATGTAATGTTCCTGTTCTATGAGATCCTCAGCGGGCAGAAGCCCAGCGATAAATTCCTGGAATATGCCCAGATAGCCGGTATGCTTCTTCTTTTGGCGATCCTCGTATATGCCAACGGGAACGACATCGTCAAGCTCTTTACCAGTCAGTAAATTGGGTTGCGTTTTCATATTTGATTGAAAAAGTTTAAATTCGTTGTAGATATAAAAAAGGATTATTCAGATGATGGATTTTGTAATGTTAGGTATAACAGGCCCATGGGAAATCATTCTCATTGTCCTGGCTCTTTTGCTCCTTTTCGGCGGCCGTAAAATCCCCGAGATCATGAAAGGCTTTGGAAAAGGCATCAGGGAGTTCAAAGATGCCACAGGAGGCAATAAGGGCGAAAATAAAGATTCCGACAGCCTGAACGAAGGAAATAAGTCCGAATAGTTTGATTGTGAGGACTCTGTCTAATCTGTGAACAGGCATTCACCGCACACCGCCCCTAGGTGGGTATAGTCTGAATGTTGCAGGATAATTGCTCTAAGCCGGGTCAGTCTTTTGATATGTGATGTATAATCACGGTTTTAGAAGGCTGGCCTTGTTGTTTTATCCTCACAATCTTTCCGGGTGGTCTTTTGAACTTTGGGGATTTTTGAGTTATATTTAAACCGGCATAGGGGATGGTGTAGAGGAATTATTTTACCCGATTCAAATAAAATAACAAATGGAGCATTTATACAAATGGTTGTTGGGGATCTTCTTGTTGACCCTGTTTTTACCCGGTTCTGCCGGTGCCATTTCAGGTGCGGATGACGGATCCGATTCCATCCCCATCTTTCCCGACCTGGTTTATGAATACAGGATCACTGAGCTGGACAACCAAACACCCATAGAGCTTGAATACAATAAGTATGTAAGGCGATACATTGATGTATATACCATTGAGCAAAGGGAGCATTTGGCAGATATTGCCGGCAAAGCCAAACAATACTTCCCCCTGATTGAACAGATGCTCGATAAGCACAATCTGCCCCTGGAGCTGAAATACCTTGCCATAGTCGAATCTGCCCTGGATCCGTTTGCTGTTTCCTCTTCGGGCGCAGTGGGCTTGTGGCAGTTCAAGCTCAATACCAGCAGGATGTTCGATCTCACGGTCAACTCTTATGTCGATGAGCGCAGAGACCCATATAAATCAACCGAAGCAGCCTGCGATTACCTTCGGTACCTGTACCGAACCTACCACGACTGGCAACTGGCCCTGGCAGCCTACAACGGAGGCCCCGGCGTTGTGCGCAAAGCCATCGAACGCTCCGGAGGCAAGCGGACCTTCTGGGAGCTCTATGAGCATTTACCGGCCCAGACCAAAGGATATGTACCCGCCTTTATTGCCGTGAACTATGCCATGAACCATCTTCAAACCCATCAGATTGAAGCCGGTGAGGCGTCTTTCCTGCATGAAGAAACCGATACCCTGAACATCCATTATGCTGCTTCCTTCGAGAAGATTGCCTCGGAGGTAGATTTGCCCATTGAAACCCTGGAAAAGCTCAACCCGGTATACCGACGCAATTTCATCCCCAATATGAGCCAGCCGGCCACATTGATCCTGCCCAAAGGCAAGGTTGTTACTTTCCTGAAGCATGAAAAACAGATCTTTGAATCCAAACCTGTTGCCAACACCCTGCTAGACTCTGCGGATAAGGACCCTCAGGATCAGGGTAAGAAAAAGCTGGTTCATATCGTTAAAAGGGGAGAATATTTTCATAAAATCGCAATGAAGTACGACTGCACCATAGAACAGATACGCCGGTGGAACGAGCTGCCGGATAACAATCTCCAGGTAGGACAGAAACTGGATATCTGGGTTGACCCGCATTATGTTGAACGCATCAAGCAGGAGCGCATGAGGATGGAAAAACAGGCCACGGCCGATACCAACAAAAGGGTGGTGTTTTATACGGTACAAAAAGGCGATACCATCTGGAAGATTGCCAACAAATTCAATTGCGAGTCGATTACCGACTTGATACGGGCCAACGACATCGAGGATGAAAACGATCTCAAACCCGGTAAACAACTGAGAATCTATCTGGACCATTAATAAACATTTATCCTTATGAATAGACTTTTTGTTTCCTTTTTATTTGTTACCATCGGGTTGTTGGTCATTACGGGCTGCAATCCGGAAAAAGCAAAGCAGCAGCAAGGCGTCATGCCCAGTGTCACCGGAAAGACCGGTGAGCTGATCGTCGTGATGGATACTGCCAAGTTCCGCAGTGAGGTGGGATTGCCCATAAAAAAACAGCTAAGCAGCGTTTTTAAAGGTCTCCCACAGCCCGAGCCCATTTTTAACCTGATCAACATACCCCCCAAGGCATTTGATAAAGGGTTCAAGACTCACAGAAATGTACTCAGAATCCATGTTGCCAGGAAATACAGTGAACCCCGTTTCGTGGTCAGAAAAGGGGTGCACTCCAAGTCACAGATACTCATAGAAGCGCAGGCGCCCAACGATTCACTTCTGCAGAGGCTTTTCCGTGAAAAGGGTGATGTGGCGGCCGACCGGTTCGTGGAAAGCGAATGGAACCGTTACCTGAAGGCCTATAGAGGTATGCGTGACCGGGGTGTTATCCAGCATCTTAGAGAGAAGTTCAACATTGAGATGGTGATACCCAAGGGTTTTAAGCTGGACAAGGATACCACCAACTTCTCCTGGCTCGCCAAAGAAGATCCTGAGTACTCCCAGGGTTTTCTGGTATACAAATATCCCTATAATGGTGAGAAGACCTTTACCCTGGGTTATCAGATCCGGATGCGTGACCGGTTCACCAAGAAATTTGTACCCGGCCCCTCGCCAGGTTCCTATATGATCACTGAAACCATGGTTACTCCCTTTTTCAACAAGAAAAGGATTAATAACCATACGGTTTATGAGATGCGGGGCCTGTGGAAAGTGAAGAACGATTTCATGGGCGGTCCCTTCGTGAGTTATAGCATATATAACGAGAATAGCGGAGAAGTGGTAACGGTGGATGGTTTTGTCTATGCCCCGCGTTTCAATAAGCGCGACTATGTAAGGCAGATGGAGGCCATTCTACAATCCCTGGAACTGGTGGAACCATAGAATTACAATTCAGACCATATCCCTGTAATGGGTGGTATATGGAAGAACGGCCATTGGATCTTTCGGCCGTATATATAACCTCCGGAGATACCGGTCTTTCCGGCTATTCCTTTACCACCAGGGAATTTGAATACATCCCCCGGCAATTGAAGGCGGATTAAAAGGCCATTATATGTCCACATAAATATGATTATATTTGAACAAATAAAGTGAAGCATTATGGAGCAGATAAAGGTAGGAATAACTCAGGGAGATATAAACGGTATCAGTTACGAGGTGATTATAAAAACCCTGATGGATAACAGGATCAATGAATTATGTGTGCCGATCGTATATGGCTCCGCCAAAGTAGCGGCTTATCACCGAAAAGCCCTTGATATTCAAAATTTTAGCCTGAATATTATAGGCGATGCCGATAAGGCCAACCTGAAGAAGTCGAATGTGATCAATACCCTGGATGATAACATACGGGTGGAATTGGGAAAATCTTCCCCTGAAGCCGGAAAGGCTGCCCTTAATTCTCTCGAGCATGCGGTGAACGACCTTAAAGAGGGTAAGATCGATGTACTGGTAACGGCCCCCATCAATAAGGATAATATTCAGAGCGAAGAATTTGATTTTCCGGGTCATACCGAATACCTCACCCAGCAATTCGGACAGGACAATGAAACCCTCATGTTAATGGTCAGCGAACTGATGAAGGTAGGTGTGGTGACAGGCCATCTCCCTCTGAAGCAGGTGCCGGAGATGCTGACACAGGATCTGATCCTGCGTAAACTGAGGGTTATGGATCAGACTCTTCTGCAGGATTTTAAGATCCGTAAGCCACGGATCGCAGTGTTTGGGTTGAATCCACATCCAAGCGACGGGGGTTTGATGGGAGATGAAGAGAGTAATATTATCATCCCGGCCATCAAGCGTGCCAAAGAGGAGGATATAATGGCTTTTGGCCCTTATTCAGCTGATGGTTTCTTTGGCTCGAGCAACATCAAGAAGTTTGACGGGATACTGGCCATGTATCATGACCAGGGACTGGCGCCATTCAAGGCCATTTCCTTTGATGAAGGGGTTAACTTCACTGCCGGGCTGAACATCGTACGTACTTCACCCGATCATGGCACCGCTTATGAGCTGGCAGGCAAGAATGAGGCTTCTCCAACATCTTTCAGGAATGCCCTCTTCCTGGCCCTCGATATATTCCGCAACCGCCAAGAATACCAGGAACTCGCCTCCAATCCTCTCCAGCCACAAAATAAAGGAGAGGAATAGAAAATCAGAAAAAATCCAGCGCTTAGCGCAGCGCTGAAAAATGTCCGAAAACGAACAATCTTAGCGCTTAGCGCTGCGCTAAGCGCTAAGATAACTAAGATAAAAACTGGATATTCCGCATGAGCCCCTCGTATTTGGCTCTTTTGACGGCGGAGTGGCGGAAGATCTCTCTGAAATGTTCCCGGGAGAGCTGTTCCCAGTCGGTTCGGGAGAGCGAGAGCAGGTCGGGATGGGGTTGAAGGTCTTCGTGTTCGGCATAGCGGGCTTTGCGGTTCCAGGGGCATACATCCTGGCAGATGTCGCATCCGAAAATCCAGTCCTTATAAGTCCCCCGGAAAGCCTCGGGAATCTCACCCTTGTTTTCGATGGTCAGATAGGAGATGCAGCGGGAAGCATCGATGCGGTATGGGCCGGTCAGGGCACCTGTCGGGCAGGCGTCTATGCATTGGCGGCACGTGCCGCAGTAATCCCTGATGGGTGTATCATACTCCAGCTCCATATCCACGATAAGCTCACCTATATAGAAGAAGGAGCCGTACTTTCTGGAGAGCAGGTTGGTGTTTTTACCGATCCAACCCAATCCGGCTTTTTGAGCCCAGGCCTTGTCCATCACCGGGGCGGAATCCACGAAAGACCTGCCGCTGACCCCGCCATACTCCTGGTCGAGGAAATTCAGCAGATCCCTGAGCATGCTTTTCATCACGATGTGATAATCCTTGCCGTAGGCATATTTGGAGATCCGGTAGGTGTCGTTTCTTTGTTGTTGTTTGGGGTAATAAGGCAGGATGAGGGAGATGACCGATCGTGCTCCTTCCACCAGGCTGGTGGGATCGGTGCGTTTATCGAAATGGTTTTCCATGTAGTGCATATCCCCATGGCGGCCCTCGCGGAGATATTGCTTCAAATTTTCCGCTTCGTCTTGCAGAAAGCCGGCCCGGGAAATGCCACAATCCAAAAATCCAAGGCTGCGGGCCCTGGATTTGATCATCCGGCTTTTTTCGGCCTTTTCAGAATTTTCATGGACCCTATCGTGCATCTGGTCTATTGTTGGTTGGCTGTGACCTCTATGTTTTGCCAGGTTTTTTTTTATGGTCCGGATCACATGAGTCCCAATTCCAGTTTGGCTTCTTCCGACATCATGTCTTTGTCCCACGGCGGATCGAATACCAATTCGACCGTGGCATCCTTGACCCCCTCGAGATCTTTTATTTGCTTCTCCACCTCCTCGAGCAGCTGATCGGCAATGGGACAGTTGGGTGCCGTCAGGGTCATTTTTACATGTACATGATTGTTCTTATCCACATCGATGTTGTAGATCAAACCCAGGTCGTAGATGTTTACGGGGATTTCCGGGTCGTATATGTATTTGAGCCGGTTCACTATTTCTCCTTCCAGTGCAAGATAATCCTGTTGTTGACTCATAAGGCTTTTGATTTAGGTGGAGGGATCTTCCTCCACGGGTTGATATATTGTATGATATGTTATTTTTGCTTCAACTTATTCCCGGGCTGGAAACAACTCAACCCTTGTTTTTGTTTGATGGCCTGATGGGAACCGAACCCTGAAGGGCAGAGTTTTCCCTTGAAAATCACTGGTTTTGCTTCAGGTCGTAGGCCATGGCGTAGGCCTTGATTTTGTTGACCATTGCCAGCAAGCCATTGGATCGGGTGGGAGAGAGGTTTTCCTTGAGTCCGATCTCATCTATGAAATAGAGTTTGGCATCCTTGATCTCCTTTGGATTTCTGCCCGAGAGAACCTGGATCAGCAAAGCAATGATTCCCTTGGTGATGATGGCATCGCTATCGGCTGTAAATACCAGCTTGCCATCCTGCATCTCGGCATTCAGCCATACTTTGGACTGGCATCCCTCGATCAGGTTGTCGTCGGTTTTGTTTTTGGGATCCATCTCGGGCAGATCCTTGCTCAGTTCGATCAGGTAGTTGTATTTGTCCATCCAATCGTCGAACAGGCCAAACTCCTCAATGATCTCTTGTTGCTTTTCATCTATCGTCATAATGATTCCTTTAACTGAACATTTGCTTCACCTTCAGTAACGCATGGTAAAGCTGATCTATTTCGTCCAGTGTGTTGTACATGGCGAAGGAGGCCCGCACCGTACCTTCTATGCCGAAGTGGTTCATCAGGGGTTCGGTGCAGTGGTGTCCGGTTCTCACGGCGATGCCCATCTTATCCAGCACCATGCCGGTGTCGTAGTGGTGAATGCCATCGATCAGGAAGGAGAGCACGCTGATCTTGCGTTCAGCTGTCCCGTAGATGGTCAGGCCGGGTATCTCCTGTAACTTTTGAGTTGCATGTCGCAGCATTTGCGACTCATGCCGGGCAATGGCTTGTATACCTGTTTTTTCCACGTACCGCAGGGCCTCTGCCATTCCAATGGCTCCGACATAGTTGGGTGTGCCAGCTTCAAATTTCAATGGGAGCTCATTATAGGTGGTTTTATCGAACGTTACCTTTTGGATCATTTCTCCGCCGGTTTGGTAGGGAGGCATCTCTTCCAGCCACTTTTCCTTGCCGTATAGCACACCGGTGCCATTGGGGCCGTATACCTTGTGGCCGGAGAAGACATAAAAGTCGCAATCCATATCTTGTACATCCACCTGCTGGTGCTGGATGCTCTGGGCTCCGTCGAGAAGCACAGGTATATTGTGTTGGTGGGCCACTTCAATGATTCTCTTAACGTCGTTGATGGTACCCAGCGAGTTGGAGATATGGCTGAGGGCTATGATCTTCGTTTTCGAGGAGATCATCCGTTCATAGGCATCCATTTGGATCTCGCCCCGGTCGTTGATGGGAACCACCTTGAGCCGGGCATTTTTACGCTCGCGCAATGCCTGCCAGGGAACGATGTTGGCATGGTGCTCCAGCCCGGTGATGATGACCTCATCGCCTTCATGTATATACTTTTCTCCGAAAGAATAGGCTATGGCATTGATAGAATGGGTGGTGCCGCTGGTGAAGATCACTTCGCGGGCGTGTTTGGCATTTATAAATTGCCTTACCTGCTCGCGTGCCTGCTCATATTCCTCAGTGAGCTGATTGCTCAGGAAGTGTACCCCACGATGGATGTTGCTGTTTTGCCGGGCATAGATCTTATGAACGCGGTCGATGACCGTTTGCGGTTTCTGGGTGGTGGCCGCGTTGTCAAGATAACTCAGAGGTTTGTTGTGAACATACTGGTTGAGTATGGGGAAATCCTGGCGAATGGCCGATACATCATAGGATACATCCTGATTCATAGTGAGTTGCCGTTATATTAGGGTTATGCCTCTAAGTTAAACATTTCCTCCGGCAAAGAAAAGCCGGGGGTTGGTATTAATTCTTTCCGGCATCTCCGCAATGCATCTGACAATAGTTGCACCTGGACAGTTCTCCTCTCAGGCGTTTTTCTATCAGCTCATGTATGCGGTCCTGAAGCGGTTTAATATGTATTTGTCCGATGATTTCATGGGCAAAGGCATACATAAGCAGCAGCTGTGCCTCTTTCAGGGGGATGCCCCGGCTTCTGAGATAGAACATGGCTTCTTCGTTGAGTTGTCCGGAAGTTCCGCCATGGCTGCATTTCACATCGTCGGCATAAATTTCAAGCTGTGGCTTGGAATTCATCCTGGCATCATCGGTCAGCAGGATGTTGTTGTTGGCCTGATAAGCCTCTGTTTTCTGGGCATCCTGCCGCACCAGTATCCGGCCGTTGAAGGCGCCGGTGGCGTAATCGTCAAGCACGCCTTTGAAAAGCTGGTTGCTCCGGCAATGCGGATAAGCATGATCCATATGCACGTAGCTGTCGATGTGCTGGCCTCTGTCGGTCAGATAAAGCCCCAGTGTGTTGTTTTCACAGTTCTCTCCATTGAGCCGAAGGTTATAGTTGTTGCGGATCAATCCGCCATGCAGTGAGATGGTGTTGGCCGTGACGCGGCTGTCGCGTTCCTGGTTCAGATAGAAGTTGGAAAGCTGGGTGGACCCGTTATGCTCATTCTGAATGCGAACGAAATCCATCCGGGCATTCTGGCCGGCATATACTTCGGTTACTGAATTGGTGAGGAAGTTCTTCTGGGAAAGGGTATGGTCGCAAACAATAACCTGTGCATGGGTCTCTTCTTCCATTACGAAAAGATTGCGGTGCTGCGACATTCCATCTTCCTCATCCATCAGCAGGTTGATGATCTGTACCGGTTTGTCCATGGTTTTTCCCTTAGGCACGTAGATGAAAACCCCGTCCTGGGCAAAAGCCGTATTCAGAGCCGTGAGGCTTTCCGTTTCCGAATCAGCATAGCGGTTGTAATGTTTCTCGACGATATCGGGATACCGGTTGGCCGCCTCCCGTAGGCTGGTGATGATCAACCCGTTGGGCAATTTCTTTTGGGGAGTCTTTGTTTCATAAAACCAACCATTCAGCAGCAACACCACATGGGTGTCCAACTCCGGCACGTCGCAGCGGAAAATATCATTCAGGTCGAAGTCGATCTTTTTCGGCTCGATGTAGGTTCGGTATTCCTTCTCGAAAGCTGGTTTGAGATCGGTATATTTATAGGCTTCGACTTTCTTATTGGGAATGCCGTACTTCTGAAAGTTCTGAATGGCCCCTTCCCTTTTGTTGTTGATATATTCAGGGAGCCCGTCCCTGAGTCTCTCCAGGTTCCTGTAGAAGAAATCTCCGAAACGGTCTTTCAGGTCTATGGATTTGGCATCAATACTCATAAGCGTGTTTTTAGAAATCGATTGTTCTCATTACTTGGCAGCCTCTTTGCTGAGCCATTCGTATCCTTTGTCTTCCAGCTCTAAAGCCAGCTGCTTGCCTCCCGATTTAACGATCTTACCATCATAAAGGACATGTACTTTATCGGGGATGATATAGTTTAACAGTCTTTGATAGTGGGTGATCACGATGGTGGCATTATCAGGCGACTTGAGTTGGTTGACTCCGTGTGCCACGATCTTCAGGGCGTCGATATCCAGGCCTGAATCGGTCTCATCCAATATGGAGAGTTTGGGATCGAGCATGGCCATTTGGAAGATCTCATTGCGTTTCTTTTCGCCTCCGGAGAAACCTTCATTGACAGATCGGTTGGTGAGGTTGGAGTCAATTTCCACCAGGTCTTTCTTTTCCCTCATCATCTTAAGGAAATCAGATGATTTCATCTCTTCCTGGCCTCTGTGTTTCCTTTGCTCATTGATGGCTGTCTTGAGGAAGTTCATCATGCTTACACCGGGTATCTCCACCGGATACTGGAATCCCAGGAATATACCCTCCCTGGCCCGTTCTTCGGGTGCCATTTCCATCAGGTTTTTGCCGTTGTAAAGGATTTCACCTTCGGTGACCTCAAACAAGTTCCTTCCTGCCAAAACGGAGGCAAGAGTGCTTTTCCCCGATCCGTTGGGTCCCATGATGGCATGAATCTCTCCTTTTTGGACTTCCAGGTTGATTCCCTTTAATATCTCATTTCCTTCTATGGATGCGTGTAAGTTTTTTATTGTGAGCATTTTCCGAAAATATTTATTGTTGAATTGTCAAATTGTTTTATCAGGCTAAGGCTGAGGCGAAGGCTAAGAAAGAAGCCATCGTTCATTGCTCATAGCTAAGTGGATTACCCCACGCTTCCCTCGAGGCTAATCTGAAGCAATGTCTGAGCTTCCACGGCAAATTCCATGGGCAGCTTGTTGAGTACCTCCTTGGCATAGCCATTGACGATCAGACCGATGGCGTCTTCTTCTTCAATGCCTCGCTGGTTGCAGTAAAATATCTGGTCTTCTCCGATTTTGGATGTAGTAGCCTCATGTTCCACAATCGAGCTTCTGTTTTCAGTTTCAATATAGGGGAATGTATGGGCGCCACATCTGTCTCCCATCAGCATGGAGTCGCACTGGGAAAAGTTCCTGGAATTCTCGGCGTTCTTGGTGATCTTCACCAGGCCTCTGTAGCTGTTGTTGCTGTATCCGGCCGAGATGCCCTTGGAGATGATCGTGCTCCGGGTATTTTTGCCAATATGGATCATCTTGGTGCCGGTGTCGGCCTGCTGATGGTTGTTGGTAACCGCTACTGAGTAGAATTCACCCACGGAATTGTCGCCCATCAGGATCACACTGGGATATTTCCAGGTAATGGCAGAGCCTGTTTCCACCTGGGTCCAGGATATCTTGGAATTCCTGCCCTGGGCCTTGCCCCTTTTGGTGACGAAGTTGTAGATGCCGCCCTTTCCGTCCTTATTACCTGGATACCAGTTTTGCACCGTAGAATATTTCACATGGGCATTGTCTTTGGCCACAATCTCGACGATGGCAGCGTGCAGCTGGTTCTCGTCGCGGATGGGAGCGGTACAGCCTTCCAGGTAGCTCACGTAGCTATCATCTTCGGCGATGATGAGGGTTCTTTCAAACTGTCCGGTGTTGGCGGCATTGATACGGAAATAGGTGGACAGTTCCATGGGGGTTCGCACGCCCTTGGGGATATAGCAGAACGAACCGTCGCTGAATACCGCCGAGTTGAGCGCAGCAAAATAATTGTCGGTATAGGGAACCACCGATCCCATATATTCCCTGACCAGGTCGGGGTGGTTCTGAACAGCCTCACTGAAGGAACAGAAAATAATGCCCAGTTCGGCCAGTTTTTCTTTGAAGGTGGTTTTGACCGAGCTGCTGTCCATCACCGCGTCCACGGCCACACCCGCCAGGCGTTTCTGCTCATCGATGGGTATACCCAGCCTGTCGAAGGTCTTCTTCAGTTCCGGGTCCACATCGTCCATGTCTTTGGGGCCTGCCTTCTGCCTGGGTGCTGAATAGTATACCATATCCTGGTAATCGATCTCAGGAATCTCGAGATGTGCCCAATTGGGCATCTTCATTTCTTTCCAGTGACGAAAAGCTTTGAGCCTGAAGTCCAGCAAAAATTGCGGCTCATTCTTCTTCTTCGAGATCATGCGGATGATGTCCTCATTCAGCCCTTTGGGTAACGTATCGCTCTCAACATCCGTAACCCACCCATACTTGTATTCGTTTTGGGTATATTTTTGGAGTATTTTATCTTGTTCTTTTGCCATAACTTCGCAAAATTAGTTATTTATGTTGATAACGTATTTTATGTAGATTAATTCTAAATTGCTGCAAATATATAATATTTAACAATAAAATTTACATCATTGTTTTAATACTTGAAGCCTCAAAAAACTATTCAACAACATGTCTGACGAAAACGATAAAAATACACGCATAAGCGATCTGGGCGAATTTGGTCTGATCGAGCACCTCACCCGTAAGGTTCAACTGCATAATGAAAGCAGCATCCGGGGTGTAGGAGATGATGCGGCAGTGATGGATTACTCCGGCAGGCGTGTGCTGGTTACCAGCGACTTGCTACTGGAGGGGATCCATTTTAACCTGATGTACACACCCTTGAAACACTTGGGATATAAAGCAGTGATTGTTAATATATCCGATGTTCTTGCCATGAACGGTTTTCCGGAGCAGGTAGTCGTATCACTGGGGGTATCCGGTAAATTTGGACTGAAGCATATTGAAGATCTTTATGAAGGCATTCATTTGGCGTGTGATAAATATCATGTTGATCTGGTGGGCGGTGATACCACCTCTTCGGTAACGGGGATGACCATCAGTGTGACGGCTGTCGGATCGGTGGAGCCGGAAAAGGCTGTCTTCCGGGGTGGTTCCCGGGTCAATGACATCATCTGTACCACCGGCAATCTGGGTGGGGCTTATATGGGTCTGCAGCTGCTGGAACGTGAGAAGGAGGTGTTTAAGAAGCGCCCGGGTGTTCAGCCTGATCTGAGCGGATACGATTATATCCTTGAGAGGCAGCTCAAGCCCGAAGCAAGGGCGGATATTATTCGCCTGTTGGGTGAAAAGGGCATCGTTCCAACCTCCATGATAGACATCTCCGACGGTTTATCCTCGGATGTATTGCACTTATGCCATCATTCCAACCTGGGATGTAAAATTTTCCAGGAGAAGATACCCCTTCACAAGGAAACCGAGAAGATGGGTCAGGAGTTGGATATTGATCCCACCACGGCGGCTCTGAACGGGGGAGATGATTATGAGCTGCTGTTTACCATCCCCACTTCTGAATACGATAAGATCAAGGAGGAAGAAAAGATCCTCCCCGTTGGGCACATGACCAGTCCCGATTTTGGCTGTTACATGGTATCCACCAGCGACCATCAGATTGAGCTGAAGGCACAGGGCTGGAGTAAACAGAAGGGGTAGGCAGGTGTGCGGATCAGTTGTCGGCGAAGTAACCCTTGATGATGCCCCGCCTGGAGTTTCTCAGGAAGTTCACTACCTCCTCGCGTTCGGGGGAGGCCTGAAGGGTGGTTTCGATGTTTTCTATGGCCTGGCTGTTGTTGTTGCCCTTCATGTAAATCTCCCGGTATATTTCCTGTATCTCGTTGATCTTATCAGGGGAGAAGTTTCTTCTGCGCAGGCCGATGGAGTTCACACCCATATAAGACAGGGGTTCGCGGGCGGCTTTCACAAACGGGGGTACATCTTTGCGCACCAGGGCGCCGCCAGATATCATCACATGGCTTCCGATATGTACAAACTGGTGCACGGCGACCAATCCACTGAGGATAGCAAAATCGTCCACCACAATTTCCCCGGCCAGGGTGCATACATTGCCCAGGATCACATTGTTACCTATGATGCAATCGTGGGCCACATGGGCATAAGCCATCAGCAGGCAATTGTTGCCTACCACGGTTTTGTTTTTTGCCCTGGTGCCCCGGTTGATGGTGACACATTCGCGGATGGTGGTGTTATCTCCCACTTCGGTGGTGGTGTATTCCCCTTCATACTTGAGATCCTGGGGGATGGCTGAAATGACCGCTCCGGGGAAGATCTGGCAATTCCTCCCGATTCTTGCTCCTTCCATGATGGTGGCGTTGGGGCCTATCCAGGTGTCTTCGCCTATTTCTACATCTTTGGAAATGCTTACAAAGGGTTCTATCTGTACGTTGGGGGCTATTTTTGCTTCAGGGTGTATCGAGGCTAATGGTTGATTCATTCTTCTTTGCTTTTTGTTATTTGGGCCGTTAATTCTCCTTCCATGACTAACTGGTTGCCAACGAAAGCCTGTCCGCTCATGGTGACGATGCCACGGCGGATCGGGTTGCTCAGCACGAGCTTGAAGATCAGGGTGTCGCCGGGTACCACTTTTCTTTTGAAACGCACTTTGTCGATCTTCAGGAAATAGGTCAGGTAGTTTTCCGGGTCGGGCACGGTGTTCAATGCCAGTATACCTCCTACCTGGGCCATGGACTCGACCTGGAGTACCCCTGGCATCAGGGGTTCTTCAGGAAAGTGTCCGACGAAGAAGCCCTCGTTCATGGTTACGTTTTTCTTACCTATGATGGAGGAGTGATCCATGTGCAGGATGCTGTCCACCAGCAGGAAGGGGGGACGATGAGGCAGGTACTCTTTGACCTGGTTCACATTCAGCAGCGGAGGCTGGTTGGGATCAAACTGAGGTATATAGTCTTCGGAAGCTTCCTTCTTGATGGCCTGGGCGATCTTGCGGGCAAATTCGCTGTTGGCGTGATGCCCGGGTTTCTTGGCGATGATCCGGCCTTTGACAGGCCGGCCGATCAGGCCGATGTCCCCCATGATGTCCAGCAATTTGTGACGAGCCGGCTCATTGGTATAGTACAGGTCCACATTGTTGAGGACCCCTTCGGGCTTGACCTTTACATGAGGTTTGTTGAACAGGTCGGCTATGCGGTCGAGCTCTTCCTGGGGCACGGGGTTTTCCATGATCACAATGGCGTTTTCCAGGTCACCGCCTTTGATCAGGTTGTTCTTCAAGAGGAACTCCAGTTCGTGGAAAAAGACGAATGTACGGGAGGGCGCCAGCTCCTCGAGGAAATCCGTGTCCTCTTCCAGATTGGCGTATTGATGGCCCAGCACCTTGGAGTTGTAGTCGATCAACACCTGAATGGATAAATGATCATCCGGATAAATGGCCAGCTCGATCTCATTATCCTCGTCGCGGTATTCGATCTTCTCTTTTACATAATAATAATTGCGGTCTTCATCCTGTTCCTCTATAATGGCTTCCTTAAGCGTTTCGGCGTATTTTCTCGAGCTGCCGTCGAGTATCGGGGCTTCAGGGCCGTTGAGCTCGATCACGATGTTGTCGATGCCCAGGCCTCTTAAGGCGGCCATGACATGTTCGATGGTGTGGACTTTTACTCCGTTTTCCTCCAGGGTGGTTCCCCGGGAAGTATCTACAACATTGTCCACATGTGCTTTGATGATCGGCCGCTCTTTGAGATCGGTCCTTTGAAATTTATAACCGTGGTTGACCGGGGCGGGCTTAAACTGAATCTCTACTTCATATCCTGTATGCAGTCCTCTGCCGTTCAATTTTACAGGATTAACAATGGTTCTTTGTTTTTCTGACATAAAAACTGGCTGTTTGGGTGATTACTCCTGTTCCTCTTTGAGCCTTTTTATTTCAGCTTCCAGTTCATGGAGTTTATCGTATAAATCGGGGAGTTTTCTGAACAGTACGTATGATTTTTGATATTTGCCAAAGTCGAAGGCTGGGGAACCCTGCACCACCTCGCCAGGTTTGTCTATGCTGGAGCTGATGCCGGATTGGGCAGCTATTTTCACCCCGTCGGCGATGGTTATGTGACCGACGAATCCTGCTTGTCCGCCAATCATACAATTGCTGCCGATCTTCGTGGAGCCGGAGATGCCTGTCTGAGCAGCTATCACTGTATTCTCACCTATCTCCACGTTGTGGGCGATCTGGATCAGGTTGTCCAGCTTCACTCCATTGCGGATGACGGTAGAGCCAAGTGTAGCCCGGTCGATGCATGTGTTGGCACCTATCTCCACATTATCTTCAATGATCACATTCCCAATCTGGGGTACCTTCTGATAGTTGTTGTTTGATTGGGGTGCGAAACCAAAACCGTCGCTGCCCACCACAACCCCTGCATGAAAATAACAGTTCTTACCCACCTGGCAATGGTTGTATATCTTAACGCCCGGGTATAAAACCGTATTTTTTCCGATCACCACATGATCACCAATATAGGTGTGAGGAAGGATCTTCACGTTATCTTCAATGACAGCATGTTCACCTATATATACAAAATCGTCGATGAAAACCTCATTTCCGATGCGTGCGCTGTCCTGAATGGCGGCCTTCTTACTGATCCCGGTTTTGTACAGTTTGTGGTTGTCCTGTAGTGTCAGCAGTTTGGCAAAAGCCTGGTAGGCATCTTCCACACGAATGAGGGTATGTTTGTAACCATTGGATTCATCCAGGCTGAAGTCTTTGTTTACCAAGACTATGGATGCCTTGGTAGAATGAATGTATTTGGAGTATTTTGGATTGGCGATAAAGGAAATTGTCCCCTCTTCTCCTTTCTCTATCTTGGAAAAACCTTTCACTTTGGTCTCCGGGTCCCCCTCTATTTCACCGTTCAGGATATCGGCAATTTCCCGTGCTGTATATTCCATAGGTGCTCTCTTAAGTTTTCGCAAAAATAATGATAATTTACAAATTCAAGTTATATTCCTTGGGATAACATAGAAAATATTTTTTGACGATCTTTGATAAAACAGGCAGGCTAAGCATGTCGGAAGCTTCTGCCACGTCCTTGACTTTGTTGTCTTTATAGAGGATTTGGATCTGATCGCTGGATGAACTATAGGCCTTGTTGGTTATGGACTGGGTAAATACGAAGTAATTCACCTCCTGACGGGAAAGCCCCAGCCGGCTTTGGGCCTCTTCTCTGGCTGCCCGCAGACGCTCCTGCCCGAGGGGTTCCTTCTGCAGTTCTATTTTAAACAGGCGTCGCCAGAGCATGTTATTGCATAACAGGGAAAGGACCCTGTCACGGCTTTCCGACCATGATTTGACGGCCACCGACAGGTCGGTATCGTCGATTTTGGAGTACATCTTCAGCATATCCTCCCGGTTGTCGTTGTGGTAGCGCTCTTCCAGAAAATATTTCAAAGGCCCGGAGGCAGGAAGGTCTTCCCCCTGCTGCATCAGTTCCTTTGCCCGGTCCAGGATGCGGGTGATAAGCTGTTCGGCCGATACCACCGTCTTGTGAAAATATACCTGCCAGTACATGATCCATCGGGCAATAAGAAACTTCTCGATGGAATGGATGCCCTTGGCCTCTATCACCAACTGATCGTCGTGAACACTCAGCATTTTGATGATGCGGTCGGAACCGATCACACCCTCTGAAACACCTGTGAAAAAACTGTCCCTCCTGAGGTAATCGAGCCGGTCCATATCGAGTTGGCTGGATACCAACTGATGCAGGAATTTTTTAGGGTGCTGGTTGCGATAGATCTTCATGGCCAGCTCCAGCTGCCCGTTCCACTGATCATTGAGCATGTTCATCATCATCAGCGAAAAATCCTCGTGGGAGTAATCCTTTACCCAATTCGACTCCAGGGAATGGGAAAAAGGCCCGTGCCCCAAGTCGTGCAAAAGTATGGCAATTTTTGCGGCCTGTGCCTCTTCATCCTTGATTTCATGGCCCTTAGATCGGATCGTGCTGATGGCCGACTGCATCAGGTGCAACGATCCCAAAGAATGCTGAAAACGGGTGTGGGTGGCTCCCGGATATACCAGATGGGTGAGGCCTAGCTGCTTGATCCTCCGAAGCCTCTGGAATAGCGGATGCTCAATGAGTTCATAGATGATGTCATCATACAGGTTGATGAAACCATATACCGGATCGTTGATGATTTTTTTCTTATTCATACGGTTATCTTTTATTCAATAATTTGGCCGTATGGAACCTGCATGAAATAATCATGTCCTTGTTGTGTAATTTCTTGGATGCAGGTTTCACAAGATTATTTTTATTTATTGTTTTGGCCTTGTGCAACTTACCATGACAAAATAATCATCTCCTTTTGTGATATTAATGATTATTTTGTCATGGACGTTTCACGGATACAATAGGTATTTATGACCACTCGTTTATCAAATTCATTCAGCTTCCAAAGCTAATAAATATTTTAACTCTTTGAAAAGGCTCGTTTTCAGAATGTAAAATCTACCCGCCGGGGAACGGTATGGATTTAAATGAATTTATAAATTAATTTGCATATTTATTTGTCTGTTAAGAACATTATTTTTACTTTTGCGCTGAAAAATAGAATGGAGTTGAATGGGGACGAGGTCCCCATTTTTCGTATTAAAAAGTGGGGGACACACTGTGATTGATGATGCTGATCTAAGAAAGGCGGTGGAAGAGCTGGCGGAGAGACGCGGGTTTTTTATCGTTGGCCTGCAAAATAAAAAGGGCAGGATTCAGGTTATTATTGATGATTATAAAGGCATTAAACTGGATGAATGCATTGATATTAACCGGCAGTTGCGTTCATTGTTTGCAGAAAAGATCGATGCCTATGACCTGGAGGTCACTTCACCGGGTTTGACCGAGCCCTTTAAGGTTTATGAGCAGTACGACAAGAACGTGGGTCAGAAGGTGCAGGTTCAGCTACACGATGATACACAGATCAGCGGTCGGTTGTTGAGTGTATCGCCCGAGAAGATCCGGGTGGAGGAGAAAAAAAGAATTAAAACCGATAAAAATAAGAAGAAAACCCTACATCAGGAGCATGATATCCCGTTTGGGGATATTCACCATACCAAATTATTAATATCTTTTTAAAACCATGAAAGAGATGGATACTGCGAATTTATTTGACACGTTTTCCGAGTTCAAGGAGCTCAAGAATATCGACCGGGCTACCATGATGAATGTGCTTGAGGAGGTTTTTCGCAAATCTCTTGAAAAGATCTTTGGGAGCGATGAAAATTTTGACATCATTATCAATATAGATAAAGGTGACTTTGAGATCTGGAGAAACCGGGAAGTTGTGGAAGATAATGAGCTGGAGGACGCAAATCTACAGATATCCTTGTCCAGGGCCAAAGAGATTGATGACGATTATGAAGTGGGAGAGGAAGTCACCGACGAAGTGAGGCTGGAAGATTTTGGCCGGCGAGCCATTCTCTCGCTGCGTCAGCATCTGACCTCCAAGATTCTGGAGATTGAGCGCAACAACGTATTTGCCAAATATAAGAAACGCATCGGGCAAATCATCAGTGGTGAGGTATATCAGGTATGGAAACGGGAGATCCTTATACTGGACGATGAAGGCAATGAGCTGATCCTTCCCAGAGACGAGCAGATCCCGTCCGACCGATTCCGCAAAGGCGATTTGTTACGAGCTGTAGTGGTGCGTGTGGAGATGCGGAACAACACACCCTTGATCATTATATCAAGAACCTCACCGGTGTTCCTCGAGCGTTTATTCGAATTCGAGGTACCTGAAATATATGACGGACTGATCACCATCAAGAAGATTGTGCGCCAGCCGGGGGAAAAGGCCAAGGTAGCTGTGGAATCCTATGACGACCGCATTGACCCGGTGGGTTCCTGCGTTGGTATGAAAGGATCCAGAATACATGGTATTGTACGCGAGCTTAGGAATGAGAATATCGATGTGATCAATTATACCACCAACACCCAGCTGTTCATTCAGCGGGCCCTGAGTCCGGCAAAGATCAATTCCATTAAGTTCAATGAAGAAGAAAAGAGTGCCGAAGTCTTTCTGGATCCCGATGAGGTGTCCCTGGCCATTGGAAAAGGCGGGCTCAACATCAAGCTGGCCAGTCAGCTGACAGGCTATGATATTGATGTATACAGGGAAACAGAGGAAGATGAAGAGGATGTGAATATCGACGAGTTTTCTGATGAGATTGATCAGTGGATACTCGATATTCTTAAATCTGTGGGGCTGGATACGGCCAAGAGTGTTCTGGAGCTGGATAAACCCGAACTGGAGAGAAGAACTGACTTAGAGAAGGAGACAATCGACGAGATCGTGGAAATTTTTAAATCAGAATTTGAATAAATTGACAGATTAATTATATTTTAGCCGATTATTTATTCGGGAGAATTTATTTACCAGAAGTAGCCATAATTTGTGGGAGATTTATATGACGAAAGATAAGAAAGTCAAAAGGTTAAGTAAGTTAGCGAGAGAATTTAATGTTGGGATATCCACCATCGTTGATTTTCTCAAAAAGAAGGGGTATGATATAGATCCAAATCCCAACGCCAAAGTCACACCTGATCAGTATGACATACTGGTAAAGGAGTATAGTACGGATATTGATGTAAAAAAAGAATCACAGAGAATCAACCTGAATTATGATGAGCGTAGTTCCGTCTCAATCAATGACATAGAAAAGGAGAATGAAGAAGGAGAAAGCGAAGACAAGGATGAGGAGATCCTGATCAAGGATGTCAGCGGATCTTCTTCTGAGGCGGACCAGGAAGAAGCAGAAACTACCACCCGGGAGCCGGAAGAGAAGGAAGAAGAGCCCGGTGAAGAGGCAAAGGAAAAAGAAAAAGAGCCATCCGGTAAGGAAGAAGAAGCTGAACGGGAGGAACCCGCTGAGGAGGAAACCAGGGAGAAAAAATCCCCCAAAGTACTGGGAAAGATTGATCTGGAGACCGAGAAGAAGAAAAAGGCCAAACCTGAAGAAAAAGAGGAAGCTCCTGCCGAAGAGCCGCAACCTACTGATGCAAAGCAAGAAGAAGAAAAGCCTGAAGCAGAAGAAAAAGAGGTGGAACAGCCGGTTGAGGAAACGCCATCCGGGGCTAAGGGGGAAGAAGAAATAGAAGATAAGGAGGCAGAACAGGAAGAGCCCCCTGAAGAAAAGGCGGTTGAGACAGAAGCAGCAGCAGAAGAAGATGAAGAAGAAGGGGCTGATGCCGTGGAAGATGAAGGTGAAGCTCTTCAGGAAGAGGAAGAGCCGGATGAGGAAGAGAGCATCAAGGTGGTCGGAAAGATCGATCTGGATTCCCTGAATCAGAAGACACGTCCCGACCGCAAGAGCCGTAAGGAAAGAGAGGCTGAAAGACAGAAGAAGGCCCCTGAAGCACCGAAGAAGACCCCTGAAGGACAGAAGAAGAAAGAAGGTGCGGCTCAGCAAGGCGATAAAGATACAGAGGAAAAACCCAAACGCAAACGCAGAAAGCGCATCCACAAAGATAAGGAACGCGTACAGCTGGAAAACAAGAAAAAAGCAGCAGCAGAACAAAAGAAATCTTCCAGGAAGAAAAAGAAGAAGCGTCCTGTACGCAATGAGATCAACGAGGAAGATGTACAAAAGCAAATTAAGGAAACCCTCTCCCGCCTGGAAGGCAAAGGCAAATCCAAATCCGCCAAATACAGAAGGGAGAAACGTCAGGCCATAACGCAGAAGCAGAAAGAGGAAGAGGAGAAGGTGGAACAGGAAAGGAACGTCCTGAAGGTCACCGAATTTGTGTCGGTCAAAGAACTGGCCAGTATGATGGATGAATCGGTGAACGACGTGATCCAGACCTGTATGAACCTGGGTCTGCTGGTTTCGATCAACCAGAGGCTGGATGCCGAAACCATGGCGCTGGTAGCTGATGAGTACAACTACAAGGTTGAATTTGTAAGTGTTGATGTACAAGAGGCCATTAAGGAAGAGGAAGATGATGAGAAAGATCTCGAGCCCCGCGATCCCATCGCTACTGTGATGGGCCATGTGGACCACGGTAAGACCTCCCTGCTGGACCATATTCGCAAGACCAACGTGATCGGCGGAGAGGCTGGTGGTATCACTCAGCACATCGGTGCTTACCGGGTGAAAGTAGGCGACGGACGGCAAATCACTTTCCTGGATACCCCTGGACACGAGGCTTTTA
Source organism: Bacteroidales bacterium (assembly GCA_018334675.1). Taxonomy (GTDB): domain Bacteria; phylum Bacteroidota; class Bacteroidia; order Bacteroidales; family UBA12077; genus JAGXLC01. The sequence continues at coordinate 91,442 of JAGXLL010000005.1, read as the reverse complement.
CAGCCATGAGGGCCCGTGGGGCACAGGTAACCGACATTGCCATCATCGTGGTGGCTGCCGATGACAACATCATGCCCCAGACAGTGGAGGCCATCAACCATGCTTCTGCAGCCGGGGTACCTATTGTCTTTGCCATTAATAAGATTGATAAAGCTGGTGCCAGCCCTGAAAGACTGAAGGAAGAGCTGGCCAACATGAATTACCTGGTCGAAGACTGGGGCGGAAAATATCAGAGCCAGGATATTTCGGCCAAGCAAGGAGAGAACATTAAAGAGTTGCTGGAGAAAGTGCTGCTGGAGGCAGATGTACAGGAGTTGAAGGCCAATCCCAACAAGCCGGCCCACGGCACGGTTATCGAATCGTGGCTGGACCATGGCCGGGGGTACATATCCAACGTGCTGGTGCAGGCCGGCACGTTAAAGGTGGGGGATGTGATCCTGGCAGGCAGCCATATGGGTCGTGTAAAGGCTATGTACAATGAGCTGGGTAAGGAAGTCAATGATGTAGGACCTTCCCAGCCGGTACAGCTGCTTGGTCTGAACGGTGCCCCGCAGGCCGGGGATAAGTTCAACGTGATGGCAGCCGAGAAGGAGGCCAAGGAGATCGCTACCCGCCGCTCACAGCTTGAGCGAGAGCAGTCGATGCGTACCCAGAAACACATTACCCTCGATGAGATCGGACGCCGTATCGCCATCGGAAACTTCCAGGAGGTCAACCTGGTGGTTAAGGGTGATGTGGACGGATCCATCGAAGCCCTCTCGGATGCCTTCTCCAAGCTGAGTAGCGAGGAACTGCAGGTCAACATCATTCATAAAGGCATCGGACAGATCACCGAATCGGATATTTTGCTGGCCGCCGCTTCCAACGCTATCATCATTGGATTCCAGGTAAGGCCTTCCACCAGTGCCAGAAAACTGGCCCAGAAAGAACAGATTGATATCCGGCTCTACTCGGTTATCTACGACGCGATCAATGATATGAAGGACGCCCTGGAAGGTATGCTTATCCCTGAGATGAAGGAAGAGATCACCGGCTCGGCTGAGGTTAAGGAAACTTTTAAGATCAAGAAGACCGGCACCGTGGCTGGTTGTATCGTCCGTGACGGCAAGCTCGAGCGGAACAACAAGGTGCGGGTTATACGCGACGGGATCGTCATCTATACCGGAGAGCTTGAGTCGCTCAAACGTTACAAGGATGATGTCAAAGAGGTGCGCGAGGGATACGAATGCGGCCTGAATGTGAAGAATTACAACGACATCAAGGTGGGCGACAACATAGAAGGATTTAAAGAAGTTGAAGTCAAGAAGTCCCTCAATAAATAATATCCCGGGTTGAACCGATGGTGGTTTATCCGGGGGCAGCATAAAAAAAGCGCTTTCTCGAGAAAGCGCTTTTTTTTATGCTGGGGGGTTGACCCGCCGGGGTTTTTCCCCATTAAGATTCTATCAATTCTTTGTACTTGCCGCCTTCCAGAAGGTCGTCCAGCTCAGATTTGTCGGATATTTTCACTTTGATGAGCCAGCCTTCTCCATAGGGATCTTTGTTGACGATTTCGGGAGAATCTTCCAGCTTGGAATTCACCTCCATCACCTCACCTGAGATCGGCATGAATATGTCTGAGACTGTCTTCACTGCTTCTACCGTACCGAATACTTCTTCTTTATCCAGATTTTCCCCTTCTGTCTCAATCTCTACAAATACAATGTCGCCCAGTTCATTCTGGGCATAGTCGGTAATGCCCACATAGGCTTCATCGCCGTCTATTTTTATCCATTCGTGGTCTTTGGTATACTTCAAATTTTCAGGGATGTTCATGGCTTTTAGTTTTAATTTGGTTTCCACCCCAAAATTACAAATTTTTTTCCATATGAAAATTATTCGGCCAGAGTAAATCGCAAACTGAACCCGAAGTTGGTGTTGGAGGTGGGATAGGAACGCGAGATCTTGGGTTCGTTGACGTTGCGGTCGAAAAACACCCGAACATTGAACCGGTTGCTCAGGGCGTAATCGGCCGAGAAACCCAGCACCACATTGCGTTGTCCTGCGGTGGGGAGGTTGTCGACTTCTTCATCCAGTTTCCTGAGGATGGTGAGGTTGTCGCGGATCTTCATGTTGCCTTTTACATTCAGGTCGTTGGGCAGGGATTCCTCCCGGTCGCCGAAATCCAGTATCAGGTGGAAATCCTCGAAACGGTATCCAATGCTGAAGGAGTATTGCTCTGAGAGGGTCTCGGTGATCTGGTTGTTGGAAAAGCTAAAGGCTATCCGTCGGGATTTGGAGATCTGGAAACGGGAAGTGAGGTTGTTTTTCCAGGTGACGTCGAAATTGATCAGGGGGTTAAACTGTTCGTTGATGGCGATGCTGTTGATCTCATTGCGGGGCAGGAAGTTGTTCTTCACATCCCGCAGGGTGCTCAGCTGACTTTCTATATCCTGGAACTCGTTGTTCATAATGAATGAGCCAACAGTGAATGTGCTCCGGTAAGCATGGCTGATGTTCACGTTGTCGGTCACTTTCTTTATGAAACCCACATCACCTAGTTTATTGAAGGTGATGCGCCAGTTGGGGAAGGGAATTTTTGGGAAATTGCCCAGGGGAGCGTTTTTGGCGTCATACTCCCCGTATGCTGAGAGGAAAGCTGGGATGAGCACCTGCTGGCTGGAGGGGCCATAGCCATCCCAATATCCGTCTTCTTCCGCTGTACCTGGGTTGTAATCATCCCGCCGCGATCTTCTCTCCAGTGCCAGGCGCTTGCTGATCTCCCGGCGGTTGTTTCGGAAACGCTCGAAAGCGTTGGAGTGGTAGTTGTTATCCTGGTTGCTCTTTTCGAAAGCGCTGTTGATGGACAAAAAGCTCATGGAAAAGTTGCCCTGTTCCTGAAGCCCGTAGGTGTTGATCACACCGCTGCTGTCGGCTACGTAATATTCCCGGCTGTTGTTGGCCAACGTACGGGAGCCGTTCAGATCAATGCGTATCCAGTCGAAAGGTTCAATGGTGGCCCGCAGGTTCAGGTTTTCATTGTGGGTGAGCATGAAAGGACTGCTGAGCCTGGGGTCGTCGGTGATCCATCCGTTGTTGACCGCCATTTCTGCAAAATTTTCATTCTGCCAGCCCAGGATAAAGGGAAGGGTAGGTGTAAGCTGTCCGTCGACCTGGTTCATGCCCATGATCTGTGAGGAGTAGTTGAAACCCGGCAGTTCTGTTCCTTGCGTTTGAGAGAAGGACAAGGAGATATTTTTCACGCCCATCAGCAAGCGGGCCGTATGCTCTGCCAGGAGCTCGAAGAACCCGTCTTTTTTTTCAATCTTGCCTTCCACCTTGAAAGTGGTGTTCTCATAATCCTCGCCGGTCGTAAAAGCCACTGACCGCTGGCTGGTCACCTCGGTGGATCCCTCAATTTTCTGACCGTTTTGATCGATCACTTCCACCTGCACCTCCTCTGTCATCAGGTTGTGATATATTTTTCGGGGTTCATTGGCTTCCAGGTCCACATTCTTTCTTTCATAATTCACCGTTTCGTATTCCTTCTTCTCGCGGGCCCTCGATCGTTGGTTGATTTTTTTGAGAAAGCCCACCTTGTTGTACAGGTTGTTCAGGTTAAACTGACTGTTTAACTGGAGGGTATTGGAGTTGCGGATGGTGTTACCCAGGTCGATGTTACTGGTATCAGAGAAATTGGGGCCTGCCTGCCAATTGAAGGTGCCATTGTAGCGTGCCGAAACATTGATCCAGTCCAGCAGGGGTAGCTTATTGATGGGCACCCGGTAGCTGGCATCCCATTTATGGTTGTAATCTACGTTGCGGCCAAAGGATTGAAGGTTGGTCATTACAGAGTCTTTCCAGTGCCGGTAGGTAGAGGGGGCGCGGTTCTTATCGACCATTCCCTGCGGCTCATCAATGCGTGCGCGGTTGGTAGCGGTGAAGTTCAGTTTCAGCGACCGGGTCAGATCCCATTTCATTTCATAATGGCGGTTCCAAAGGAAATTCTTGTCAAAGGTAGGCTGGTATTTGATGTTGGGATTGGCAATGCTGCGGTTTTGGAGGGCATTGTAATGTCTTCTCACCTCGGTGCGGAAGGTGAACGATGAGGGGTAGTAATAGAAATTGAAGTCACGGATGATCCTGAACAGGTCGGAATTGAATATACCGCCCAGCCCGCGGAAAGGAGTAACGGCTTTAGGCTGGGTATTGTAATTGTAGAGGAGGCTTCCCAGGAATTCTTTGGATATGTTGTATTTGGTATTGATGTCCCGGGCATAGAATTCGTTGTAGGAATAGTTCAGCGAGAAGTTGGAGATGTCATAAAACCGGCGTTTTTGCTGGTTTTGTGGGTTCACCCGCACATTGTTCAGGTTGAAGCTTTTGCGGCGTACGTAGTCCTGGGTCATGTTGCGGATGGAGTCTCTAGCACTTTGGCTTTCGGTGGCATCCAGGGCATCGTCCAGTTTGATGTCGGGGTTCAGCGGGTTGTATTCAGGGGTGATGAAGCGTTCGGAATAGCCCAGGTAGAGGGGGATCTTCACCCCGGTTTTTTCGGGGAAGAATTTTCCCAGGTCTAAGTTGGTGGACAGATCGTACTGGGCTTTTTCTTCTTTGCTTCTCTCGTTGACTTTCTTGTCGATGCTACCGAACCCCGGTGTGCTCATGTTACCGGCCACATTGATCATACCCAGGTCGGCCAGCTGGGTTGATATACGTCCACGGGCGGCCCATCCGCCTTTTTCCTTGAAGTCGGTCAGCCGAAGCTCATTGAGCCATATCTCCCCTGACTTGGGCATGCCGTCGTCCCTGGAAAGGGCATTGCTTTGCTGGTCGGGGTTGCGGATACCCAGCATGATGGTTCGCAGGTCGCTCAGGTTGGGATTACCCCTAACGCTGATCCGGGTCTCGTTATTGATGAGGCTGTAGATGGTGTTCATCTGGATGTTGGAGCCGCGCTCTCTCATGGCCTGGTTGCGTTGCAGCTTGACACCAGGGAGTTCTTCCAGGTCGATGACCATCTCATTCTTCCATACCTGATTGCGGTCGCTGCTGCTGTTGTTGTTGTAGTAACCCGGCTCCGTGACTTCCAGGGGCATCTCATATTCATAGTAGTTGTTGCGGTAGTCGGTGCCCAGGCGGATGAATACCCGCAAGTCGCCGTCGTTGAGGATCTCGTTCTCCAGGGCCTCGGTGTGGAGAAACATCCTGAGTTTTTTGTATTGGCGCACATCCAGGTTCACATTCTTGAAGGCTGCCCGGGCATCGCCGTCTTCGATGCTGTTGACCTTGAACACGATGGCCTGCTCATTGAGCTGACGCAGCTGGGGGTTGGTCGGGTCGATCACCCGGTCGATGCCGGGAGGCAGCACGTAGTTGACCGGGGTCTTGTTAGCGTTTTCCTCGATGTTGACGGCCGAGATCCGCATATTGCCCATCGAATATTCGGGTGCAGAGAGGTTCTCACCGGCTTCGCTCAGCGATTTGGTATAAGTGCGCCATTCTCCCCGCACCAGGTTTAGCTTGGCAAAACGAAGGATCACCGAATCCTCAAAGCCCCGCAGGAACATGCGCATGAACCGTATTGACTTGAAATCGCGGATGGCCCCCACCCGTTTGTCGGGATCCTTGATGGGGATTTTAAATTGGTACCAGGTGATCTCGGATTTTTGTCCATTGGCCAGTTCCACGTTTCTTTCAACCTTATCGGTGATGTAGTTCTGACCCACATTCATCCGGTTGGGGTCCAGCTCCACCGCGTACTGGAAATAATTCTCGTTTTCTGCCAGGGTATTGTCCTGATTGATGTCTTCCACGTCGGGCAAGGTTTTCCCGGAGGTAGGGTAAGGCTCGGGGGATTGCTCTGAGGTGGGGGAATTGCCTTCCATCCCGTTGTATTTTTTATATCGCTGGATGATCCCCAGCTTTTGGCGGTCATAATCGCTGCCCCGGTAGTAATGGTAATCATCGTTCGAAGGATCCTGTGACGCGCGCTCATAAGCCGGCGGTGTGAGATACCCCTGCAGGTTATCCAGGTAACGTTCGAAGAAGCTGCGTTCATCCTCGCTGTTGAGACCATCGAGTCCGACATCCTGGTATCTGCGGGCGGTGGGATCGTTATCGAAGGCATTGACCAGTGACTGGCTCACGGGGATGCGCCCCCATGAGGATGTGTCTACCATATCCACCTGTTCGGAGCCAGGCAGTCCGTTTTCGAAACTTTTTCTTGAATCCTTGAGGATGTCTTCCGAGATGTTACCCAGGTTGAAATAGAGGGTACCGTCGTTGGTACGGGCTGAGTCGTAAACAAAGGGGTCCATCATCCAGAATTCGATGTACTCAACATTCGATTCCTCGAAGTCGGTGGTGGATATCTCCCGCATGATGCCGGCCCATCTGGATTCGGGATCCCGGAGGGATCCGTCGGGTTCGATGCCCCGGGAGACGCCCGGGGCTCCGTTGGGTTCATGTTCGTAGTTATAGGGTCCCCTTTCGTTGGGGAAATAGGCCAGGTTGAGCACCTGTATGCTGGCGGGTATGTCGTTGGGGTTATCGCGTTTGGGGAAGAGTTCTTTTTCATAGATCTCCCTGACGAAATGGCTGGAGCGTTGCTCGGGGTTGCTCTTCAGGTGCTGGGGCATGTTGGGGCTGTTCTCCCGCAGGAACAGGGGGTCGATGTGGTACCAGGCCAGGTGGGCCCGGTTGTAGTTGTAGGGCAGGGAATCGATCAGTTGTGCCTCGGGGAAAAGACCGGGTTGGCCCTGCGGGGTGCTCGATAGTACCCAGGCTGCCGGGTTCTTCATGTCGATGGAGGTTTCACTGCCTTCAAAATCATCGATGTAGGAGATCCCCTTGTCCTGTATGGCCTGCGAATGCCCCGGTATGAGGTGGGCGAACTCCCCGTTGATGCGGATGCTCGACTCCTGCCTGGTATCCAGTAAGGGAATGCGGTCGATCATCTCGGTCAGGAAAGGCGACTGGGTGCGGTAGGAGCCATTCAGCCCCCATATGGTGTTGGAGATGGGTTCATTGCCAATGTTTACCTTACGCGTAAGGGGCCGTTCGGTGAGGTTCATCACCGTGGCCCCCAGGTTGAAATCCTCGGAAACAGCATAGTTGAGGTGCGATCCGATGAGCGTTTTCTTCTGCAGGCTATAGGTCGACTGGCTCTCCAGGGAGATTTGTATCGGGGTGCCCGATTCCAGCAGGCCTTCATTCAGGATCTTCACCCGTCCCAGGTTATAATCCACCGTGTAATCGACGTTCTCGGTAAGCTGGCGCCCGCCGGCCGTCACAATCACCGAGCCTTCCGGTATGTTCATGGCATTCAGGGGTATCTCCGAACTGGACGAGGACTGGTATTCACCGCTCAGCTTGAATTTGTTTTTTTCTGCCGTCTGACGGGCCACTGTCAAGGTGGAATCGTACAGCTCCTCAAACACGTAATCTTCGGCAATCGATTCATTGCCGATCTGTTTCTTCAGATAATCGCCAAAAGGTTGAAGAACAGGAAAGATGATCTTTCCGTTCGACGGGTCGATGGTGATTCCCGGAATAAAGTCGAACATACCATCGGGGTTGGGATCGTTCTGGGAATTGACATTATCCAGGTTCAATACCCTGAGCAGCCTTTCATCCTGGATCTTGCCGGCTGGTATGTAGTTGAGCTCATTGCCGGTTTGATCGTCCTGGTAAAGGATGTTGAGCCGGAAACCATCGGGGTTTACCTGATAAGCATTGATGGAGTATATGTTCTTCATCATCAATTGCCAGGTCGGAAACTGAGGAGTGAAAGCGGTACCTTTCAGCAATTTTACCATTAGCGCATCGGGTGCGGTAATGCCCTGGTTGGCGAATTCACCTACCTGTTTTTGTTGGCCGGCGATGGTATATTCAAAGGACACGGCCAGTACCTCATCGTTGCGAAGCGGCGATTTAAGGGATATATATCCCAGCTTATCATGCAGGGTATATTCATTGTCGTTGAGCCGTCGGGCATTCTCCAGTTTCACGAAGTCCTGTCCGCTTTGGAAGGCATCGCTCATCATTTGCTGGAGGATGTTGTTGGTCTGGCTGATGTCGCGTACTGCCGGATTGGAGGTGACATCCCCGTATAGGCTGTTGACGCCATTGTCAGCCGGTCCGCTCGAGATAGAAGAGATGTCCGCAGCAGAGCCCAGGATGTGATCGGTGGACCCGTTGATGCGCCCCTCGCCCAGGTCCATGAAGGCGACAATGTTGCGGGAGTTCTCGAAATTGCTCGTTTTGTTGGTTACCCATACTTCCACCCGGGTGATCTGTATGTTGGACTGGATCATCGGCAGCCTTCTCAAAGCCTGGTTGTAATTTTTTCTAAAGTAATGAGAGAGGAAAAAGTGCCGGTTCTGATCGTATTCATCGGCTTTCAGGTCAAAGCTCTGGGTCTGGGCCCCGCCTTTTACCTGTATCACCTTGCTCTGACCCTTCTGCTGGGAAAAAACGCTGGTAACATCGAGGTTGCCGAACCGCAGCTTGGTCTTTATGCCGAAAAGGCTCTGGCTGCCTGTGATCAGGGAGCCCGGAAGGGGCATCGACACATTGCCCGCCTCTATGTCCTGTAGGATCTCGTCCTCCCCACCCGAATATTCCAGCTTGGTCTGGTTCTCGAAGTCGAAGGTGGCTTCGGTGTCGTAGTTGATGCCCAGCTTGATCTTGTCGCCGATGGTTCCGGTGACATTCATCTGGATCTTTTCCTCAAAATCAAAAGTGGTGTTGCGCCTGAGCTTCTCCGAGAGCTTGGGATCCTCCACATTGTTGATGTTTACCCCGAAGATCAGCTCGGCCGATCCCTGTGGTACAATATTGATGGTGTTGCTGCCAAAGATCCGGTTGAAGGTTTCCCCTCCCAGCTTGAGGCTGGGTACCAGCCCTTCATCCTCGGTGGCCTCCATGCCACTGGCCTTTTGCCGCCAGAAATCCCTTACCATCTTTTCAAACTGATAATCCCAATACTGATCACGGCTTAGATGGGTAGGCATGCGGTAATCAAAATCGCCTATCTTTTTCTTCAATACATACTCGTCGTTCTCGGCATCATATTCGTAAAAGGATCGTATGTTCTCAGGATCCTTCAGCAAAAGGGGAGATCTTTCTTTTTCTTTCTGAAAGATATATTCCTGTTCATCTTTGAATTCGTAGGGAAGGTCAATGGTATCCCTGGGAGCAGTAGAGTCGGGATTCTGGGGGAGCTGCATGGAAAAACGAATGTGAGCCTCTGAAGTCATAGCAAAAGCCCACATAAACAAAAAAAGCAGCGGTTTAATTATTTCCTGACGATTGAGATTCAAGGATGATGATTGGGGTTATCAGAGTTTCTTTAATGCTTTCTTCACCAATGATTCTACATTCAGGTCCGGTTCCTGGCTGGTAAGGGTATCCAATACTTTTTCTACCTGCTTTTTGGAGAAACCTAAAGTCACTAAAGCAGATAACGCTTCTTCCCGGCTTGTATTGTCTGAGGTAGAAATAATTTCTCCTTCACCGGGCTCTTTTTCCAGTTTATCCTTCAGATCCACGATGATGCGCTGGGCCGACTTGGCCCCAATACCCTTGACAGCCTTGAGCGTATTGACCTGTTCCTGAACGATGGCGGTTTTGATCTCTGCAGGCGAGAGCGATGAGAGCATCATACAGGCGGTATTGGCTCCTACCCCTGATACAGAGATTAAGCTGCGGAAAATTTCCCGTTCATTTTTTCTGGCAAAGCCATAGAGCATATAGGCATCTTCGCGAACAATCTCGTGGATGTATAACACACCCTCCTTCTTTCCCGAAACATCGGAATAAGTATTCACCGAAATGTTGATGAAATAGCCCAGCCCGTTGTTCTGCATCACCACGTAGGCCGGGGTGGCCTCCAGTATTTCTCCCTGAATGAATTCCAGCATATTTAAGAATTTTCCGGCTAAAATAATAATAAAATTCCTATCGGAAAGAGAATTCCCCCTTTCAAATTGGTTATGTTAGCCCAAAGAATTTCTGAGCTTGTTGGTTAGATGTTTTTTATTCTATAAATGTTAAATTTGAGTTTTTAATATTCAAAGCATCATTATGAGAGTGGAGAAGGATCAGCTTGGGGAGCGCCGTTTGCCCGATGATGCCCTTTACGGCATTCATTCGGTACGGGCCCGCGAGAACTTTCCCGACCGAACCCCTTTTCATCCCGAGTGGTTCCGGGCGATGGCAACCGTGAAGCTGGCTTGCTATCAGACCTATCAGCGATTCAAAACGGCCATCAGAACGAAATATCCCGGCACACAGGTACCCCTGCGACTCATGGACGATCAGGTTCTGGAGTCGTTGACAAGGAGTGCAGAGGAGCTTGGGGAAGGCAGGCATTTGGATAGCTTTATTGTTCCTGCCGTACAGGGAGGTGCGGGCACCAGCATCAATATGAACATCAATGAGATCATTACCAATGTGGCGCTCCGGAAGATGGGCAAAAGCTGTGGTGCCTATGAGCATATCGATCCCATTGAAGATGCCAACATCTATCAGTCCACCAACGATGTGGTACCTACTGCCCTGAGAGTGGCTGCCATGCGCTTGCTGGAGCAACTGGAGGAGCATATCAACCGGATGCGGGAAACCCTGGAAGGGCTCGAGCAGCAGCACCGCGATGACCTGAGGATCGGCTACACACAGATGCAGGAAGCGGTGCCTTCCTCTTTCGGGAAGCTCTTCAGTACATACAACGAGGCTTTCTCAAGGGACTGGTGGCGTGTTTCCAAATGCATGGAACGCATCAAGGTCGTGAACCTGGGAGGCAGTGCCATTGGTACGGGAATAACCGTGCCCACTTACTTTATAATGGAAGTAGTGCCGGTGTTGCGTCGTCTGACCAACCTGCCTATGGCACGCACAGAAAACATGCCCGACGCAACCAATAACCTGGATGCTTTGGTAGAGGTCCATGCCACCCTGAAAGCTCATGCAGTGAACCTGGAAAAAATGGTCTCGGATCTGCGCATCCTCTCATCCGACCTGAGCGGTGAGAAACAGTTGAGTATACCTGCCCGGCAGGTAGGCAGCTCGGTCATGCCCGGCAAGATCAATCCCGTGATACCCGAATTCGTGATCAGCTCCGCTCATAAGATCTATACCAACGACGCCTTGATCTCTTCTCTGGCCGGCCAGGGAAACCTGGAACTGAATCCCTATGTCCCCATGGTAGGCCATGCCCTGCTGGAAAGCCTCAAGCTGTTGATCGCCACCAATCAAACCCTGATGGATAATATGCTCAAGGGGATGCGCGTTTATTCTCATACGGCACTCCGGAGATTACATCTTAGCCCTTCGGTGACAACGGCTTTAAGCCCTTATATAGGCTACCACCGTGCTGCCGATCTGGCAAAGACAATGAAACTGGAGCAGATCAATGTGTTTGAAGCCAACCGCAAACTGGAATACCTGGAGGAAGACAGGCTAAAATCCTTGCTTGAGCCCGCTAATCTGCTGAAGATGGGCTTCCGGATCGACGAATTGATGCACTAGGGTGCGGCAGATATGGCCTTATTTTTAAATGAAACCCCCATCCAGTAACCTGCACAACAAGGACATCCATAAACATGGGGGTTCTACAGCAACAAGTTCCTCAAAACTCAAATATTGCAGTACCATTCAACTTAAAAACAAAACCTTAATAAAATTCTATACAAGTAAATTATTTTATGGCCAAAGGCAAAGAATCTAAGCCCCATATAGGGATATACGGAAGAAGAAATCACGGCAAGAGCTCGCTGATCAATCAGCTTGCGGATCAGGACATAGCCATTGTTTCGGATCACGCAGGAACCACCACCGATCCGGTGAAAAAGTCCTTTGAGATTACCGGGTTTGGACCTGTAGTATTGGTTGATACAGCAGGTATTGATGATGAGGGAGACCTGGGTGGGAAGAGGATACATAAAACCCGTCAATCGATCAAAACGATCGATCTGGCGATTTTGGTGATCGCCCATAACCTGTTCGGCGATTTTGAGGAACAGGTGATCGGCGAATTTCGCAAAACAGCCACCCCTTTCATCGTGATCCATAACAAATCCGATCAGCAGGAGCTGGACCCGGATGTGCGGCAAATGATCGAGACAAAATATGATTGCCGGGTGATGGATTACAATACGACAGGTCCCGACCACAAGGGAGCATTGATTGACACCATCAAACAAACCATACCGGAGTCGGCTTATAAAACCCCTTCGCTGGTAGGTGATTTGCTGCAGTACGGGGATATTGTCTTGCTGATCACCCCCATCGATATAGAAGCTCCCGCCGGAAGGCTTATATTGCCTCAGGTGCAGGCTATCCGCGATATCCTCGACAATGATGCCGTGAGTGTGGTACTCAAGGAGCGGGAAGTGGACAGCTTCCTGAAGAAAACGGGTATACAACCCAGCCTGGCCATCACCGACAGCCAGGTCTTCACCAAAGCTGATTCCTCTGTGCCCGATCATATCCCCCTTACCAGTTTTAGTATTGTACTGGCGCGCTTCAAAGGGGATTTCGATAGTTATGTGGAGGGAACCCCTGCCATTTCCAGATTGAAAGACGGAGATCGGGTGTTGCTTTTGGAATCCTGCACCCACCATGTTTCCTGCGACGACATAGGCCGGGTGAAGATCCCCAGGTGGATATCCAACTTCACAGGAAAGAACATAGCCTATGAGGTGGTGGCCGGACTCAACGACCTGCCCCGTGATATTCATGAATATGCACTGGTTGTTCAGTGCGGGGGTTGCATGATCACCCGCAAGCAACTGATCAACCGCATCCGTCCGGCTGTGGAAGCCGGCATTCCCGTTACCAATTACGGAATGGCCATTGCCTATGTACAGGGAATATATCACCGGGCCATTGCCCCCTTTGTCAAGGAGCAAACCGATGCACGGGACTATTTGTAAAACCGTTTTTTCTGTTGTCAGGGTCTTTTATTTGAGTGCCTTGCAGTCCAACGTGCCGGCCCAGAGGGATTGGTTCTCGAATTCTGGATATATACCTGGGGATGAGTTGAAAAAAAGCGGCATTTTTAGCTCCATATTTTTTGATTTTATGCGAAAATGTTTTAATATTCATTCATAATTAGATCCCAGGCCGGATCATTGTTTAACCAACGAAAACGTTAGTGCCATGCAGGAATTCTGGGACCAAAGGTACGATACCAAGGAGTTTGTTTATGGCAGACGTCCCAATGATTTCTTCAAGGAATTCATCGACAACCATGAGCGGGGCTCCGTATTGCTTCCTGCCGAAGGAGAAGGCCGCAACGCCGTATATGCTGCATTGAAGAACTGGAGGGTTACCGCCTTCGACTTCAGCCAGCCTGCCAGGGACAAAGCCATGGCACTTTGCAGGGAATATGGTGTGGAGGTGGATTATAGTATCTCGTCCATCGAGGACTTCCAGACCGGAGAACGCTTTGATGCCATTGCCCTCATTTTCCTGCACCTTCCGCAGCAGAACCGACATCAGATGCACCGAAAGCTCATCAGTTTATTAAAGCCAGGGGGATACTTGTTGATCGAGGCCTTCTCCAGAAAGCAAATTCATTACAACACCGGTGGACCTAAGAACCTCGATCTGCTTTATCAGCGGCAGGATCTGATGGAAGACATCACCGACCTGGATTTGTTGCATCTAAAAGAGAAGCAGCGGGAGGTGGATGAAGGCTATTACCACCGTGGAAAAGCCGAAGTACTGCAGCTTATCGCCAGAAAACTCAACTAACAGCTTCCTTTTTTATTCCCCGTCATAAAGCGTGGCCATTACCAGGGCACCGCCCATCAAGGAAGTATCTTTCAGCATCTGCATCATGGCCATCCTGGCACCATTGCCGCCTTCGAACAGGCCCGGCAGGTGTATGGTAAGGATAAATATGAGCAGCAAGGCAGCCAGCATCAGGCAGGCCAACCGGATAAATTTTTTGAATATGATGCTCAGACTGGCAGCGATCAAAAGGATTCCTGTAAGGAGTACTGTGAAACCCGTACCGGGGATGAACGATGTCAACATCCCGGTGAAAAAATCCACCATGAAAAAATGGTTCAAACCAAAGATTCCGAAGGGTAGGGCAAATAAAATTCTTCCGAGTATCGAGAGGTTTTTCATATCACATGATTTTGGGGCGGTTATAACTATATGAACAGGCAGGAAGGCACAGTTGTTTAATTTATATAGGGTTATCGATAAAAATAACCAAAATGCCGATCAAAAAAAGGGGTGTCCTTCCCGGCAGGTAATTTGACCTGTCTTATCCATACAAGATCAAGGTTTATAAATGCCTGAAGGGTTGCGGGTTGTGCAGGTAAAATCAATTACTGATAGTTGATTATTAGAAGGATTTGTTTTGAATCCTGCCAAATTAAGTGCCGGGAATGGATTTAGACCGGGAAGTCGGTCTCCATGTTTCTTATTTCTTAAACCGAATCTTTATCGACCTGGTTTATTCAGGCAAGGCAATCTGGTATACCTTATCCCACCTTTTGCCGGTCAAAAAAAGGCATTGATCTTCAGGGTCCCAGGCAATCCCATTGAGCACATACTCCCGGCTGTTTTTATATTGATCAGGTACAAGGCTGGAGCAGTCTATTTTTTCCAATACCTTGCCGTTTTCCGGATTGAAGCTGATGATATAATCCTGCTGGTAAACATTGGCGTATACTTTGCCATTGATGTATTCCAGCTCGTTCAGGTTCCGGACCGGACCGTTGTTGTCGTAGACTTTGATGCGGCCTGTTTCGTTGAAATTGGGTGTAAGAAAATAGATGGTGGCCGAGCCGTCGCTCATGATCAACCTGCTGCCGTCGGTGGTCAGGCCCCATCCCTCGGTGGGGTAGCGTACTTTGTTGATGAGCCGGAAGCTCTCCTTGTCATAGATGAAACCGGTGCGGGAAGTCCAGGTCAGTTGAATGATCTTGTCTTTAAAACCGGTGATGCCCTCGCCGAAATATTCGGCGGGCAGGGCCAGGCTGCTGATCAGGTCTCCGCTTTTCAGCTCAATCTTTCTCAGGGAGGAACCTCCTCGTTTACCTGTGCCTTCATATAGATAACCCTTTTCATAATAAAGACCCTGTGTGAATGCCGTGGGATCGTGGGGATAGGTCTGCTCAACCTGGCAGCGATAGGCCCTGGGCTTGATATTCGATTTAAGCCTCAGGGCTTGATAATGGGTCTCTTTATGTCCATTATTCAGGAAAGCTTCCACTTTGAAGGTATTGTTGCCCATGGCCAGCCCTTCGGTGCCTATGGGGATTTCTGCTGCCGCCTGATATATGGCTTCTCTCTGTTGGTTGTTGGTATAGGTTTTGATAGAATCAATACTTACCGTGTCCGGCCATTCCAGATGAAAGACTATTTTGGTTCCGGCGGTATAAAGGTCTTTTTGTTCCATTGCACGAAGAGAAGTGACTTCTTTGTATGTGTCCTTCTTTTTTTCCTTTTCCCGGGGTGGTTCCTGTTGATTTTCCCCACCTTTGTTGGAGCAGGAGCAGGCTGCCACCATCCCGGCGGCCAGGATCAATAAACGAAAGGTGCTTGAGGTGTATAATTTTGTGCGTCGTTTCATTTCCTGGAAAATATTTTTTTTATCAGGTTGTTAATTTTTTTTGGGTTTGCAGCGCCGTTGTCTTGTTGATATACATCAGGATTCAGCATTTTCCACACCTCGCTCCATCCGGGGAAACCACCCAGGTTTCTGTCGTCGATATAGATATCTGCAGCGATCTTCCGGCTCATCCGCTCATCTTCCTGCTCTTCGGGATAGTTTTTATTGACCGCATAAAATTCCAGACCGTGCTCTTTACAGAAAGCCACCGCCTCATCCAGCTTGCTGCCCGATCGGTAGGTCCACAGGATCAGGTCGTGACCCTTCTTTTGAAGCTCCAGCAGTGTTTCAAAGGCAAAGAGCCTGGGTTTTCCTATTTTCGGGTATCTATTATCCACGATGGTTCCGTCAAAGTCAACAGCGATCTTCATAGTAGATGATTTTATAACAGGGGCATTTTTTCAGGGATGGCCATCTGGCACCGGCCTGAAGGGCAACTGATGAGACAGATCTGTTTGATTTGGTGCATGGTGCTTTCAGTACAAAGATATAATTTATTTTATGCCATCTAGCAGTCGCCGGGTTACTTTTCTTTTTCGTTTCCACTGGCGTCGAATGCATAACGCAGAGAAAATATGTTGGAATACAAGGCCACCGACTGGTTGCCGATATCGGTCAGGGCATAATCGATGGTAAAGCCTTTGTAATGAATACCTACACCCAGGTTGGGTTGCCAGGATAAGCGTTTTTTCTCCCTGATGTCCCTGACCTGTTGAAACTGGCCTACTCCCAGCCTGATGTATATCAGGTTGTTATAGTGGAGCTCTGCTCCGATGTGGGGTTCCAGGCTCACCAGATTGGAACTTATCAGGGTATTTCTTTTCCCATCGCTGTATAGGTTTATATCCATCTCTACGAGGGCATGGAATTTATCGGCCAGGGTAGTTTGCCAGGCGGCACCCAGGATGAGCCGGGGCATAGTGATCTCCAGGTTGTTGTCCGGGGCGAAATTGAAGGTGCTGTCGTCAGCCTGGGCCACCAGGGCATCTTCGTTAAAGCTCCAGGCATTGAAGGTGGTGGTGACGTCCCGGATGGTTCCCCCCAGGTGCCAGGGGCCTGCCTGGTACTGCACGCCCAGGTCAAAGCCAAAACCCCATGAACTGGCAAATTGGCCCACATTCCGGTGGATGATCTTAACATTACCTCCGTAACGAAGGTTGGGGATGCGGGATTTTCTGGAATAGGAGATGAGCATGGCATAGTCTGCCGCCGAGAAATAGGATATCCGGTCGTAATCGATGTTGCCCTGGTTGTCGATCAGTTCGGTGGTGTTGGGGATGTTATCCACACCAAAGCGGATCAATGACAGGCCCAGGTACTGAGTGGAGTCCACAGCCATGGCCCCGGCCAGATAATCGTATTTGGCAATGCCCGTGAAATATTCGGCATGCATGGCCCCCAGCTCATAATCTCGCTCCATACCGGCGAGTCCTGCAGGGTTCCAGTAACCGGCCGTAACATCATCAATGTGGGCTACCGTGGTGTTGGCCATGCCGAATGATTTCGCCCCGATGCCAATGGATAAAAACTCATTGCTGTATTTGGCCGTTTGCCCCAACAGCATTTGGGGCCCTGCCAGCAATAATAAAATCGGGATGATCTGTCTGGTCAAAGCCATGTATATTTGGGAATTGATGCTGCTAAACTAACTAATTTAACTTATTTTTGCATGAATTATTGCTAAATGTTTGGCCTTTGAAGCCTATGTCCTCATATATACCCAATACCATCACCCTGTTGAATCTGCTTTCAGGAGCAGCAGCCCTGGTATTGGCTTCCCGCGGTTACCTGGCCCTGGCCTCCTGTTTCATTGGTATGGCCGCCGTGTTTGATTTTTTTGACGGACTGGTAGCCCGGCTGCTGAAGGTTCACTCTTCTATCGGAGAGCAGCTCGACTCCCTTGCCGATCTGGTGAGTTTTGGCCTGGCCCCTTCCTTTCTGCTTTTTCAGCACCTGGAGCAGTTGCATGCTGCTGCAGGCAATCCTACGGCACTGGATAAAATGCCGGCCATCCAACTGGGGGGAATGGCCCTGTCCTTCCTGCTCGTTGTTTTTGCTGCCCTCAGGCTGGCCCGTTTTAACATCGATGTGCGTCAGAAGGAAGCTTTTATTGGTGTTCCTACCCCGGCCATCGCCCTTTTGTTTGCTGCGGCCATTATGCTTTATTACCGGGATGCGGAGATGCAACAGATGCAGCTTCTTTCCCGGCCCTGGATATGGCAGGCATCTGCAGTGGCAGGTTCCCTGCTGATGGTATTGCCCCTGCGTATGTTCTCGCTTAAATTTAGCGACCTGGGTTGGAAGAACAATCAAATTCGCTATGTGTTTGTTGGATTTTCTCTAATTTTATTGGTATTATTGCATGCGATTGCATTGCCGCTTATCATCCTATGGTATATTCTTTTGTCAGTCGTTTATCATATCTTTGAACCCAAATTCAGCCGATTATGAAGAAATATATAGCCGAGATCAACGTGATGCCCCTGAAAACGCTGCTTGACCCGCAGGGCAAGGCTGTACATCATAGCATGACGAACATCGGATTCTCTGAAGTATCCAGCGTCCGTATTGGCAAACATATCACCATGGAGTTGGAAGCGGAAAGCAAAGAAAAGGCCATGGAACGGGTGAACGAGGCCTGCAACAAGATCCTGGCCAACCCGGTGATGGAAGGCTATGAATATGATGTGCGGGAAGTCGGCAGCTAATCGTGCCCCCTGTTCTTGTTCATGATGTCGGTTTGTTTCCGGATCGACTCGCTGTGGATCAATTCCAGCAGGTGATGCAGGAATTTCTTGCTTAATCCCAGTTTTTCCCCCACCTCCAGCCGGCTTGTGAGAATGTCCTGCCACCTTTCCATTTGCAGGATGGTCACCTGGTTTTGCTTCTTGTATTTTGCTATTTCCTTTACCAGTTTCATGCGTTGTGCCAGTATATCGAACATCCGGGTGTCGAGGCGGTCGATTTTTTCGCGTAGTGTTTCCAGGGAGTTTTTAAACTGTGCATTTTCCGAGGAGCAATGTCTTTTTTCCATTTCACCCACCAGGATTTTGAGTTCCCGGGGGGTGATCTGCTGTTTGGCATCGCTTAAGGCTTTTGCAGGTTGGGGGTGGGTTTCGATCATCAACCCGTCCACGCTGAGATCCAGGGCTTTTTGCGAGAGGTATCCGATATACGAGCTGTCGCCGGCTATATGACTTGGGTCACAAAGGACCGGCAGATGGGGATAGCGTCTTTTCAATTCGATAAGGATCTCCCAGTGGGGGATGTTCCGGAAGCTGGTGGGTTCGCAGGGATAGAAACCCCGGTGCACCCCTGCCAGCCTTTTTATTCCGCTGTGATAAAGCCGCTCCAGTGCACCTATCCAAAGACTTAAATCGGGGTGCACGGGATTCTTAACCAGCACCGCTATGTCTTTTTGCCTGAGCTTATCGGCGATTGCCTGTACCGAAAACGGATTGGAGATGGTACGGGCGCCCAGCCATACCATATCCACACCATACTTCAGAGCCAGCTCCAGGTGCCCGGGGCTGGCTATCTCCACGGCCAGCAACAAGCCTGTTTCCTGCCTGGCCTGCTGCAGCCATTCCAGCCCCTCTTCCCCCACACCCTCGAAACTCTCAGGCCTGGTCCGGGCTTTCCAGATACCGGCACGCAGTGCCTTTACCTGCTTGATGCCTGATAGAGCTCCTGCCGTCTCCATTACCTGCTCTTTCGACTCCGCGGAGCAGGGACCGCTGATTACTGTTAAACCCCCATCAAAAACTTCAAACCAGTCTTTGATAGGTATAAGGCCTTCAAGATGCTGCATGGTCATATGTTTAGAATGATCAATCCTGCTGATGTGCCTTTTTGAATCGGCATCCTCTGCCTTGACGGCTTATTATGTTCATCTTTTCTTTTACCGGTCCACCATCAAGGTTGCCTACAACAGGATACCAAGTTATATTCTATAATAGGATGATTTATCAACGGGTTGTAATGATAAACATTTTTACCTGGGATTTTATTTTTTAAATAGGCGAGTCTTACCCGTATGCAGGCATTTTTGTTTTAAAATATTTAAAAATAAGCGATTTGATTAGAATTTCCAGGGTAAAAATTATGATTTTATTGAAAAAGGTTATATTTTTGCGGCATTTCTGTAAAACTGTAGCGATAAGATGATTATGCAGGGAAAGGCATTGTATTTCAGGAACAGCAGGGAACTTGTCGTTTCACCGGTTTAAGTCAACACGCAGAAAATAAATAATGAGCTCAACGAAGCCACCCGTTATCATGAATTGTTTCATGTATGGCGGTGCGGATTATCTAGTCTTATATGATAACTCCCGCTGGCTGGCGAACGAGTGCGAACCCGGATCTTTGAATCCCCCGGGTTGATGAATGAGTCAAGCGGGGCAAATTAATTGGAAAATAATTGGGTATTTGTAAAAAAAAAAATACCTTTGCGAACCGATTTTGGAATCAGTGATTAAACTAAACCGATCATATGCCAACAATACAGCAATTAATTAGGAAAGGGCGGAAGCAAGTCGAGAAGAAGAAAAAGGCTCCTGCTCTGGATTCATGCCCGCAAAAGCGTGGTGTGTGCACAAGGGTTTATACAACCACGCCCAAGAAGCCTAATTCGGCGATGCGTAAGATTGCCAGGGTCCGGCTGACCAACGGAAAAGAGGTCAATGCTTACATCCCTGGTGAAGGCCACAACCTTCAGGAGCACTCGGTTGTGTTGATCCGCGGAGGTCGTGTGAAAGACCTGCCGGGTGTGAGGTACCATCTGGTGCGCGGAACCCTGGATACCTCTGGTGTAGAGGGCAGGCTGCAAGGAAGGTCTAAATATGGAACCAAAAAACCGAAAAAGTAATAAAAGCGCAATAATACCATGAGGAAGTATAAAACAAATAATCAGACGCGTCTGTCCGATCCCAGGTTCAACGATGCCTTGGTGTCACGGTTTGTCAATGATATGATGTATGACGGGAAAAAATCTTTGGCTTATAAGGTTTTTTATGATACGTTGGACATCGTGGGGGAGCGTTTAAGCAAGGAAGAGCTGAGCCCCCTGGAAATTTGGAGAAAAGCCCTCGAAAATGTGGCTCCGCTCGTTGAGGTGAAGAGCCGGCGTATTGGTGGTGCTACTTTTCAGGTGCCCCAAGAGGTAAATCATGAACGCAAGACTTCCATCAGCATTAAGAATATGATCAAGTACGCGCGTCAAAGAAGCGGCAGAAGCATGGAGGAGAAACTGGCCGCCGAGATTGTTGCTGCATACAATGGGGAGGGCGGAGCTTTTAAGCGCAAAGAAGAGACCCACCGGATGGCTGAAGCCAACAAGGCTTTTGCCCATTTCAGGTTCTAAAACGATGATTTTATTATTTAGCAATATAAAATTTGTAGCATAAAGAAAAGCGAGACTGTAGCGTAATGAGCAAGGGATTAGACTATACGAGGAATATAGGGATTATGGCGCACATTGATGCCGGTAAAACCACCGCCACCGAGCGGATGCTTTATTATACCGGTATCACCCATAAGATTGGAGAGGTGCACGATGGAGATGCAACGATGGACTGGATGGTTCAGGAACAGGAACGTGGAATTACCATTACATCTGCTGCAACTACTTGTTTCTGGAAATATAAGGATGCTGATTATAAGATCAACATCATCGACACACCGGGACACGTTGACTTTACCGTAGAAGTTGAGCGTTCCCTGCGCGTACTGGACGGTGCCATTGCTGTGTTTTGCGGTGTAGGAGGCGTGGAGCCGCAATCGGAAACTGTTTGGCATCAGGCTGATAAATATGGTGTACCCAAGCTGGCTTTTGTCAATAAGATGGACCGCCAGGGTGCAGATTTTTACTCTGTGGTCAGCCAGATCAAGGACAAACTCAAAGCCAATCCGGTACCCCTTCAGATACCCATTGGTGTGTCCGATACCTTCAAGGGCGTAGTCGATTTGATCGAGAACAAAGCCATCGTTTGGTTTGATGATGAAGCCCTGGGCACCAACTTTGAGTTCCAGGAGATACCCGATGAGCTGAAGGAGGAAGCCGAAAAATACCGCAGTCAATTGATTGAAGCAGTGGCGGAATATGATGATGCCCTGCTGGAAAAATTCTTTGACAATCCCGATTCCATTACCAAGGAAGAACTGGTGGACGCCGTTCGAAGGGCTACCATAGATATGAGCATTGTACCGGTACTGGCCGGATCTGCTTTCAAGAATAAAGGTGTTCAGCGTTTGCTGGACAGTGTCATTGCCTTCCTGCCCAGTCCTTTAGATATTAGCGCTGTGGAAGGAATGGACCCCAATACGGAAGAGAAACTTTACCGCAAACCCGACGTCAACGAGCCCACTGCGGCGCTGGTCTTTAAGATTGCCACCGATCCCTATGTAGGTCGCCTGGCCTATATGCGGGTGTACTCAGGTAAAGTCACTGCCAAGTCTACTCTTTTTAATCCGCGTACAGCGAAGAAGGATCGGGTCAACCGGCTTTACCAGATGCATTCCAATAAACAGAAACCCAAAGAGGAGATTGAGGCGGGCGATATTTGTGCAGCAGTAGGTTTCAAGGATCTGCGTACGGGCGATACCCTGTGTGATACGAGCAAGCATATACTGCTTGAATCCATTGAGTTCCCCGAGCCTGTCATAGGGGTTGCCATAGAACCCAAGACACAAAAAGAATACGATAAACTTACCTTGGCCCTGGCCAAACTCTCCGAGGAGGATCCCACTTTTACCGTTCGTACCGACGATGAGTCGGGACAAACCGTGATCAACGGTATGGGCGAGTTGCACCTGGAGGTGATTATGGATCGCCTCAAGCGTGAGTTTAAGGTAGATGCCAACCAGGGTGCTCCGCAAGTCAATTATAAAGAAGCCATCACTCAGGAAGTGGACCATAACGAGGTCTTCAAAAAACAGACCGGTGGACGGGGTAAATTTGCCGAGATCAATGTGAAGATCTCACCTGCCGAAGAGGACGTCAAGGGTCTTCAGTTTGAGAATAAGATCAAGGGCGGCAATATACCCAAGGAGTTTATTCCTTCCGTGGAGAAAGGCTTCCGAGATGCCATGTATAATGGTGTGCTGGCGGGTTATTCGGTCGACAGCCTGAAAGTAGAGCTTTACGATGGTTCCTACCACGAGGTGGATTCCGATCAGCTCGCCTTCGAAACTGTGGCCCGGATGGCATTCAAGAATGCATGCGTAAAGGCCAAGCCCATCTTGCTTGAGCCCATCATGGAGGCTGAGGTCGTTACACCCGAAGAATATATGGGCGATGTCATTGCCGACTTCAACCGGCGCCGGGGCAATGTCGAGGGAATGGAGAACAAGGGCAGCGCCAAGGTTATTCGCGCGAAAGTACCTCTTGCCGAGAAATTTGGGTACGTAACCGTTCTGAGGACCATTACCTCCGGAAGAGCAACCTCTACTATGGAGTTTTCACATTATGCGGAAGTTCCCAAGGAAATAGCCAGGGATATCATTGAAAAAGCCAAGGGTAAAATCGAGTTAGTATAAATATTATAGATAATGAGCCAGAAAATTAGAATTAAGTTAAAGTCTTACGATCACAACCTGGTGGACAAGAGTGCAGAGAAGATTGTCAAGACTGTGAAATCCACAGGAGCTGTTGTTAGCGGCCCCATTCCGCTGCCGACCCAAAAGCGCATTTTCACTGTCAACCGTTCACCATTTGTGAATAAGAAAGCTAGGGAACAGTTTCAGCTCTGCTCATTTAAAAGGTTAATGGATATCTACAGCACAACGCCCAAGACGATTGACTCGTTGATGAAGCTGGAGTTACCTAGTGGAGTGGAGGTTGAAATAAAAGTTTAATCTTAAAGTCAGTAACGAATGGCTGGACTAATTGGAAAGAAAGTAGGAATGACTTCCGTATTCAGTGCCGATGGAAAAAATATTCCATGCACTGTCGTTGAGGCGGGACCATGTGTTGTTACTCAGGTGAAGACTGAGGAGAAAGATGGATATTCTGCCTTGCAACTCGCATTTGACGACAAGGAAGAAAAGCGAACACCCAAGCCTTTGCTGGGTCATTTTAAAAAGGCTAAAACCGCTCCGAAGGTACAGATGGCTGAATTCGGGGAATTCAAAGACGGATACAAGCTGGGAGATACCATTACCGTGGAGCTTTTTAATGACGATACCTGGGTCGATGTGGCCGGAATAACCAAGGGTAAAGGTTTTCAGGGTGTAGTCAAACGCCATGGTTTTAGTGGGGTTGGAGGACGCACACATGGTCAGGCCGATCAAGAGCGTGCACCCGGTTCGGTAGGCGGTTCATCCGACCCATCCAGGGTATTCAAAGGTATGAGAATGGCCGGCCGTGCCGGAGGTACTCGGGTTAAGGTTATCAATTTGCAGATAATCAAAATTATGCCCGAACAGAATTTGTTGTTGTTAAAAGGATCCGTACCAGGTCATAGAGGTTCATATTTAATTATTGAGAAGTGATGGAGTTACCAGTTTTAAATACATCAGGCGAAGATACCGGAAAGAAGGCTCAATTGAACGATCAGATCTTTGGCATTGAACCCAACGACCATGCCATTTATCTGGATGTCAAGAGTTATATGGCTGCCCAACGCCGAGGCACACACAAATCCAAGGAAAGAGGCGAATTAACCGGTAGTACACGAAAAATAAAACGTCAGAAAGGAACGGGTACGGCCCGGGCCGGCAGCATCAAAAATCCTCTCTTCCGTGGAGGAGGTAGGACATTTGGCCCCCGACCCCGCGATTACGATTTCAAACTCAACCGCAAGGTCAAGAAACTGGCCCGTCGTTCTGCCCTCAGCTACAAAGCACAGGATGAGGCCGTGAAGGTGGTCGAATCCTTTAAGATGGAACAGCCCAGGACCAAGAATTTTGCAGAGATCTGCAAAAACCTGGGAATCAACGGCCAGAAACTGCTGATGGTGATGGATCAGCCCAATAAGAACCTGTATCTTTCTTCCCGTAATATACCCGGTGTACAGGTATTGCCGGTTCAGGAACTCAACACCTATGAGATCATGAACGCCAAGGCGGTTGTATTTTTCGAAGGATCGCTCGAAACATTAGAAAAACATTTAAGCGCATAAGGTTATGGCAGAAGTAAACGACATACTGATCAAGCCCGTCATCACCGAGAAGATGACCGAAAAGGGTGAAGATCTCAATCAATACGGATTCCTCGTGAGCAAAAAGGCGAATAAGATCCAGATCCGGAATGCCGTGGAAGAGATGTATGGGGTGACCGTGGAATCGGTCAACACCATGAAGTATCGGGGCAAGAGCAGAAGCCGCTATACACGGGCCGGCATCATCAAAGGAAAAGAAAATAGTTTTAAAAAGGCGGTCGTTACCCTCTCGGAAGGGGATACCATCGATTTTTACAGCAACATATAGGAAAACTTGAGTTATGGCAGTAAGAAAACTTAAACCAGTAACACCAGGACAAAGACACAAGTTGGTCAGTGCTTTTGATACCGTTACCAAAAGCGAGCCTGAGAAGTCGCTTTTGCGGCCCAAGAAAAAGAGCGGTGGCCGTAACAGCCAGGGACATATGACCATCCGCTATCGGGGTGGAGGCCATAAGCAACGCTATCGCCTGGTTGATTTCCGTCGCGACAAGGAAGGGATGCAAGCTACCGTCAGGAGCGTCGAGTACGATCCCAATCGTTCTGCCCGCATTGCCCTGGTGGTATATGAGGATGGCGAGAAACGCTATATATTGGCACCCAACGGTCTGCGAGAAGGCCAGAGCGTTATGTCGGGAAAGGAAGCTACCCCTGAGGTGGGCAACAGCCTGTATTTGTCCGATATACCCCTGGGTACCATCGTACACAACATCGAGCTTCGACCCGGCAACGGCGGAGTGATGGCCCGCAGCGCCGGCACATATGCTCAGCTTACTTCCCGGGAAGGGCGTTATGCCAACATCAAACTGCCTTCCGGTGAAACCCGTATGGTGCTAACTACCTGCAAGGCCACCATTGGAACTGTTTCCAATTCCGACCATATCATCGTTTCTTCCGGCAAAGCGGGCAGAAGCCGTTGGCAAGGCCGCAGGCCCAGGGTACGTGGCGTGGCCATGAACCCCATAGATCACCCCATGGGGGGTGGCGAAGGAAGAGCCTCGGGTGGTATACCCAGAAGCAGAAACGGTATGCCGGCCAAAGGTTACAAGACCCGCAAGCACAAGAAGAAATCGAACCGGTATATTGTTGAAAGAAGAAAGAAACGCAAATAAACGCATAATCTGATTTTCATATGAGTCGTTCACTGAAAAAAGGACCATTTGTAGAGTTTAAGCTCGAGAAGCGGATCATGGAGATGAATGAATCCGGCAAGAAGAAAGTGGTCAAAACCTGGTCCAGGCGATCCATGATCACCCCGGATTTTGTTGGGCATACCGTCGCCGTGCACAATGGCAACAAGTTTATACCTGTGTATGTGACCGAGAACATGGTTGGCCATAAGCTGGGGGAGTTTGCCCCCACAAGACAATACAAAGGTCATCCGACCAAGAAGAAATAATTAATCCCTAAAATCACACATAATGGGTGCAAGAAAACGCATAAGAGCGGAACAACGAAAGGAAGCCAAGAAAAGACAATATTTTGCCACATTGAAGGCTTGTCCCACCTCGCCCAGAAAAATGCGCCTGCTGGCGGATCAGATACGTGGGCTGGAGGTCAATCAAGCTCTGGACATCCTGCGGTTCAGCCATAAGGCTGCATCCAACGATATGGAGAAGCTGGTTCTTTCTGCCATCTCCAACTGGCAAAATAAGAACGAGGGTGTACGCATCGAAGAAAGCCATCTGGTGGTCAGCCAGGTTTATGTGGACAAGGCCCGAACCCTTAAGCGTATCCGCCCCGAAGCCATGGGACGGGCCCATCTGATCCGGAAAAGGAGCAACCATGTCACCCTTTATCTGGAAGATAAGAATGAAGCCAGGCAACAACAAAAACAGGCTACCCAGGAAGCTGCTGAATCAGAAGAAACGAATAACGATACACAAAAATAATCGACAATAGATGGGACAAAAAGTTAATCCAATAAGCAACAGGCTTGGAATCATCAAAGGTTGGGAATCTAACTGGTATGGTGGCAAGGACTATACAGAAAAGCTCATTGAGGACGACAAGATCCGCAAGTATCTGCGGGCGCGTCTGGCCAAGGCCAGTATTTCCAAGATCATCATTGAGCGGACCCTTAAGCTGATCACCATCACCATTCATACCGCCCGGCCCGGGATCATCATCGGAAAAGGAGGGAAAGAGGTTGACAAGCTGAAGGAAGAGCTGAAGAAGCTCACCAAAAAAGAGGTACAGATTAACATCTTTGAAGTGAAACGTCCCGAGCTCGATGCCAGACTGGTGGCCGATGGCATCGCGCGGCAGATTGAAGGTATGATCTCCTACCGCCGCGCCATCAAGATGGCCATCGCCAGTTCCATGCGACTGGGAGCCGAAGGGGTTAAGGTACAGATATCCGGCCGGCTGAGTGGTGCTGAAATGGCACGCACCGAGGTATACAAAGAAGGGCGTACGCCCCTGCATACCCTGAGGGCCGACATCGACTATGCCCTGGGCGAAGCCCTGACCAAAGTGGGGCTCATCGGCATCAAGGTGTGGATATTCAAAGGTGAAATATTCGGTGAGGTCGATCTGACACCCACCGTCGGTAGCAGCACCGGTAAAGGCGGCAAATCCAAAGGCAGAAGGAAAAGAAAATAATATAAAAGACACAACTCATGTTACAGCCTAAAAAGACCAAGTTCAGAAGGCAGCAGAAGGGCCGAATGAAAGGTAATGCCACCAAGGGCGCCCAGTTGGCGTTTGGTTCCTTTGGCATCAAGGCCATGCAGGAGACATGGATTACCCAGAAGCAGATTGAAGCCGCCCGGCAGGCCATGACCCGTTACATGAAACGGGAAGGACAAATATGGATCCGTATATTTCCCGATAAACCAATCACCAAGAAACCTGCCGAGGTTCGTATGGGTAAGGGAAAAGGCGACCCTGAAGGATTCGTGGCTCCGGTTAAACCCGGTCGCATCCTGATCGAAGCAGAGGGTATCCCCAAACGCGTGGCTCAGGAAGCCCTGCGGCTCGCAGCGCAGAAGCTCCCCATCAAGACCAAGTTTGTCGTTCGTAGAGATTATGTGGAATAAACAATTTCTAGCACAATGAAATCATCAGAGATAAGAGAATTTACAGATAAGGAGCTCGAGGAACGGATCGAAACCGAGCAGAGCCACCTGACACAGTTGAGGCTTAACCACGCCGTTTCGCCCCTGGATAATCCCAACAAGATCAAAGTGGCTCGTAAGAACGTGGCCCGGATGAAGACTGAGTTGAATACACGGCTTAAACAAGCTAAGAAAGCGAATCAATAACAACCCAATCCAATGGAAACTAGAAATTTAAGGAAAGAGAAAGTTGGTGTCGTGGTAAGCAACAAGATGGACAAAGCCATTACGGTGGTGGTCAACCGAAGAGTCAAGCACCCTAAATATGCCAAATTTATTAACCGACGTTCCAAGTTCATCGCCCACGATGAGACCAATAATTGCAACGAGGGGGATACCGTCCGTATCATGGAGACAAGACCCCTGAGCAAGCGGAAGCGTTGGAGATTAGTTGAAATTATTGAAAGAGTTAAATAAAGTAAAATGGTACAACAAGAGAGTAAACTGAATGTTGCTGATAACAGCGGCGCTAAGGTTGTAAAAGTCATTCGGGTTCTCGGGGGTAGCGGCCGAAGGTATGCCTCTGTCGGTGATACCGTTGTGGTCAGTGTACGAAATGCATTGCCTTCGTCCGAAATGAAAAAAGGTACCGTCTCCAGAGCGGTGGTTGTGAGAACCAGGAAGGAAGTGCGTCGGGCCGATGGCTCTTATATCCGCTTCGACAACAACGCCTGTGTGTTGATCAACAACCTGGGTGAGATACGGGGAACCCGTATCTTTGGACCCATACCCCGTGAGTTGAGAGCCAACTACATGAAGATCATTTCTTTAGCACCTGAAGTACTCTAAAAACAACGGATCCATGCAGAAAAAGAGAAAAATACATATTAAAAAAGGCGATACGGTTTACGTCAATAGCGGCGAAGACCGCGGACAACAGGGCCGTGTGCTGGAGGTTTATCCCAAACAATACCGGGCCCTGGTGGAGGGAATCAATATGGTTTCCAAGCACACCAAACCCAATTCCGACAATCCCCAGGGCGGGATCATCCAAAAGGAGGCGCCGGTCGATATTTCCAACCTGATGTTGGTGGACCCCGGAACCGGTGAACCCACCCGCATTGGCCGTAAGTTGGATGACAATGGTAAACTTGTGCGTTACTCAAAAAAATCAGGGGAGGAGATTAAATAATGGACCATCAACCACTACTACAGAAGAGATACCACGAAGAGATCGTGCCTGCCCTTATGAAGGAGTTCAGCTATAAATCGATCATGCAGGTGCCCAAGTTGCAGAAGATCGTCCTGAACCGGGGGGTAGGTGAGGCCGTGATGGACAAGAAGCTGATCGAAACCGCACAGGAGGAACTAACCGCCATTGCCGGACAACAGTCAGTGAAGACCTTCTCCAAGAAGGCCATATCCAATTTTAAGTTGCGTGAAGACACCCCCATCGGTGTGAAGGTTACCCTGCGTCACAACCGCATGTATGAGTTTCTGGAGCGTTTGATCAGCGTGGCCCTGCCCCGTGTGAAGGACTTCAATGGCGTGGAAAGCAATTTCGACGGTCGGGGCAATTATTCCCTGGGCTTGGAAGAACAGATTATCTTCCCTGAAGTCGACATGGACAAAGTCCATAAGATCATTGGCCTGGAAGCTGTCTTTGTCACCTCTGCCCCCACCGATGAGGAAGGTTATGCCCTGTTGCGTGAATTCGGAATGCCTTTTAAAAATCTAAAAAAGCAGTAAGATATGTCAAAAGAGTCAATGAAGGCCAGAGAGCGTAAAAGAAGAAAAATGGTCGAGAAATATGCCAAGAAACGGGCTAGACTCAAGGCTGAAGGCGATTATATCGGACTGAGCCGTCTGCCCCGCAACTCCAGCCCGGTACGTCTGCACAACCGTTGCCAGATCACCGGCAGGCCCAGAGGATATATGAGACAATTCGGAGTCAGCCGCATCACATTCAGGGAGATGGCCTCCAAAGGACTCATTCCCGGAGTGAAAAAAGCAAGTTGGTAAATAATTAAAGGAGATACAGAATCATGGTTACAGATTCCATTTCAGATTACCTGACAAGAATAAGAAATGCTCAGATGGCCGGCCACAAGGTGGTAGAGATACCTGCGTCCAACCTGAAGAAGAACATGACTAAGATACTGCATGATCAGGGATACATACTGAGCTATAAGTTTGAGAAAGGTCAGGTTCAGGATGTCATTAAGATTGCATTAAAATATCATCCCAAGACTAAAGAGCCTGCTATTCATGAGATGCGGCGTGTAAGCCGTCCTGGTCTGAGAAAATATGTGGATACCAGCGGTATACCCCGTGTATTGAACGGCCTGGGAATAGCCATCATATCTACCTCCAGGGGTGTGCTCACTGATAAGGATGCCCGGAAGGAGAATGTAGGCGGCGAAGTCTTGTGTTATATACATTAAAAAAAGAAGATACATGTCACGCATAGGTACACAACCCATTGAAATACCCTCAGGTGTCAACATCTCGGTTGACGATAACAATGAGGTTCATGTAAAAGGACCCAAGGGAGAGATCTCCCGGGTGATTGATCCGGCCATTCAGGTTGAGGTGAAGGAGCAGGAAGTGGTTTTGACCCGCTCAAGCAACGTCAAGAAGGTCAAGGCGCTGCACGGGTTATCGAGGGCCATCATCAATAACATGGTGGAAGGTGTCTCCAATGGATTCAGCATACAGCTGGAGTTCAACGGAGTCGGCTACCGGGCTGAAGCCAAAGGCCAGATCCTGGAGATGAGTGTGGGTTTCTCCCACGACATCCACTTCGAGGTGCCCCAGGAGATCCAACTCGAGTCCAAAACCGAGCGACGCAGCAATCCGAAAGTGACCTTAACCAGCCATGATAAGGAACTGCTCGGTGAAGTCGCCGCTAAGATCCGCGGCCTCAGGCCACCGGAACCCTATAAGGGCAAGGGCATCCGCTATGTGGATGAGTGGATCCGTCGTAAAGCCGGTAAAGCTGGAAATGTATAAACTACTTAAAAATTGAAGTCATGGCCTTAACAAAGAAAGATCGAAGGTTCAGAATAAAAAAGCGAGTCAGAAAAACGATCAGCGGTACAGCCGAGCGGCCCAGGATGACGGTTTTTCGCAGCAACAAACACATTTACGTACAACTGATCGACGATGAGCAGGGTAAGACCCTGATGGCCTATTCCACGCGCAATAAGGAGGTGGCCGAACAAGCTGCCCAGGTCAACAAGACAGACCAGGCCGGGATGGTTGGCAAATATGCCGCCCAGCGTTCCCTGGAAAAAGGCATCAAGAGCGTTGTCTTCGACCGCAACGGTTACCGTTACCACGGTCGGGTCAGAAAATTAGCCGAAGCAGCAAGAAAGGAAGGACTTAAATTATAAAGAACTATGCCGAAAGATACAAGCATTAAGAAAGTCAAAACCAGTGATCTGGAATTAAAGGACCGGCTGGTGGCCATCAAACGGGTCACCAAAGTCACCAAAGGAGGACGTCAGTTTGGTTTTACCGCCCTGGTTGTTGTGGGCAATGAGAATGGTATCGTAGGCTATGGCCTGGGCAAAGCCAAAGAGGTGACCACGGCCATCGCCAAAGGTGTGGAGGCCGCCAAGAAGAACCTGGTGAAGGTGCCCATCCTCAATGGAACCATTCCCCATGAGATCGAATATAAGTACTCCGGAGCGCAGATTTTTATGAAACCCGCCGCCGGTGGTACCGGAGTGAAGGCCGGAGGTGCCATGCGTATTGTCCTGGAGAGTGTAGGCATCAGAGATGTGCTTGGAAAATCCAAGGGTTCCAGTAACCCCCACAACCAGGTCAAAGCCACCATCAACGCACTCCTGGATACCCGCGATGCCTATACCATCGCCGAACAACGCAATGTGTCTCTGGAAAAAGTATTTAATGGATAGTATAAATAACACGACCATGGCCAAATTGAAAATTACACAGATACGAAGCAAGATTGGCAGCACCAAACGACAGAAGAGAACCCTGGAGGCCCTGGGTGTCAAGCGCATGAACAATCCTGTGGAAGTGGATGATACCCCCCAGATCAAAGGGATGATCAAGAAAGTGGATCACTTGTTAAAGGTTGAGGAAATTTCATAAAACGTACTGTAAGATATGGATTTAAGTAGATTAAAACCCGCACCCCATTCGATACGAACCAAAACCCGCAAGGGTCGTGGTCAGGGTTCCGGTAAAGGCGGTACCTCCACCCGTGGTAACAAAGGCGCTCAGTCCCGCAGCGGATACGTCAAGCAACTGGGCTTTGAAGGTGGCCAGATGCCCCTGCATCGCCGGGTACCCAAGGTGGGATTCACCAATATTAACCGCAAAGATTATAAAATCGTTAATCTGGATACCCTTGAAAGACTTGCCAAACAGCAAGGCCTGGAAAAAGTGGACCTGGATACCATCTATAAACATGGCCTGGCTAAGAAGGGCAGCCTGGTTAAGATCCTGGGTAAGGGCGAACTGAACACCAAGCTTGAAGTTCAGGCCCACGCTTTCTCCCAGTCCGCCCAAAAGGCAATCGAATCTGTTCAAGGAACCGCAGTAAAATTATAAGCTTATAATGAGGGGATTAATAGATACCATCAAGAATATTTGGAAAATTGAAGACCTCAGGCAACGTATCCTCTTTACGCTGGGGATACTTCTTATTTACCGTCTGGGAAGTTTTGTCGTGCTGCCCGGTGTGGACCCCGGACAGCTGGAGGCCCTGCAGCAGCAAACATCCGGAGGGGTGCTCGGCCTGCTGAATATGTTCTCAGGAGGAGCATTTGCCAACGCCTCCATCTTTGCCCTGGGGATCATGCCTTACATCTCGGCATCCATCGTGGTGCAGTTGCTGGGTATTGCGGTGCCCTATTTCCAGCGGCTTCAGCGTGAAGGAGAAAGCGGGCGGAGAAAGATCAACCAGATCACCCGCTATCTGACTGTAGCCATTTTGCTCGTTCAGGCACCCGGATATCTGAAGAATCTGCAGGTACAGCTTCCCGAAACAGCTTTCGTGCTGGGAAGCAGCACCTTTTTCTATGTCTCCTCAGTGATCATCCTCACCGCCGGTTCCATGTTCATCATGTGGCTGGGTGAGCGCATCACCGACAGGGGCATTGGTAATGGTATCTCATTGATCATCATGGTGGGCATTATTGCCCGTCTGCCCTATTCACTCTTTGCGGAATTTGCATCACGCCTGGAAGAGACCGGAGGAGGGCTTGTGGCCTTTTTGGTCGAGATGATCATCCTGTTCTTCGTATTTATGGGGGTGATACTCCTGGTACAGGGTACGCGAAAGATACCGGTGCAATATGCCAAACGCATTGTGGGCAATAAACAATACGGCGGAGTACGCCAGTATATACCCCTGAAGGTCAACTCAGCCGGTGTGATGCCCATCATCTTTGCCCAGGCATTGATGTTCGTTCCCATCACCATTGCCGGCTTTGCCGAATCGGATGCCCTTACCGGCTTCGCAGCTGCATTTTCCAACCTAACCGGGTTCTGGTACAACTTTACATTTGCCACGATGGTGATCCTTTTCACCTACTTCTATACGGCCATCACCATTAATCCCTCTCAGATGGCTGAAGATATGAAGAAGAACGGGGGATTTATTCCCGGTGTCAAACCCGGACGTAAAACCGTGGAATTCCTCGACCGCATCATGTCGAGGATCACATTGCCCGGTTCCATATTCCTGGCGCTGATTGCCATTATGCCTTCTTTTGCTATGATCGCAGGTATCAGCAACCAATGGGCACAATTTTACGGGGGTACTTCGTTGTTAATTCTGGTAGGTGTGGTTCTGGATACCCTGCAGCAAATTGAAAGTCATCTGTTGATGCGCCATTATGACGGGCTCATGAAAACCGGACGTATCAAAGGCCGAACAGGCGGCGCATCTGTAATATAAAATAGTAAAGGTTCTTTGAATGTTGAAGCTGAAGCGTGCAGAAGAAATAGAGCACCTCCGCGAGAACAACCAGATTGTTTCCAAAACACTGGCTGAGCTGGGAAGGATGATAAGACCGGGTGTCACCACCCTGCAATTGGATCGTCGGGCGGATGAATTCATCCGGGACCATGGGGCCGAACCCGGGTTCCTTGGATACGGAGGTTTTCCCAACTCCATCTGCACCTCGGTGAACGATGCGGTTGTCCACGGCATCCCATCCGATTATCAGCTGCGCGAGGGAGATATCATCTCCATCGATGTCGGTACCATAAAGGATGGTTTTTACGGCGATTCGGCCTATACTTTTACCGTAGGCGAGGTCGATGAACAGGTGAGCAGCCTGCTGGAAGCTACCAGAGAATCGCTCTTTAAAGGGATTGACCAGGCCATGGCCGGTAACCGGGTGGGCGACATCAGCTGGGCCGTACAAGACCATGCTGAGCGTGCAGGATTCTCCGTGGTTAGAGAAATGGTAGGCCACGGGCTGGGTTCCAATATGCATGAATCGCCCGAAATACCCAATTACGGAAAAAGGGGGAAAGGGCCTCAGCTCAAGGAAGGGCTGGTCATCTGTATCGAACCCATGATCAATATGGGTTCCAGGAGCATCAAGCAGGACCGCGACGGATGGACCATCCGCACGATGGATGGCAAACCATCCGCCCACTTCGAACTGGCCCTGGCCATTCGAAACGGAGAAGCCGACATCCTCTCAACATTCGATTATATTGAGCAATCATCAACGTAAATAAATGGATTAGGTAATATGGCTAAACAACCATCGATTGAACAAGACGGTACCATTGTAGAAGCATTGTCCAATGCCATGTTCCGGGTGGAACTGGAAAACGGCCACATCATCACGGCCCATATCTCCGGTAAGATGAGGATGCATTATATTAAGATCCTGCCCGGCGACAAGGTGAAGGTCGAGATGTCACCCTATGATCTATCCAGAGGCAGAATTACATACAGATACAAATAAAAAATTCGGGAATAATGAAAGTAAAAGCATCTTTAAAGAAGCGAAGCAGCGACTGTAAAATCGTCCGTCGTAAGGGACGTTTGTACGTGATCAACAAAAAAAATCCTAAGTTCAAACAGCGACAAGGATAATATTGTTAATTTTGCATCCTAATTTTTAAACCTATGGCAAGAATAGTTGGAGTTGATTTACCAAGGAATAAGCGGGGCGTTATTGCCCTGACCTACATCTATGGGATAGGTAAGAGCACCGCTTCCAAGATTATGGAAGAGGCGGGCGTCGACAAGAATATAAAGGTACAGGACTGGAATGATGACCAGATTGCTACCCTCAGAACCATTCTTAATGAGAAATATAAAGTAGAAGGTTCTCTGCGTTCTGAAGTACAGATGAACATCAAGCGACTGATGGACATCGGATGCTATCGAGGGATCCGTCACCGTTCCGGTATGCCCGTGCGGGGACAGTCCACCCGTAATAATGCCCGCACACGTAAAGGCAGGAAGAAAACTGTTGCAAACAAGAAGAAAGCTGTTAAATAATTAATCGATTATGGCGAAAAGAAGTAAAACCACCAGGAAGAAGAAGGTAACGGTTGAACCGACCGGACAGGCCCACATACATGCCTCGTTCAATAACATCATCATCACCCTGACCAACAGTACAGGGCAGGTGATATCCTGGGCCTCATCGGGTAAGATGGGATTCAAGGGATCGAAGAAAAATACCCCCTACGCAGCGCAGGTGGCCGCGCAGGATTGTGCCAAGATTGCCTATGACCTTGGGATGCGTAAGGCCAAAGTATATGTCAAGGGCCCCGGAGCCGGCAGAGAGTCCGCCATCCGAACCATCAACAACAACGGCATTGAAGTCAACGAGATTATCGATGTTACGCCATTGCCCCACAACGGGTGCCGTCCACCTAAAAGAAGAAGAGTTTAATCATATTTAAGGAAAAAATCAAGATCAGATATGGCAAGATATAGAGGACCAAAGTCAAAGGTAGCCAGAAAAGTGGGTGCGCCAATTTTCGGGCCGGATAAGTTTTTTGACAAGAAGAATTACCCGCCCGGACAGCATGGTGGCACTAAGAAACGCAGAAAGCTTTCAGAATACGGCATGCAGCTGTTGGAAAAACAGAAGGCCAAGTATACTTATGGCCTGCTGGAGCGCCAATTCTATAATACTTTTATGAAAGCATCCCAAAAGAAAGGCATTACAGGCGAAAACCTGCTTGTTTTGCTGGAATCGCGCCTGGATAATGTGGTCTTCCGCCTGGGCGTTGCTCCCACCAGAAGAGGTGCCCGGCAGCTGGTGACGCACCGGCACATCATGGTCAACGGAAAAGTGGTCAACGTACCTTCCTTTAGCGTGAAACCCGGTGACATCATATCTGTTCGTGAACGTTCCAGGTCTCTGGAAGTCATAACCGATTCACTGGCCTCCAGCGATGCCTCCAAATACTCCTGGCTGGAGTGGGACGCAGGCCAAATGGCCGGCAAGTTCGTCCACAACCCCACCCGGGAAGAGATCCCCGAGCGGATCAAAGAGCAGTTGATTGTTGAATTGTATTCCAAATAATATTAACGACTATATTTATGGCTTTACTGGAATTTCAAAAGCCCGAAAAGGTAATCATGATAGAATCCGACGATACTCAGGGTTCTTTCGAGTTTCGTCCCCTGGAACCAGGTTATGGGATTACTGTTGGCAACGCCCTGAGAAGGGTCTTGCTTTCATCCCTGGAAGGATTCGCGATTACCAAGATCAAGATCGAAGGGGTAGAGCATGAGTTTTCCACCATTACTGGTGTGATAGAGGATGTAAATGAGATCATTCTGAACCTGAAACAGATCCGGTTTAAGAAAGTAATCGAAGATGCAACCAGCGAAAAGGTCAACGTGACCATCTCCGGTAAGAATGAATTCAAGGCGGGTGACCTGAACCAGTTTTTGAGCAACTTTGAGGTGCTCAATCCCGACCTGCTGATCTGTACCATGGAACCCGATGTGAAGCTTCAGATGGAAGTACATATCAACAAGGGGCGTGGATATGTGCAGGGCGAGGAGAACAAGTCGGAAGACGATGAGATCGGACTCATCGCCATCGATTCGATCTTCACCCCCATCAAGAATGTGAAGTATTCCATCGATAATTACCGGGTAGAACAAAAGACCGACTACGAAAAGCTGATTTTCGATATACAGACCGACGGGTCCATCCATCCCAAGGACGCCCTGAAAGAAGCGGCCAAGATCCTGATCTATCATCTGATGTTGTTCTCCGATGAGAAGATCACCCTGGATAACGAAGGCAAATACGAGTCGGAAGAGTTCGACGAGGAAGCCCTGCATATGCGTCAGCTGCTCAAGACCAAGCTGACCGACCTGGATCTCTCCGTCAGGGCCCTGAACTGTTTGAAAGCAGCTGAAGTCGAGACACTGGGCGACCTCGTCCAGTATAACCGCAACGACCTGCTGAAGTTCAGGAACTTCGGGAAAAAGTCGCTGGCCGAACTGGAAGAGTTGCTGGATAAGATGAATCTGAGTTTCGGAATGGATGTATCTAAATATAAATTAGACAAAGACTAAACGAATGAGACACGGAAAGAAAATCAACCATCTAAGCAGGACCAGTTCTCATAGGAAGGCTATGATGGCCAACATGGCTGCATCGTTGATACTGCATAAGCGCATCACAACCACCACAGCCAAGGCCAAAGCCCTGAAGACCTATATCGAACCATTGATCACAAAAGCCAAGAACGATAACACCCATTCAAGAAGAACGGTATTCAGCTACCTGAAAGACAAGGAAGCCGTCAGCGAACTTTTCCGGGATGTAGCGGAGAAGGTTGGAGAACGCCCCGGCGGATATACCCGTATTTTGAAGACCGGCACCCGCCTGGGTGATAACGCCGAGATGTGTTTTATTGAACTGGTCGATTATAATGAAACTTATACCCGTGCTGAAGGCAAGCAAGCCGGTTCTTCTAAGCGGAGACGAAGAAGGGGAGGCAGGAAGAAATCTCAAAAACCTGCTGCTGAAACTGCCCAGGAAACTGACCGGCAGGGTGAAGCCCCTGAAGAGAGTGCGGAGCAGGATACGCAAACTGAAGAACAAGCTCAGGCCGCTGCCCGGGAAGAGAAGACTGAAGAACAGCCTGAAAGCAAAAAAGCTGAAGGCGGCGAAGAAGCCACCGGGGAAGAAAAAAAGGACGAAGGCAGCGAAGAATCTTCAGACGATAAAAAGAAGAAGGAATAGGAATCGATTATATGATTCAGTGACGAATCAGACAGAAGGGATGGCCGTAAGAACCATCCCTTTTTTGTTTCTCTTTACTTTGCTCGTTCAAAACCTTTTCCCCAGCACATTCCATAGCTGATCTTCTCCAGGTATCCCGCCCTTTTGAAACGGATTGCCGGCCTTACCTGCCCCATCTTTTTGCCGGAGCTGCTTACCTTCTTTTTTATCCCACCCTGCCTGTTGCATCTGCCCTTCTTTAACACCTTACCGTCCAGAAGAAAATAAAAATGGAAACCCGTTGAAACTTGTCATTGAAATATCATCTGAATTAAATAACTTTGGTGTCTTCAAATTAATAATCAGTGGTTATAAATTAAATTCTTAAGGTACTATGAGTAAAATTGTGGATATTATTGCCAGAGAGATCTTAGACTCAAGAGGCAATCCGACTGTTGAGGTGGATGTAGTGACTGAGACCGGCAGCGTAGGTTCGGCCGCCGTTCCTTCCGGTGCATCTACCGGTGTATATGAAGCAGTAGAACTGAGAGATGGCGACGAAAAGCGTTACATGGGCAAAGGAGTCACCAATGCTGTCAACAACATCCGTAATAAGATCCGGGATGAACTGATTGGAGAATATGTTGAGGAACAAAACCTGATCGACCAGAAGCTGATCGATCTGGATGGAACGGAAAATAAGGCCAATCTCGGTGCCAACGCCATTCTGGGTGTAAGTCTGGCTGTGGCCAAGGCCGCCGCCGTTGAATTTGAGATGCCGCTCTTTCGCTATATTGGCGGTGTCAATGCCAATACCCTCCCCATTCCCATGATGAACATTCTCAACGGAGGAGAGCATGCTGACAACAATATTGATATTCAGGAATTCATGATTATGCCCGTTAACGCTGATTCTTTCCACCAGTCGTTGCGCATGGGTGCCGAGGTATTTCATAACCTGAAGAAAGTACTTAAAGAAAATGGGCATTCCACCAACGTGGGTGATGAAGGTGGCTTTGCCCCCGATCTGCAATCCAATGAGGAAGCCATAGAAACGGTACTCAAGGCCATTGAAAGAGCCGGATACAAGCCCGGTAAGGATATTTACATTGCCCTGGATCCCGCTGCTTCTGAATTCTATTATAAGGATAAGGGCATCTATTTCCTCAAGTCCACCAATCAGGAGCTGAGCTCCAAGGACATGGTCAACTACTGGAAGGTATGGGCCGAGAAATATCCCATCCTCTCTATCGAGGACGGTCTGGACCAGGACGACTGGACAGGCTGGCAGCAACTGAATGAAGCCATTGGCGACAAAGTACAGCTGGTTGGTGACGACCTGTTCGTTACCAATACCAAACGGCTCTCCAGGGGTATTCAGGAAGGAGCCGCCAATTCCATCCTGATTAAAGTGAATCAGATCGGCACCCTTACCGAAACCATCAATGCCGTGCAAATGGCCGGGAATAGCTCCTATACTTCAGTGATCAGCCATCGTTCCGGTGAAACAGAGGACACTTCAATTGCTGACCTGGCTGTAGCCCTGAATACCGGCCTGATCAAGACTGGCTCTGCTTCCCGTTCCGACCGCATCGCCAAATACAATCAGCTGCTTCGGATCGAGGAGATTTTGGGCTCTTCCGCCCGGTTTAACGGCAGAGATTTTAAATTTATCAAATAGATCATTGACTTAAATAAAGGACACTTCAAATGCCTGATAATTAATCCCTATAGGGAATATGATCCCGAAAAGTCTTTGAAGTGTCCTTTATATCCTCGTTCATTCCTTTTAGAGATAAACCTCAGGAAATTTCATGTCCCAATTCCCAGCCGTTCATGTGTGGGGAACAAACCCGCTTGCCGGTAAGCGACAGATCGGGCTGAAGAGGAACAGGTTGTTGTGAAATATCAGATCTCCATCATGAAGATGGTCTTTAGAACGATAATTGCGGTCCTTTTTTTCTTTATGCAACCCGTGCAGGATTATGCTCAGGTGGTTCATTCCTCTTCCTTTGGCGTTAATGAGGGCCTTTCTCAATCCAATATCACCTGCATGACCAAAGATGCACATGGTTTTTTGTGGATCGGTACCCAGGATGGCCTGAACAGATTTGACGGTTATCAGTTCAGATCCTATAAGCACAACCCTTCCGATACAAATTCCCTTTCCAATAATTTCATCAACGATATCATTCATACCCCATCGGGAGAAATCTGGATTGCCACCAACTTCGGATTGAACCGCTATGACCCCCTGAAAGACCGTTTTCAGTTGTTTCTCTCCTCTGATACAGGCAACACACTGCCTGAGAATCAGATCCTGAACCTCTATCAAGATGATCAGGGCCAGATCTGGATCAAATCACTCCATTTCCTTACCCGTTACAAACCCGAGACCGGGATGTTTACCAGC
This sequence comes from Bacteroidales bacterium, assembly GCA_018334675.1. Taxonomy (GTDB): domain Bacteria; phylum Bacteroidota; class Bacteroidia; order Bacteroidales; family UBA12077; genus JAGXLC01. Next base: position 50,991 of record JAGXLL010000005.1, on the reverse strand, counting down.
TATCAACATTTTAATGATTATTTCAACTATTACAATGGTACCAATAATTTCGACATGCTCAAGGATCATACCGGTAAGATGTGGATCGGTACAAAGGATGGGCTGAATTACTTTAACCGGGAGTTGGAGGTTTTTAAGCGCTATCATCATAAGCCTTCTGATAAGACGAGTCTGAGCAACAACCTGATCCAGGTAATATATGAAGATTCGCAGGGGAGACTATGGATCGGCACCGACAATGGTTTGAATATGCTGGACCGGGAGACCAGGACATTCAGACGCTATTATGTTAGCAATGGCGATCAGCCTATAGATCAAAATTCCATCAATGATATGATGGTGGATGAAGAAGGGTTGTTCTGGGTTGCCACTAATTCCGGGCTTTTCCTTTTCCATCCCGAAAAAGGAACCTTCACCCAGCCGGAACATTTGATCCATCAGTATGATCAGCTGAGAAATGCCAATATCACGGAGATTAAACAGTATCGCCCCAAGGTTCTTTGGCTGGCCACCCTGCAGGGGATGATCAAACTACAAAAGAACCTGAAGGATTTTAAGCTTTATCGCACGGATAAGCAGAATAATCCCTTGTTTGTAGATAACCTGGTAGCTTCGGTCTACAAGGGAGAGGACAGTATCGTATGGGTAGGTACCTGGGATGAGGGGCTGTTTCATTTTAACCGGCGAACAGGCGCGATTAAACGCTATACCAGCGATCATCCTTATATCCCCAGCAACGACATACACACTCTATTCCCCGATAGCCGGAACCGTCTGTGGATCGGTACGGATCAAGGGGTGGTGTTTTATGACCTGAACCAACAGACCTTTTACCCTTTTTCTGATTGGGTGTCTCCACAAACTTTTAAAAATAACCGGGTTTATGCAATGGATGAAGGGCCTTCGGGTAACATATGGTTTGCCACCCGCAATGGATTGCATGTGTACAACGGTCTATCCCTGAGGAGTTTTTATGGCAGACAGTATGATTCCACTTCTTTGAGTTCCAATCTTGTCTATGATGTGCTGATAGACAGCCAGGGAAGGGTTTGGGCGGCCACCAACAAAGGGCTGAACCTGTATCTTAGTCCCAACAAAGGCTTTCGCTGGTTCGTGCGTGAGGGCCTAACCTGTTCCAACTGCCTGGTTAGCAATGAGGTCCTATGCCTTCACGAGGACTACCGCGGTAACATATGGATTGGTACGGTTGGGGGGCTCAACGAATACCATCCTTCTGCCGACACCATGTACACTTATACCGAACAGAGCGGGCTTCCGAATAACCTGATATATTCGATTCTGGAGGATGATTCGGGCAATCTGTGGATCAGTTCCAACAAAGGACTCACCCAGCTTGATATATCTTCAGAAGAGATGTTCAATTATGGCATCTCTGACGGACTGCAGAACTACGAATTCAATCATCTAGCCGCTTATAAAGCCGATGACGGAGAAATGTTCTTCGGCGGCATATCCGGCTTGAATGCTTTTTATCCGGACAGCATTGAAGAAAGCTCTTTCATCCCCATCATAAAGATTACTTCTGCCGAAGTGATCACCAATAAGAACAAATATACCCGTAATTTGCTGGGAGCCGACACGGTCAGGCTTCCTTTCCACAACAACCTGCTGACCATCGAATTTGTCTCTCTTGATATGGTGGCTCCCCATAAAACAAAATATGCCTACCAGCTGCAGGGTGCTGAGAATGAATGGGTAGATATCGGCACCCGCCGTTATGCCACCTTTTCCAATTTGTCCCCAGGTAAATATATCTTTCATGTCAGGGGCTCCAACAACGACCATGTATGGAGCAAGCATCCCGAAAGCCTGACCATCATTGTGGAAACCCCCATCTGGAGAACACGCCTGGCTTTGTTGATTTATGGTATACTGGGGGTGTCGCTCATATTCATGATCATCCGGTGGAGGACCAACAACCTGAGAAAAGCCAATCAGCATTTGAAAGAACGGGAGGTTATTGCTCAGCAGGTGGCCAAGCAGAAGGAAGAACTGAGCATCAAAAACAAAAGCATCACCGACAGCCTGATATATGCCAAGCGGATCCAGGAATCCCTGCTTCCTTCTGACCAGGCCTTTAAGAGCCATCTCCATGACTCTTTTATCCTTTACAAACCCAAAGACATAGTAAGTGGTGATTTTTACTGGGTCAATGAAGTGGATGACAAGCTATTTGTGGCTGTGGTGGATTGCACGGGCCATGGTGTGCCCGGAGCCTTTATGTCCATCATAGGAGTGGAATTGCTCGACAACATCACCAATGAACAGGGTGTGGCCCAGGCCGACAACATCCTTTATGACCTGAACAAAGGCATATCTCTGACATTATCAAAGGACAACAACCGGAACAAAGCCATCCGCGATGGCATGGACATCGCCCTTTGTATTATAGACAAGCAGGAGAAAGAGCTGGAGTTTGCCGGTGCTTTCCGGCCGATCTACCTGGTACGCGAAAACAAGATCGAAGAGATCAAGGGAGATCGTTTTTCAGTGGGAATGATGGAAGAGTCCATGGGGAAGGATACCATTTCCAAACGTCGGATAAAACTAGAGGACAACGACATGATCTATCTTTTCACCGACGGATATGCCGACCAGTTTGGCGGGCCTGAAGGCAAGAAATTTAAATACCGCCGCTTCAGACACCTGCTGCTCAATATCCACAACCTCCCCCTGGAACAGCAGCGTATGTATCTCGATAAAAGCATTGAAGACTGGAAAGGCGATCAGGAACAAATCGATGATATTCTGATCGTGGGCTTTAGCCCAAAAGGGATGTGATACGAGCGCTGCGCTGAATTAATGCAGCAAATTTCCCATCTTTTCCAGTAGCGTCTCGATCTGGAAAGGTTTGCTGATGTAGTCGTCGGTGCCGGCGGCCAGGCATTCCTCCTTATCACCCAGCAGGGCATTTGCGGTAATAGCAATGATAGGGGTGTGGGTATGAGAGCTTTTCTCCAGGTTACGGATCTTCTTGGTGGTGACGATCCCGTTCATTACCGGCATCTGGATGTCCATAAGGATGATGTCGTACTTCACTGAGCCGAATTTATCCAGGGCTTCCTTGCCGTTATTGGCTACATCTACGTTATTTACGGCCTTTTTAAGGCTGAGCAGTACAATCTTCTGGTTGATCAGGTTGTCCTCCACCAACAGTACGTTGGCATTCTCCAGGTCAACCTTTTCCTGCTTGCCGGATAGGGGGAGGTCCGGTTTGCTGTATTCTTCTTCTTCCTCTTTTGCCTTTTTCAACTCCAGCACAAAACGGAAAACCTGTCCCTCAGGTCCCGAGATGGCATGCAATTCACCACCCAGCGATTCAATAGTACGTTTGGCAATGTGGATCTCCAGCTGCTCGATGATCTTCTTTGACTTGGCTGTCTGCGACTTTTCCCGGATTTCCTTCTCCAGATGCTTCAAACCCATGGAGGAGAGTTCGAAACGGATCTTCATGCCCGTACCATCCCATATATCTTCAATGGGGGTGATATTGATCTCCAGCTCCTTGGTCCTGGAATGCTTCAGGATCTGTTCGATCAGGTTCAGAAAGATCTGCTTCACCTTTACCGGATCACCAATCAGGGGCTGATCAATCTCCGAATGAATGGTAATGGGCTGATCCTGTCCGTCGTGGTCTTTATCCATGAACAGGTTCTTGGTGTTTTGCAGGGTACTGTTCAGGTCGAAACGGATCTCATATTTGCGCCGTTCCTGAATGTCTACATTGGTGATGTCGGAGAAACTGTTGACCACATCCACCAGGTTGTTTGTCGATGCCAGTATGGTGTCGAAATAATCTTTTTCTTTCTCTCCCAGTTCGTTGGGATTCAGCATGTTGGATACAACCACGATGTTGTTCAGGGGGGTGCGGATCTGGTGGGATACCTTGGAGATGAATTCTTCCTTGTCTTTTAGTTCATCCTGAAGTTGTTCAGCCTGTGTGTGCCGATCCTCAAGTATCGTCGCCATCATCTGTTTAAAATAAATAATCACCCAGGATATGCCAATATAGGAAGCCAGGAAAACGAGTTTTTGGGACAACCTCAGCTGATCCTCATAAGCTGCTGAGAAAGGAACGAAGAGTGCCACCGCGATCACGATCAAAAAAAGTGTGGTCAGCAGATGGCCTTTCCTGCCTGTTGACAACAAAGCGATGAAAGGAAAGGAGGAAAGCCAGAACAGGTTGTATGGCTCGATATGCCCTATAACCACCAGAACCAGGAAAAATGAGGCGAATATCGTTAAAAGTACCCGGCCGGCCATCTCATCGGTATAGGGTGAGATGAAAAGATGCAGCAACAAATTGATCAGCAGAAGTCCGGCGGCCGCCATGCGAAGTATGTTCAGGCTTGATTGATCCGTATCCAGCAGGGAGCCTGCCAAATAGATAAAAAGGATCAGAACGCCCAATATGCTGAAAAGGCGAACAAAAAAGGATTGATTGAAATCTTCCGATTGAACGAGGGGGCTGTCAGCGGTTAGAAAATATCCTATCTTGTCGAAAAACTTCATATAGATGGCGTACCTTTTTTTTGCAATGTAAAATTAATGGATTTTCTTTATAAATTTCAAGGTTATGTTAATTTTGTTGTGATGTTAAAGATAAAAAATACCTTGATATGAAGAAGCCGCTTTTGCTATGGATCATCATGCTTTTATCCGTAAGTGCTTTCTCCCAGGAATATATTCCAACCCAGGAAGATCTGAACCGGTTTTACAATACCAAGACCTACATTGTTCTGGATCCCAATCCCATATCTGCCTATAACTTCCAGATGAAGGATGCGGTGAAGAACAACTGGGAAATGACTGATTACGAGTTTATTACCTATGACGAGTTTGAGGGTCTTCGTAAAAATCCCGATTATTCTTTTCTGATGGAGGATATTGTGGTTTTTGAGAGGGATAAAACCAAAGCCAGATATCGTTTTCTGAGTCTGATGCTGGGAGAGAAGCGGTCGCGGCTGGAAGAGATGCCAACGCTGGTTTCTGTCCCCCTTTCTTACCGTGAGGTGGATCAGGAATACTGGGCCTATAAGCTTGGGGTGATCCTGCGATTCTTTCAGAAGCATATCCTTACCATGAAGGAGAATCCGGATATTCTTGATGACAACGTCCTGGAATATTATAACAAGAATATGTCCGACATCAAGGATAAAACGCTTTTTCTGATCAAGGATGAACTGGCGCCGGAAGTGGATACCCGTTCGGAGATCAAGGAATATTATCCTTATGAATTCAAGTTGGTGGATCGCGAGGAAGTGGCTCAGGCCATTCAGGATGCGCGGGAGGATGTAGTTTTTCTCCATAAGGTTGGACCACAGGGATCCAGGCATCGGGCCAGATGTTACAAGATCCTGATGGGGGCCCAGAATGCCAGGTTCTATTACTTCGATTACCATATTGTTAAAAAGGACAGAAGGCCGGATGGCTTTCTGAAGCGTGACTTCCGGAAGCTCAAGCGCAAGGCCGATGGTGGGTTGTTTTAAAGATTTTTTCATTCATTTATCATAAACCCCCCCGTATGTTAATTGTTGGAATAGCAGGAGGTACCGGTTCGGGCAAGACTACAGTGGTCAAGGAAGTAGTCAGGAGGCTGCCCGATAATGAGGTAGCTGTGATCCCGCAGGATTCCTACTACCGTGATAACAGCCACATCCCTTTGGAGCAGCGTCAGGAGATCAACTTCGACCATCCCAGTTCCATCGAATTCGAGTTGCTGATCGCCCACATCGATCAGCTCAAAAAGGGTATCCCCGTTCATCAGCCCATTTATTCCTACCTCACCTGCACCCGCTCCGACGACTCGATCCCGGTGGAACCCAAGAATGTGGTCATCATCGAAGGCATCCTGATCTTGCAGAATCCTGATTTGCGCGATCTGATGGATATTAAGGTTTATGTGGATGCCGACAACGACGACAGGCTGATGCGGGTTATCTCTCGTGACATGGAGGAGAGAGGGCGTTCGGTACAGAATGTGCTGGAAAGATATCAGAAAACCGTTAAGCCTATGCACTTGCAATTCATAGAGCCCACCAAACGCTATGCCGACATCATTGTGCCCCAGGGTGGACAGAACAAGGTTGCCATCAGCATTCTGACTTCGATCATCGAAAAAAGCCTTTACGATACTCCCAATTTATACTATTGAAACCCGCATGCAAGGACTTACACAACAAGGACATGTTTAAACATGCGGGTTACATAAGGCCAATACATTGAATAAAAAATAAACACACGTGTTATTATGCTTGACAAATACAATCCCACCCGAATCCTTTTTCTCGATATTGAGACCGTTCCGCGCAACCCCTCCTTTGAAGACCTCCCCGAGGTAGAGCAGGCTTTATGGGAAAAGAAATCAGCCCATTTCCGGGGTGAGGAAGAGACAGCGGCCGAGGCCTACAACCGTGCCGGTATCTATGCTGAATTTGGCAAGATCATCTGTATATCTGTCGGGTTGATGGTTAAACAATCTGACCGGTATGGTTTTCGTGTCAAGTCATTTTACGGGGATGATGAGAAAGCCCTGCTTTCCGAATTTTCCCGTATGCTGGAGAAGTTCGAGGGCAAGGAGCAGGCCTACCTTTGTGCCCACAACGGCAAGGAGTTTGACTTTCCCTACATCATCCGGCGGATGCTGATCAATCGGCTTCCGGTGCCCGCATTACTCGATGTGGCCGGAAAGAAGCCCTGGGAAGTCCCATTTCTGGACACCATGGAACTATGGAAATTCGGATCCTATAAGCACTTTACCAGCCTGAACCTGCTGGCCCATCTGTTTGATATTCCCACTCCCAAGGATGATATCGACGGCAGCATGGTGGGTACGGTATATCATGAGGAGAAAGACCTCTCCCGTATTGTGCTTTACTGCGAAAAGGATACCCTTGCTGTGGCCCAGCTCTTCCTCAGATATCGGGGGCAGGATCTGATCGATCAGCAGGATATAGAATATGTGAGGGATTAAGGGGTTAGTGCTCTCCCAAAAAGTGTTCCACCAACTTCAAAAATGGTTTGCGTTTTTCTGCATGCACCCAGTGGCCGGCATCCTCGATTGTCTCGATCCTTGCCTCCGGAAATAGGGTGCGTATATCTTCCTGCTCTTTCTCTCCGATATAGGGTGAACGTTCTCCTCTGATGAAAAGTACCGGCATGGAAGCGATGCCTTCATAACCCTTATATTGATCCGGATCCAGCCCATCCATGATGGCGGGCAGCTCATTGCGGATGACTTCTACATTCAGCAACCATCTATACCGGCCGGTTTGTTTGTCCCTTTTGAGGTTTTTCAGCAGGAACTGACGTACCTGTTGATATGGAATCGTTTCAGCCAGAGCACGGTCGGCATCCTGCAGGGTGTTGATGCTATCGGTATCCAGGTTATGCAGGGCACTGGTGATGTTCAGATGATTCAATGCCGTGGGGTTTGATTCTGTCAGCTGTGGATAAGCAGCGGGTCCAATGTCGACCACGATCAGCCTTCGGATTCGGTGAGGATAGGCAGCGGCAAAATAGACGGCGGTCTTCCCGCCCATGGAATGGCCCAGTATGTTGGCCTGCCCGATTTCGTGGCGGTCCATGAACTCCCGCAGATCCTCGCGCATGGCTTCGTAACTGTGTGTGTCACTGTGTGGTGACTGACCATGATTGCGCTGATCCAGCAGAAAGACCCGGAATCTGCCAGCCAACTTTTTCCCGATGTTCATCCAGTTATCCGACGAACCGTATAACCCGTGAAGGATGATCAGGGGTTCACCTGTTCCCTTTTCCCGGTAGTTCAGTTCCATAAGATATTATTTAAGCTGTCTGAGATACAGTTGAATGGTGTTTTCCAGCCCATAGTACAGGGCGTCGGCAATCAGGGCGTGTCCGATAGAGACTTCCAGCAAACCGGGCATGTGCTGACTGAAGTAACTGAGATTATCCAGGTTCAGATCGTGTCCTGCATTCAACCCCATGCCGGTTTGACCAACGGCTTCCGCCGCTTTTATAAAGGGCTCAATAGCCTGTTCCCGGTTGTTCGGGTAATCCCTGGCATAAGGCTCGGTATAGAGCTCCACCCGGTCCGTGCCGGTTTCGCCCGCATGTTTGATGTTCTCGGTATCGGTCTCCACGAATAAAGAGGTCCGGATCCCATAGCTCTGCATATGGCGGATGACCTTTTTGAGGAAGTCTTTGTTGGAAGCCGCATCCCATCCCTGGTTGGAAGTCAGCGTGCCGGGAGCGTCCGGAACAAAAGTCACCTGGTGAGGCCTGACTTCCTTTACCAGCTCAAGGAAAGGCCCCGAAGGATACCCCTCCATGTTGAACTCAGTGGTAATGGTAGGCCTAATCTCGCGTACATCCTGATAACGTATGTGCCGCTCATCCGGACGGGGGTGCACGGTTACCCCCTGGGCCCCAAACCGTTCGCAGTTTCTGGAAGCCTCCGCAACGTTGGGGATATTTCCTCCCCTGGCATTTCTTAGTGTGGCAATTTTATTTATATTTACACTTAATCTTGTCATTATTTTTGCAAATTAAAAATAGAACAATCGCGTTTTTCGTTTAACAGGCAAAATTAACCATTTTATAGGAACTTTTTATGATCGCCAGGGATTTAATATCGCATGAGATTGCACCGGTACGCACTTCCGAAACCGGTCTGGAAGCCCTCAACTGGATGGTCTTCTTTAAGGTCTCTCATTTGCCGGTGGTCAACAACGAAGAGTTCCTGGGGCTGGTTTCCGAGGATGACATTTACGACCTGAATAACCCGGAAGAACCCATTGGCAACCATTACCTGTCTCTTTTCCGTCCTTATGTATACACCCATCAACACCTGTACGAAGTGCTGGAAGTTGCTTCCAGGCTCCGTCTGTCCGTAGTGCCCGTTATCGATGAGCAGAAGGGCTACAAGGGGTTGATCCGTATGACGGATCTGATGCATTATTTTGCCAAGGTCTCAGCCATTCAGAAGACCGGGGGGATCATCATTCTGGGCATACATGTGAAGGATTATGCCCTGAGTGAAATTGCTCAAATCGTGGAATCTAACGATGCCCGGATACTGAGTATGTATATCTACACCCATCCCGACTCAGTGAGAATGGAGGTGACCCTCAAACTGAATGTAGCCGACCTGACCTCGGTGATACAGACCTTCAAACGGTATGAATATGATGTGAAGGCTTCTTTTATGGAAGAAGATCAGCAGGAGGATCTCTACCACTCCCGTTATGAACTTCTGATGAAATACCTGAACATCTGATCCGGTTTAGCCTTTTATATGATGAGCGCTTGTATATCGACAAATAATCAGTATAAAAATAATACCATTACATGAAAGTTGCTGTCTACAGCAGAACCTTCGATCAAACCTTCCTCCACCACATCAAGGATTTCTTCAACTGGCTGAATGAATATGGCTTCGAAGTGTATGTTTTCAATGAGTTTTTAGCTTACCTGGAGGACCGCTTCAATTATCGCCCCGCCTATACCGACACATTTCATGGTTATCGGGATATCAGGGGCGACATGGATTTTGTCGTCAGCATAGGCGGTGACGGCACTTTCCTGGATACCGTTTCCCTGGTCAGGGATACCGGTATACCGGTAATAGGTATCAATTCCGGTAAGCTCGGTTTCCTGGCCAGCATCTCAAAGGAAGATATCCACCAGGCCATCGATTCAATATACCGGGGTAACTATACTGCGGAAGATCGATCCCTGTTGTCTGTCGACTCGGATGATAAGCTCTTCGATGGCTGTGGATATGCCCTGAATGATATCACCATCCAGAAAAAGAAGTCGGAGATGATCACCATTCAGGTATACCTGAATGGTTCCTTTCTGAATACCTATTGGGCCGATGGGCTGATCATCGCTACTCCTACCGGCTCCACCGCCTATTCTCTTAGTGTGGGCGGGCCTATTGTGTTGCCGAACAGCCATAACTTCATCATTTCTCCTATATCGCCCCATAATCTTACGGTACGTCCGATCGTCGTTCCCGACGACAGCCATATCTTGCTTAAACCTGAAGGCAGGTGTTCCAGATACCTGGTTTCTATGGATCACCGCTCACAGGTGATCGAGCGCAGTGCGAACATACATGTGCGAAAGGCCTCCTTTGCCATGAAAGTGCTGCGGCTCAACGATACCAGCTTCTATTCAACCTTAAGATCCAAGCTTATGTGGGGGGTGGATAAGCGCAATTAATTTTTGTAAAAATGAATAATCTTTATAATTTTATCATATGTTTGTGACAGGTTAATTGCCTGACAGAATGATAAGACCCTAAAAAAAACCCCATGACCAAACAAGTTAAGTACATTTTGTGGATCTTCCTGCTTCTGCTACCTGTATTGTCCTTCTCACAAAGGTGGAAGATGGAACGTCTGGAAGTCACGGCAGGATTCGGGGCTTCCAATTATTTTGGAGATATTGGGGGAACGGAGGATGAAAATAATTGGCTGGGGCTAAAAGATATAGACCTTTTTTCCACCCGCCCCAATGTGAATTTTGGCGGCCGCTACCGGATCAATGAAGAGATGAATATCCGTGGTAATCTGGTGTTTGCCTACCTGGAGGGTACCGATCTCAAATCCAGGAATGAATCCCGGAACTATGCCTTCAGCTCGGCGGTTTACGAGTTTTCCGTGGTCTATGAATACTGTATCATCCCTGAAAATAACCCCGTCAATTATACCCTGAACAGCCTGATGGATGGTTTGAGATCCAACAATGCCAATCTCAATACCTATGTTTTCGGAGGATTGGGATTGAACTTCTTTGATGTGAAACCCCTGAAGGATCTGGACGGAAGTGGTAATTTCAAGACCGACAACAGCACATCTCTGGTTGTTCCCATTGGCGCAGGAATAAAATATCCGGTAGCACCAGGTATTCATGTAAGCCTGGAGTTGGGGGGACGGTGGACTACAACCGATTTTCTGGACGGTTATACCTCTCAGTACTCCAAGGCCAATGATGTATACTATTTCAGTATGTTGAACGTTGTAATTAAAATGAACACCCGTCGTGGAACGCTGTTTGGACGTTAAGCATCTGTAAATGAAGAGATTATATTTTGTTTTCCTGCTTACTATTCTTTTCTCAGGATCATATTCCCAGGATCATTTAGCGGTTGGTTTTTTTGGTGGTACCTCCCAATATCTGGGGGATATCAATAAGATCCATCCCTATTATAAACCTTCTTTGAGTTATGGGGTGGGTGTGACTTCCACCAGCCACAACAGATACGCCTTGTCTGTGATGTTTGCCCATCATGGCTTAAGAGGCAGCACCGGCGACTTCGAGGATTTCAGATATCCGGGATTCACGATCGAAAAAGATCAATTCAATGCCCGTTTGCTGGATCTTACTGCAACCATGGAATTCAATTTTCTTCCCTATGAAGCTTACAACATTCGTAAGGATAATTTCACACCCTTCATCTTTGCCGGATTGGGAACCAACTACTTTTTGAGTGGTGAAGAAAATCCATTTCAACTTGCAATTCCTTTTGGATTGGGATTTAAATATAATATCTTTGAACGCTTTTCAATAGGTATACAATGGACGGCTAAAAAAACGTTTTTTGATGGAATGGATGGTGTGACCAATATATCAGAAACGAAAACCGGATCGATGATCCACAATAAGGATTGGTATCACCACGCTGTTGTTTTCATCAGTTTTCATCCATTCCGGAAGCAAATCGATTGCCCGGCTTACGGGGAGCAATAAATAGCCTATGGCAACAAAAGAAGAGATCATACAGGAGCGACTGCCCCGGCACATAGCCGTGATCATGGACGGCAATGGAAGATGGGCGAAGAAGAGAGGCAACCAGCGCATCTTTGGTCACCGCAGTGGGGTCAAGTCGGTGCGAGAAACGGTTGAAGCTGCTGCCGAACTGGGCGTTTCTTATCTTACCCTTTATGCTTTTTCGCGGGAGAACTGGAGCCGGCCCAGTCATGAAATCGATGCCTTGATGAATCTGCTGGTTTCCACCGTCAATCGGGAAACCAAGACTTTGATGGATAACAACATCCAGCTCTTAACCATCGGTGATGTGAAGGGATTGCCTGGCAAGGTGCAGGATAAGATCGCAGAGGCCATCGACAAGACTTCTTCGAATACCGGCCTCAAACTGGTCCTTGCACTCAATTACAGTGGACGGTGGGAGCTTAAGGAAGCTATGCGGCAATTCGGGGAAGATTATAAGGCTGGCCGCATCAGCCAGGATATGGATGAACAAACCCTCAAGTACTATTTGACAACTCCCCACATACCCGATCCCGATCTGCTGATTCGTACCAGCGGCGAGGCACGCCTGAGCAACTTCCTGCTATGGCAAATGGCTTACACCGAGCTGTATTTTACAGAGGTATTGTGGCCCGATTTCCGAAAGGAGAACCTTTATGAGGCTATCATTAACTATCAAAGCAGAGAAAGGCGATTTGGAAAAACGAGCGATCAAGTTGTTAGAAACAAAACAAAAAACAATGCACCCCAATATGGTTAGAAAGATATTCCTGCTTATAGGTTTCGTGCTGTTATTAACCCAATCTCAGATTTTTTCACAGGAACAGAAAAAGGATTACCAGGTAATCGACTACTCCACCCCGGAGGAATACTACATCAAGGACATAGAAGTGAGTGGCGTCAAGTATTTGGACAAGAGCATACTGGCCAATCTTTCCGGGTTGCGTGTAGGCGATCGCATCGAGATACCCGGCGAAAATATCACCAAAGCTATTAACAACCTTTGGTCGCAAGGCTTATTCTCCGATGTGAAGATCTATATGAAGGACAGAGTTGCCGATACTGTTGTGCTGGGCATTTATCTGCAGGAGCATCCCCGTCTTTCCGGTATTGACATCACAGGTGTCAAAAGCCGTGAAGAAAAGGACATCAAGGAAAAGCTCAAGCTCAAGCAAGGGAGCCAGGTCAATAAAAACGTGCTGAACAATATCCGCGAGACCATCAAGGATTACCTATACGACAAAAAGTACTACTTTACCCGGATCGATATCCGCAAGGTGGATGACACCACCGCTAACAACCGCTTGCGCCTGAAAGTGCAGGTTGATAAAAACGAGAAGGTGAAGATCAAGGATATTGTTTTCGAGGGCAATACCGTTTTCAGCGATGGTGAGCTCCGGCGCTCCATGGAGCATACCCATAAGAAAAACTGGAACATCTTCCAGGGATCCAAGTTCCTGCCAGAGAAGTATGAAGAGGATAAGGAGCTGATAGTGGAGGAATATCGCAAGAAAGGGTACCGCGATGCCAGTATCGCCAGCGACACGGTATATAAGGTGAGTGAAGACCGACTGATGATCCGGATGACCGTGGAAGAGGGGGATAAATATTATTTCGGCGACATCACCTGGACAGGCAACACCCGGTATCCCGAATCAGTCCTCAATCAGAATCTGAAGATTGAGCAAGGCGATGCTTTCAATATGAGCCTGTTGAACGACCGGATCAATGTGGATCAGGACGCTGTGGGTAACCTGTATCTGGATCATGGCTTTCTTTTCTTTACGGCCAACCCGGTTATTAAAAGGATACATGATGATACGGTCAATGTGGAGATCCGCCTTCATGAAGGCAAACAGGCCCGCCTGAACCGGGTGGTCATTGAAGGCAACACCAAAACAAACGAACATGTTATTCGCCGGGAATTGCGTACACAACCTGGCGATCTGTTCAATAAATCAGCCATTCAGCGTTCACAGCGCGAATTGTCGCAGCTGGGGCACTTCGATCCCGAGCAATTAGGTATTGAACCCATCAATATCAACCAGCAGCGGGGTGAGGTCGACCTGGAATATCAAGTGGTGGAAAAACCCAACGATCAGCTTGAGATATCCGGTGGCTGGGGAGCCGGTATGTTTGTAGGTACCATCGGTGTTACCTTTAACAACTTCGCGGCCAGCCGCATCTTTGAGAAAAAAGCCTGGAGACCGGTACCCTCGGGCGACGGCCAAACTTTGTCCATCCGCGCCAGAACCAACGGACAGTACTATAAAAACTACAGCATATCCTTTACCGAGCCCTGGCTGGGAGGTGAGAAACCCAACCGGTTCAGTGTTTCCGGCTATCATTCGGTACAGAATACAGCCAGCATCTTCTATGAAACCGATACATCCCACTTTAAAATCACGGGTGGTTCGGTATCCCTTCAGCGCCGCCTGAAATGGCCCGACGATTATTTCCTGCTGAGCCATTCCTTAAACTTTGAAAGATATAACCTGCAAAACTGGACAAGGGGCAACTTCATCATCAACGATGGTGTGGCCAACAACCTGAGTTTTCAAACCACTTTCGGAAGAAACTCGGTCGACCAGCCCATCTATCCACGCCACGGTTCCAAGTTCAACCTTTCTCTGAAGCTTACTCCCCCTTACTCTTTGTTTAAGGAGGACCGTTTCTGGGAGCTCTCCGATGTGGAGAAGAGCTCCATCCAGCAACGGGTGATCTCTAACCAGCCCAACTGGGATGAGTGGAGCGAATCGGAGCAGCTCTCCAAGCTCCGGAGTGAATACGGCGAAGAGGTACAGGCCGACCGCTATAACTGGATTGAATACCACAAATGGAAATTCAAAGGCGAGTGGTACCTGCGCCTGTTTGATGACCTGGTGCTGGCAGCCAACACCGAGTTCGGTTATCTGGGATATTACAACAAAGCATTGGGCTATAGTCCCTTTGGCAGTTTCGACCTGGGTGGGGATGGCATATCCGGCTACAACCTTTACGGAAGGGAAACCATTGCCCTGAGAGGTTATGAAAACGGTTCGCTGACTCCCGTTATTCGCCAGAATAACACCCTGAAAAAGGTCGGACACGCCTACGAACGGGTCTATATGGAACTGCGCTACCCGGTATCCCTCAAGCCCCAGGCAACTATATACGTGCTGGGTTTCGTCGAGGGGGGTAATGCCTGGAGAACCTTCGATAACTTCGATCCCCTTTACTTGAAACGTTCAGCCGGTATTGGACTCAGGGCCTTCCTGCCCATGTTCGGACTGCTGGGCATCGACTGGGGTTACGGATTTGACGAGATACCCGGGAACCCCGAAGCCAACGGCGGACAGTTCCACTTCGTGATTGGTCAACAATTTTAATATACCCAACCATGAAGAAAGTCATTTTGGTATCGTTTTTGTTTATTATAGCCATAACAACATATGCTCAGCGCTATGCTTATGTGGACACGCAGTATATCCTGAATAATATACCGGCCTATAAGGCGGCCCAGGATAAGCTGGATCAGCTCTCCTTCGAATGGCAGCAGGAGCTCGAGAGCAAACGCGAGGAGATCGAACAGCTCACCCAGGAGTTTCAAAGTGAAAAAGTGTTGCTGACCGAAGAGATGAAAAAGAAAAGGCAAAATCAACTGGAAAAAAGGAGACAGGAGCTCCAGGAGCTCAAACGTAAATATTTCGGTCCCGAAGGCCAGCTCTATCAAAAACGGCAGGAACTGGTCCGACCCATACAGGAAGAGGTGTACGGTGCCATCGAAACGATTGCCAGCAGAGGAAACTACGCGGTGATCTTTGATGCCGCCGGAGAATCAAACATGCTCTACACCGATCCCAGCTATGACAAGAGTGATGAAGTATTGCAAGAATTAGGTTATAAGAATTAAATTTGTAAATTTGTATTAAATATTAAAATTAACTGATTATGAAGAGAATAGTTTTATCGTTGCTATTAATAGCCTTTATCTTCCCCGCTGTTAGTAATGCACAGACGAATAATCTGAAATTTGGACACATAAACGTATCCGAACTGATGGGTATGATGCCCGAAAGAGACACCATACGCCAGCAACTGCAGAATTATCAGAAGATGCTGCAGAATGAAATTCAAACCCTTCAGCAGGAATATTCCCAGAAACTGCAAAACTATCAGGAGAATCAGGCTGATTTCTCTGATCTGGTACGTCGCTCCAAGGAACGCGAACTGCAGGATATGCAACAAAGGATCCAGGAGTTCCAGTCCACTGCGCAACAGGATTTCCAGCAGAAGCAGCAGGAACTCATGCAGCCCTTGATGGGCCGCATCGATAGTGCCATTAAAGCCGTTGGACAGGAAAACGGATTTATCTACATCTTCGATACCAGCGCCGGAGCCGTGGTATACAAATCCCAGCAGAGCCAGAACGTGATGCCGCTGGTAAGGGAAGAACTGGGTTTGGAATAACCATATACTGTATACAATCCCAACAGGCCATCTTGCTTAAGATGGTCTTTTTTTCATGATCCCTGCGATATGTTGAAACCTGAACAACCCATTGGTATATTCGATTCCGGGGTCGGTGGTCTGACCGTGGCATCAGCCATCAAGCAATTGTTGCCCGGGGAAAAGATGATCTATTTTGGTGATACGGCGCACCTGCCTTATGGTGATAAATCCACCGATACCATTATCCGTTATTCCCGTCATATTGCTGATTTTTTGATGGAGAAAGGGATCAAGGTGCTTTTGATTGCCTGCAATACCGCTTCTGCCGTTGCCCATAACGAGCTGGTCCGTTATCTGGGCAATCGGGTCCATATAGTAAATGTCATTGATCCTGCCGTGGATTTCATCACCAGCCAGTATCCCCATGAAAAGGTGGGAGTGATCGGCACCAAAGGAACCATCAAAAGCGGCACTTACGAACGAAAGATCCTGGAAAAGGATCGGGGTATAGAGGTTAGCTCACTGGCTACCCCGCTTTTTGTTCCTATGATAGAGGAAGGTTTTGTCTACGACGACATCAGCAATGCCATCATTCGGGCCTACCTTTCGGAGGAGAGCCTCCGGGACATCAAATCCCTTATACTGGGTTGTACCCATTATCCGATTATCAAGAACCAGATCCGCAAATTTTTCAATTTTAGCGTGGATGTGGTGGATTCAGCCAATGTGGTGGCTTCCTATCTGAAGAACATCCTCGAAGAGAACCAATTGTTGAATACCGGCCGCAAGCCCGAACACGTTTTTTATGTGAGCGATTATACGGAGTATTTTGAGGCCATTGCCCGCATGTTCTTCGAGGAACGACTGAACCTGGCCAGGAAGAACATCTGGAATGAATCCTGATGATACGCCGCACGGATCTATCAAGCAGTTGTTTATGTGAATGGATGAGCCTTGTATTCGGATCACGATTTTTCAGGGGTCGTTGAAAAGAGAATTTCTGCTCGCCATCATTATTCATTTTGAGTCTAAATAAAACCCGCCTGTTTTTTCTTTTCCCCTATGGGGGGTATTCTTCGCAGGGTGTTACCGCCCCTGATAAAAATCATTGAAAATTAGGGTTGGTTTCATGATCTTTAAGCATTGTGTACTATGTAAAAGCCACTCACTATGCGTAAGATCAATGAACATCCTATTTTGGATATAGATCAAAGGGAACAGGTTACCCTGGATTACCAGGGGCATCAAGTTCTCTGCGAGAAAGGACTGACCCTAGCAGCAGCCCTGCATCAGGCCGGTTTCCCGGTGCATTCCCACAGCCTGGAAGGACGGAACAGAAGCCTGGAATGTGGCATCGGTAAATGCGGTGCCTGTGAGATGTTGGTTGACGGCGAAGTCAGGCGCATATGTATCACCAAGGTAGATGGTGTCAGTAAGGTAGAGGAGATCCCATCCGATTACGAACCTAAGGCCCGGAAGGTAGTCACCGACCAGGCACAGCGCGTATACAAGACCGATGTAGCCATCATAGGCGCCGGCCCCGCCGGGTTGGCAGCCCGTGAAGAGCTGAATAACCACCACATCGACAACCTTGTGATCGATAACAACGAAAGCATTGGTGGACAATTTCTTATGCAGACCCACCAGTTCTTTTTCTTTGAGAAAGAAAAGAAATATGGTGGCATGCGGGGTTTCGAAATTGCCAAAGAGCTGGCAGGCGACACCCATGAAGGCATTTTTCTGAACTCCACTGTGTGGGATATTCTGGAAGGTAAACGGTTAGCCGTCAAAAATATACAAACCGAAGAGATCTATTTTGTCGACGCCGGCCATTTGATCATTGCTACCGGTGCCGTTCCTTTTATGCCTGCTTTTGAGAATGATGATGTTCCCGGGGTTTATACCGCTGCCGTGGTTCAAAAGATGATGAACATCGAGCGCACCCTGTTGGGCAGGAATGTGCTGACGGTTGGTGCCGGGAATATCGGCTATCTCACATCCTACCAGCTCACCCAGGCCGGCGCAAATGTTCAAGCCATTGTCGAGGCACTGCCACATGAAGGGGGCTTCCCGGTTCAGGCCAACCGGGTTCGCAGGCTCGGCATTCCCATCATTACTTCCCACCAGCTGCTTAAAGCCATCCCCAATGAAAATTATGATGGCATTCAGGGAGCTGTAGTGGCTGAAAGCAAAAACTTTGAACCCATTCCCGGCACTGAGAAAGTCATTGATAACATTGATGCGATCAACATATGTACCGGACTGGTGTCCGATGATGTATTGCTGACAAAGGGCAAGGAAGTCTTTGGACGTGCCTGTCATGGGGCAGGTGATGCCATCCGCATCGGAGAAGGAACCAGCGCTGTGCTTAGAGGTAAGCAGGTAGCCTATGAGATCATGGAAGAGATGAACCACCGCTATGATTACAACCATTACCTGAAGATCTCAAAAGAATATATCGATTCACAACAGGAACCGGTGAAAGTGCTGGAAGAACCTCAAATGCCCTCCAAAGAGAGGATGCAGGAACGTCCTTTTGTGGTTCTTGACTGCTTGCACGGTTTTGCCTGCAACCCCTGTGCTTTTGTATGTCCCTTCGGTGCCATCACCAAATCCTCTACCAGCACGGCTCCGGTCATTGACTATGATAAGTGTACAGGATGTATGCAGTGTGTTTATCAATGTCCCGGATTGGCCATTTTTGGTTATAACCTAAAGAAGGACTGGCTGTTCCTGCCCATCGAGGTGGAAGCTAAGGAGGATACGGGGGTTTACCTGGTAGACAACAATGGAGAGAAACTGGGAGCGGGCAGGATAGAAAAGATCATGCGCAAACCCAATAAAACACATATAGCCCGTGTCAAATCGCATGATGTGCACGGGGAAGAGTTGCCTAAAGTACGGGGCTTCATTGTCAAAGAAAAATACCCGGATCGTATTGGTTTTGAGCCGCATAAAAATGGTCTCGAGACAGAACAATACATTTGTCACTGCGATGATGTCAAGTTGGGAGATATCCTGGAAGTAATAGGCGGGCGCAAGTTCATCTCGGTAGACGAGATCAAGCATACTACCCGCCTGGGTATGGGCGCCTGCCGCGGAAAACGTTGTATTAAGCGCCTCAAACAGGTTTTACCCAAATATAACAAGTCGCTGGTAGGCGAGGCCACCCCCCGGGGGCCGATGTCCAACCAGATCGCTATGGGTGAGTTGTATCCCCGAACAATTCATGAGCGGGTGGAACCATTGTATAACGGCAGATCTGTGAGGAAAGTCAAGGTATCTTCCCTGGTAGCCGGAGGCGGTATAGGCGGTAGTGCCCTTTTTCGGTATCTGGCTGAAGCCGGAGAGGAACCGGTACTGCTCAACTATGGCCGAGGCTCCTCCTGGCGTAATATTGCCGGAGGACGGCCCAACTTTAGTCTGCCTGAACTCTCGGAGATTGCCAACAACAACAACCGCATCTTCCAGGAGCTTCAGGAGACAGCCAATGTTGACTACCGGCCCATCCGTTATGTGACCTTCGCTCATGATGATGCCATTTATCAAACCCTTGAGAAGTCCATTGAATGGTCCGACGCCTACATGATTGAACCCAAGGATTTCCAGAAAGAGTTGTCCCCCCATTTCAACCCCAACCTGGATACCTATAAGGCAGCTTTGGTTACCCGCAAGTGCTGGCAGTCAACACCCGGACGGGTGCTGGATCTGGTACGCCACCTGGGTGAGAAAGCAGGGGGTCAGGTCGAGGAAGACTGCAAGGTCATCGATATCCGCAAGGATGGGCCTACCTATAAGGTGCTGGTGCGCAACCACAATAAGGAATATATCGAATACCAGAGCGACGTGTTTGTAAATGCCCTGGGTCCCGAAGGCCACCATTTTGCCAGGAATATGGGCATTGAGACAGGTTTGTTTTCGGTTAAGCACCAGGCGTTTATCACGCGTAGGCTTCCTTACCTGGGTGTCAGTGGTGACCCATTGCCTATGATGATCGACCGAAGAAAATATAAAGGTTTTGTAGCTGTCTACGGGCAGCAACTGGCTGAAACCGGTCAGGTAATCGGTTGTGCCTCACCGGCAGTCGAACCCAATGAAACGGAAAAAAATCTGAAAGTCAATTCTCAGGACTTTATGAACATTGCCACTGAGATCTTTACCAATTGGATCCCAAAACTCTCTTCCGTCGGCTTCCAGGCAGTATGGTCAGGTTATTATGTGGAACCCAGGATGGTAATCGATCCGGACCTGGGCCTCTTCCTGGGACTAAGAGGACAGGGATACATGCTTGGACAGTATCTGGCCAAACTTTATGTCGATAAGCTGATGGGCCGCGATACACCCGATTATTTCGACCGGCTCAAACTCGAAGGCGACGGCCTGCTGGAAAAAGCATTCAAGTAAATTCGGGCATATATACCCTGCATGAAAAAATCCTTTGCGTGAAGGCCCGGGCTGGAGGCAAAGGATTTTTTTGTGCAGAACCAGCTTTTTTTATACCGTATTTTGTTTACCCTTATCCTTATGCCGGTGGGAATAAGTAAGGCTTTACATGGGAAAGGCTTTAATTAATCTAATTTGTTGGTAATGAGAATATTTGTGTGGAATTCAAACATTTGTTTACCCCGATTGTTTGATCTGTTTTGTTATTAATTAAACATTAGAAGATATTTACTAACTCATCAAAACAATGACATCTACCATGAAAGCAAGCAATAAAACAATTCAAGTGCTCAGGATCTTGCTGGCAGTGATCCTTTTGGTTTTCAGTTTAAACGGATTTATAGGTTTTTTGCCCATGCCTGTACCCCCTGCGCCAGCGGCTGAATTTTTGAAGTCCATGTCGGAGGCAGGTTTCGTTTTTCCTGTTTTATATGGGATTGAAATGGTAATCGGGATATTTCTTCTCTTTAATCGCTTTACCCCTCTGATGATTCTGGCTTTTGCACCAATCGCCCTGAACATTCTGCTGTATCATTTGTTTCTTGACCCATTGGGAGGGGCTGCCGGATACCTTACGGTCGGTATAGAGATCCTCCTTCTGCGGGCTTATATTGATCATTACAGACCTTTGCTGAAAGCAAGGTAAATAAACTGGTCCTATTATTTGCATAATTTATTAAATTTGTGCAAAACACTTTTTATGGATACTTCATTAAGGGATCGGTTTATAGATTTATGGAAACGGTATTTTAAGAATGCCGAACTTCCCCTGGTATTTTTTTATAATAACGAAATCGGTACTGCTGACACTGGGCCCAAGCCCAGGCCCAAACCCAGGAACCACAGCTGTCTGATCTGTGATTTGAATAAAGTGCGAAATGGTCAGTCCCTGGCCTTCGGAAGCGAGAATATTGGTTGTGCAGGAGGACGCCGATATGCAGGCTTTACAGACCAGCTCAGTGAAGATTTCGAATATTTTCTTTCCTGCGGTAAGATGGGTATGGAAGGGGAACGCTATAAAAATGATCCGGAAACCGTTCGGTTAATGATGGAGGATTTCCCTACCATTCGAAAGCATGATCAGTGGTTGATCTTTAAGCGCTGGGACCAGCTTACCGAAACCGATGAACCTGAAGTCGCCGTATTCTTTGCACAACCGGATGTATTATCCGGTCTGTTTATGCTGGCCAATTATGATTTCGTTGGTAATGCCGGAGTTATTAGTCCCTTCAGCAGTGGATGCGGCTCAATCATTCTTTATCCCTATCTGGAAAAGGACAAGGAAAAGCCGCGAAGCGTGGTGGGTATGTTCGATCCTTCGGCACGTCCTTGTGTCAAGGAGAATGAGCTGACCTTTTCTACACCTTTCAGCCGGTTGAAGCAACTGATCGATTATATGGAAGAGAGTTTCCTGATTACCGATACATGGAAGACAATACATCAAAGGATGCAGTAATTTACTGGAATTATGAGAGACTCCGAACAGCTTTACCGGCTCATAGATGCTTCTATCAGGCTGGAGCACAATATGGCTGCATTGTATGAGAAAATGGCCGAAGTCTTCCCTCAGGATAAACAATTCTGCTGGACATTGGTCATGGAGGAGAAAAACCATGCCGCTTTGTTGCGCTCGGGCAGGCAGAGTTTCATGCCCCATCAGGTGTTCCCCCTGGATTTGATCCCCTCTTCCCTGAGCCAACTTAAACAGAGCAATCAAATGATTTCGGAATTTATTAAGCAACTAAAAAATCACCAAAGCTCTAGGAAAGAGGCATTTAATAAGGCTTATTCCTTTGAAGAAAGTGCAGGTGAATTTCATTTTCAGACTTTCATGGACAAGCCGGTTGAAAACGATATGGAACGTATGTTCAAAGAGCTCAACCAGGGAGATAAGGACCATGCCCTAAGGATTAAGCGATATATGGAGGAACAGGATATACCTTTTTTAGCCCATAAATGAGAAAGGATCCTTGAAAGTACATATTTGTATTAAACCATGGAGCAGGCAGGCTCCCTGAAAAACAAAAGTGGTCTATGAACAGCAGGAGGGTTTTATTCGTTATGATGTTGTCCCTGATGGCAGTTACCATGGTACAGGCACAGCATGTCAAGGTGATGACTTACAACATCCGCTTCGACAACCCGCAGGACGGGTCGAATGCTTGGGATGCCCGTAAAGAAAAAGTAGCTGAACAGTTGTTATTTTATCAGCCTGCCGTTTTCGGCATACAGGAAGGACTGCATCATCAGGTCGACTACCTGGATTCGGCCCTGCCTCCCTATCAGTATGAGGGAGTGGGTAGAGATGACGGCAAAACAGGGGGAGAGTATTCGGCGATCTTTTATGATAACCGTCGTTTTTCCCTGCTCCGGTCCAATACTTTCTGGCTATCTGATACACCTGAGGAACCCTCTGTAGGATGGGATGCAGCTATGGAACGCATATGCACCTATGTGCTTTTGGAAGACCGGGAGCACCAGCAGCCTTTATGGGTTTTCAACACGCATTTCGATCATGTGGGAGAGCAGGCCCGTTATCAGTCGGCCCAACTGATTCTGAAGAAGATTGACGAGCTCAATAGGAGTGGCTATCCTGTTGTTCTGATGGGTGATCTGAATGCCGAGCCGGGCGATCCCCCCATCGATACCCTGAACGACAGGATGAAAGATGCCTATGATGTAACCGAGAAGCCACCTTTCGGGCCCGAAGGCACTTATAATGGATTCGACTTTGAGAAGCCTGTTAAACGAAGGATCGACTATATATTTGTGCGCGGGGCTGCCGTAACACGCTATGGTGTTTTGAGTGATCCGGAGAATTTGCATTATCCCTCCGATCACTTTCCGGTGATGGCAGAGATCCGCATTCAGGCCTGGGAGGCACAATTACACTGAGATAAAAAACCACCGGCACCAGCCGATGGTTTGGTGTTTGTTTCAGGTTGTTCTGCAACCGGGTTTTTGCGATCCGGGTCATAAGAAATCTCTCCGGCCTTTTACAATAAAGCCTGCAAGGGGGTCTATGAATGTTACCGGCTGGCTGATGTCAGCGGTTATAAAGGTACCGCTTGATTTTGTGGGTGGCTGTTTTTTGGAAAGGTTCATTCTGGATGAAGATGGTCTGAACCCTTGAAAAACGATTTACCCGGGCGTTGATGTAATCACGCAGTTCCTGGCGCAGCTCCTCTACCTTGGTTTCGGCATACTGGTGCATCTCTTCACGCAATTCCTGGTATTTCTGAATGATCTCTTCCTTATTGAAATGGACCATGGCTACCAGCTTGCCTTTCTTACGCACTACCAATGATTCCACTACGTGTTTGAAGTTATTGATCACCGATTCGATCTCTTCAGGATAAATGTTTTCACCATTTTCTCCAACGATCATGTTTTTGAGTCGACCCTTGATATAGAGGAAGTTGTTGCTGTCCAATACGCCCAGGTCACCGGTTTTGAACCAGCCATCCTCGGTGATAACATCCCGGGTCAGTTGGGGTTCTTTGTAATACCCCATCATGACATTGTCGCCCCGGGCCCATATCTCGCCTTCACCCGTGAGCGGATCGGGG
The DNA here is from genome assembly GCA_018334675.1 of Bacteroidales bacterium. Classification (GTDB taxonomy): domain Bacteria; phylum Bacteroidota; class Bacteroidia; order Bacteroidales; family UBA12077; genus JAGXLC01. The sequence continues at coordinate 26,770 of JAGXLL010000005.1, read as the reverse complement.
TTGTTAATCTTCAGTTCTACACCTTCCATAGCAGGACCGGTGGATTGCAATTGGGTGTTTTCGGCGTTGGTACCTGCCAGCAGAGGAGCCGTTTCAGTTAACCCATATCCAATGGCGTAGGGGAAACGGGCCTCGCGCAGGAATTTCTCTACCTGATGGTTCAGTTTGGCCCCACCGATACCAAAAAATCTGAGTTGTCCGCCGAAGGTTTGCATCAGTTTTTGACCCGCAACCTGATGAAGTTTTTTTCGAACCGGCGGGAGCTGATAAAGCATCCTCATGTACCACTTGCCGGTGAGCCCGGGAAGGACCTTTGTGCGATAGATTTTTTCTATGACCATCGGCACAGAGAGCATCAGCGTGGGTTTTACTTTCTTGAGTGCCGGGAGCAAGATCGCCGGGGTTGGCGGCTTGCTGAGATAATAAACACACGCACCGTTGAACATGGGAATAATGAATCCCAGCGTATTTTCATAGGTGTGGGAAAGGGGAAGGATGGACAAGAACCGGTCACCCGGTAAAACTTCTTGAATTTTCAATACTTTGGTGGCCGTGAAAGCAATATTTTTATGGGACAACACAACCCCCTTTGACTTGCCGGTGGTGCCTGAGGTATAAATAATTGAGGCGGGCTGCTGCTCATCTACCTGATAGGAATGTTCAGGTTCAGCCACAGGATTAAAATAAGGGGTGCCCTTGTCGGCTGTCAGCGGAGTGAAATCATCGATGCGGATCATATGTTCCAGATGGGGTTTGTTCTCCGTTGATACCTTGTTTAGAAGGCCTTTAGAGACAAATAATACCCCGGATTCGGAATGGTTGAGGATGTGACTGATCTCATTGGGATGAAAATCGGGCAGCAATGGCACAGCAACGGCTCCCATAAAGGTGGCAGCCAGATAGGTGATGCCCCAGTTGGGCATATTGGCACTGAGTATGGCCACCTTGTCACCGGACTTCACACCCATAGATTCCAGGTACGCCATCAAAGACCGGATTTCCCGGTTTAATTCTTCGTATGTCCTGGGTTTTTCCCCTGCAAAGGCAAGCGCGTCTCTCTTCCCATGCTTTCTCACCGTCTCACTGAACAAATCAGGGAGGGTCAGTTTAATATCTTCCGCCATAACATATCTCCAAAAAGATTCAAAGGTAAAATAATCTATAACTTTTCAAATACCTTGTTTATATTTATAACAAAATAAAACGTACATTGTTGTACCTTAGTATGCTATCAATATTCAGCCTTAAGGTATTTCTACGATGCTGTAAAAACAGGCTTGTGTGTAGCGAGTCTTTTAAATAACAGTTTTTTCAGTCGGGCGGGGAGGGTATTTTCATTTTTTCTGCATTTTTAGTAACTTGTAAGACTACTATACATCCGTTCCACCCGCATTCAATTGCTTTATTCTGTAAAACCTTCAAAATCTATATTATGAGAAAAAAACCATCTGACCGCAGAAATTTTCTTAAAACCCTGGCTGGCCTAACGGCAGGTATGATGATCCCTTACAGGGGCTTTTCAACAGGTGGCTCCGGTAGTCTGGCCACAGACCCGATAGGTCAAAGGTTGCCCCTAAGAAAGCTTGGAAATACAGGAGAAAAGGTTACCATGCTGGGCCTTGGTGGTTATCATATTGGCTGGACCACTGAGAAGGAGGCCCAGGCCACCATCGAGGCTGCCCTGGAAGGCGGGATTCGTTTTTTCGACAATGCCGAATCATACAGCGATGGCCTCAGCGAGGAGCGTTATGGTAAGTACCTGATACCCAAATACCGGGATGATATTTTTCTTATGACCAAGACTTATTCTACCGATGCTCGAACCACCCGCCAACACCTGGAAGGTTCCCTGAAACGTTTCAATACCGATGTCATTGATCTGTGGCAGGTTCATTCCTTGCAAACCCCGGAAGATGTGGATAAACGTATAGAGAATGAAGTACTCGAGGTGATCGCAGAAGCCAAGAAATCAGGGAAGGTACGCTATGTGGGATTTACCGGCCATAATAATCCTTATGCCCATGCCCGCATCTTGGACAAAACCGGGTCTTCTTTTTTCGACACCTGTCAACTCCCTGTCAATGTGGTGGATGCCGGTGCAGAACACAGCTTTATCCGTACCCTGATGCAAAGACTGATGGATCGCAACATGGGGGTTTTGGCCATGAAGACTCTGGCCGACGGCCGTTTCTTCAATAAAAAGGTACAGCGGGGCGATGCCATCTGGGATACCAATAATCCGGTTGTACCCGGCCATATCAACATAGAGGAAGCCCTTTCCTTTGCCTGGTCATTACCTGTGAGTGTGCTGATCACCGGTGCAGAAAATCCGCAGTTGATCCGGGAAAAGGTCGCCATGGCCAAACGTTTTGAACAGCTTACGGATGAGCAGCGAACCGCCCTGATTGAAAAGGTGGACGATTTGAACAACAAAAAGGACGTGGAATATTATAAAAACGTGTGATCTTTGCTGAACAACCTTTGATCAAGGGAACGGCGGGGGTTGGGTCGTTCGGGCCCGGGAATATGGGAAGGGCTTGAATTGAGCCCGGCGGGTATCTAATATACAGGCTCTACCTGATATCCAGCCTCACCAAGCAGGCGGATCACACCATCTTTGCCGGGCAGGTGTGCAGCACCCACCGCAATGAAAGAAGTCTTGTCCCCAACCAGCTCCTCGATGGCAGGAACCCATCTCATATTTCTTTTGGTTAACAGTTCTTCCTTGAATTCAGCATAATCTTTGCTCATATAACTCTCGCTGATGGAGATCAGCCCTTCCAGGTTGCCGCTGAGATAGTAATCTACCATCCTGTCAAACATCGCCTTTGAGGTGTCATAGTTTTTCAGGTTCTCCAAAAGCATTTTCTTCTGATAGGCCATCGACAGGTTGTCTATGAAATCGATCTGTTCCTGGACGGTTTCCAACCCTTTGACTTCCATATTCCGCTCACCGGCCATCCTGGTGAGTTGCTGCTCAAAGCTTACCGGCTGGCAACCCAGGAAATGCATCAGGGTCATCGATGAGAGGAAAAAAGGCTTGAGGGTCGCCAATCGCTCAAAGGGCAGGTTGAGGCTGTCGCGGAAAAAGTCGGATACCATCTTATATTGTGATTCATTCAGATAATCCTTTGCGCTGGTGCCGTCCGTAAAAGTCATATGTTGCTGAATGGTGGGCATCACCGAGGGATCGTCAAAATCCAGTTCCAATACCAATTGATCACTGGCATCCATGGCTTGGGTCACCTTGTCCTGAATCTGCAGGTCATCGGGACATAGCAGATGGAAGGTTCCGTAAAGGTAAGAAGGTTGCTCCAGGTTTTTCCCGGAGATCTTCCACAGGCGGCTGCTGCCATTGTCCTGACCATATGTGGTGAAGACAAAAATAACTATTGTCAGGAGTAAGCTCGTGATTTTTTTCATAACATTCGGTTTTGGGTTTTCTGATACCTTCAAATAGATGGGTGTCCATATCTAGTTTTTTATTACAAAAATTCCGGCCGGGTTTTTTATTGATGCGGGGCTACCTTCATCCAACCGGCAACCCTTAACGCATTGACAAACTTCACTCTGTTCGTTTAGGAAGAATGAGAGGTTAGAATTATTTCTTATATATAGGTCTGGATATCGTTGTAAGAGTCAGGAGTGATTATGTTTTTAGCCTAACAATGTTTACATTTGCCAGAGTATTGAACCCATAAGCTGCCTGTTATGAAAAAAGGATTTAATTCCCGGAATTTTGGAATGCTTGCCCTGATGTTTCTATTTCTTGTCTTTGCCGGTATATCCTGTAAGAATCAGTCCAAACCTTCGCAGGACGATCAGGAAAAGACCCGGGATAAGGCTACAGAACAAGCTGCTGATTCCTCTTCCGAGCATTTGAAGGCTTCGGCCCCCGACACGACAGGGATGGTTTATTTTGAAGCTGGCCGTTTTATGATGGGCAACGAAGGGGGAGCACCCGATCAACAGCCGGTCCATGAACAACAGGTGAAACCTTTCTATCTGGATAAGCACCCCGTTACGGTAGCTGAATTCCGTCGTTTTGTAGAAGAAACAGGATACAGTACCGATGCCGACTCCTATGGCAACGCGGGGGTTTTTCTTTTTGACCAGGGACGTTGGAACCTGGTAGATGGTGCCAATTGGGAGTACCCTCTGGGACCATCCGGTCCGAAAGCAAAGGAAAACCATCCTGTCACCCAGGTGAGCTGGCGGGATGCACGTGCTTATTGCCAGTGGGCCGGCAAGCAGCTTCCCAGCGAGCAACAGTGGGAATATGCCGCAACAAATGGGGGTAAGTTGGAGGCCCGCTATCCGTGGGGTAACAACAAGGTTCAGACCAATGGTCGATATCGGGCCAATGTGTGGCAGGGCACGATTCAAAATCCAAAGGTCGCTGATGGCTTTAAACTTACCTCACCCGTGGGGCATTACGGAGAGCATCCCAGCGGGCTGAGCGACATGGCCGGCAATGTCTGGGAATGGTGCCGCGATGTCTATCATGCTTATCCGGGCAGCCAGGCATCTATCCGTGAAAATACCAAAGTAAGGGTGATTCGGGGAGGATCTTTCTTTTATGATCAGGCCGGGGCCGAGAGTTATTCGGTCACCTACCGTTCTAAGAACACCATTGAGACCTCCCTGTTTAACCTGGGGTTCCGCTGTGCATATAATCCCGACAGGTAAAGGCCGTGTCTGAATGATTGCTGTAAAAGGAGATTTCCCGGGGTACATGTATATGGAATGACCCCTTTCGTAGGGATGGACTTATATGGGGAGCAATACCCCGGACTCATGCCTGATCCTGAATTTATTTTAAAATAATTTGTGATATATATTCCCATCTGGAAAAATTAAAGTATCTTTGTACCGATTTAAGATTTGGTGCCTTTATTGATTAATGAATTTCCCCAACCCTTTTTCCTTAACCGCTCCTCTTTTTTAAATCTACATTTTAAGCCTTTTCTCGGCTAAACTTTGGCTTTGCATCGGTGAAGCTCAGCTGGGCAGTTTTTATGAACCCCGGGTTCGGAAGCCCCCCTTGCCATTTCTTTCCCATTGCAGCCTATCGTTTGATCGTTAGGGGCAAACCATTAACAAATATTTACAATGAACATTTATGTAGGAAACCTTGATTACAAGGTTGATGAAAATGACCTGAAGGAAGTATTTCAGGAATTTGGAACAGTTGAATCTTCCAAAGTGATTACCGACAAATTCAGTGGCAGAAGCAAAGGTTTTGGTTTTGTCATCATGGAAGATGACGAACAAGCTAAGAATGCCATAGAGGAGCTCAACGGAGCCAGCTATGAGGACAGGGTAATGAAGGTGAATGAAGCCAAACCCAAGAAAGACAATTTTAACAGATAAGATGATGACACAAGGAAAAGTAAAATGGTACAACGAAACCAAAGGATATGGCTTCATTGAACAGGATAACGGTAAAGATATCTTTGTGCACCGCACCGGACTGGTTCACGCTGACAAGGGTCTTACTCCCGATCAACAGGTTGAATTTGAAGTTCAGGAGGGTGACAAAGGCTTGAAGGCTGTTCATGTAGAATAGTTATGTAGAACGCTAAAACGACATTAGATTTGAGATCAATCAATATAGGAGATCTTACCATACCCATTCCCATCGTACAAGGGGGAATGGGTATCGGTGTTTCCCTGTCAGGTCTTGCATCGGCAGTTGCCAATATGGGTGGCATCGGGGTTATCTCGTCGGTCGGCATTGGACTGATCGGCCATGAGACACACCGTCAATACCGCCAACGCAACATTGATGCCATCCGCAGGGAGATCAGAAAGGCCCGGGAAAAGACCCGGGGCGTTTTGGGTGTGAACATCATGTCGGTGATCACCAATTTCAGGGACATGGTGCGCACCTCCATTGAAGAAGGCATCGATATCATCTTTGCCGGAGCCGGTTTGCCCCTTGATTTGCCTGGCTATCTGGGTGAAGAGAGTAATACCAGGCTGGTACCCATCGTATCCTCGGCACGGGCAGCTTCCATCATCACTAAGAAGTGGAAGCAGAACTACAATTATTTGCCGGATGCCATCGTCGTAGAGGGTCCTAAGGCAGGCGGGCATCTGGGTTTCAAAGCCGAGGCACTTCAGGATGAAGCCAACAGGCTGGAGAACTTGGTGGACGATGTCCTGGAGGTTACCCATCAAATAGAAGAGCAATATAATCAGAAGATACCTGTGATCGCCGCTGGTGGCATCTATACCGGAGCCGATATGCATCAGTTTCTTAGTCGGGGAGCAGCAGCCGTACAGCTGGGCACGCGTTTTGTTGCCACCGAAGAGTGTGATGCCTCCGGAGCTTTTAAGGATGCCTTCGTTCAGGCTGGTGAGCAGGATATTCGGATTATTAAAAGCCCGGTGGGTATGCCTGGCCGGTCCCTCTCCAACCATTTCTTGCAGGAAGCAGAGGAAGGCAAACGCCGGCCCTCTGTGTGCCGACATCATTGCATCAAATCATGCGACCCGAAGACCACTACCTACTGCATAGCGGAAGCGCTGCTCTCTGCCTATCAGGGCAACATGGACAACGGATTTGCCTTTACAGGCGTGAACGCCGGTAAGGTCAAAAGCATTTCCACCGTGCGAAAAGTTTTCAATCAGTTGAAAAGCGAGTACAAGCAGGCCCAGAAAAATATCAAGGCCGTATAGAACGCTTCTGATTACAAGGCTTTTCTTTTACTTGAAGACAGGTTTACATGCGACAATTAACCATTACCAAACAGCTGACCCCGCGAACAGATGAGTCTCTCGGACACTATTTCAGGGAAATTAGCAAATACGCGCTGGTCACTGCTGAAGAGGAAGTGGAATTGTCTATTCGCATCAAAAAAGGTGATGAAGAAGCTCTTAGCACTTTGGTAGCCGCTAACCTGCGTTTTGTCATCTCGGTGGCCAAACAGTATCAGTTTAAGGGATTGTCCCTGGCAGATCTTATTAATGAAGGTAACCTGGGCCTGGTGAAAGCCGCCAGGAAGTTTGATCAGACCAAAGGCTTCAAGTTTATTTCCTATGCCGTCTGGTGGATCCGGCAGGCCATCCTTCAGGCCATCTCCGAGCAAACCCGGATGATCCGCCTGCCAATGAATCAGGTGGCTTCGATCCACAAAATCAGCAAAGCCATCCCTTATCTCGAGCAGGAATATGAGCGCGAACCTACCGAGGACGAGATAGCTCAACATCTGCAACTGTCTGATGATAAGATAAAAAAGGCCAATTACATTAAGGGTCCGCATATTTCCTTCGATAAACCCCTCGTCCAGGATAATGCCGAGCATCACGGAGCAGGCCTTTATGATTTGATTCAAGCCGGAGATACAGCTTCACCCGATGATCACCTGATCCGGGAGTCTTTAGCGATCAATGTACAAAGAGCCCTGGAAAAACTTTCTACCCGTGAGGCAGAGGTGTTGACCATGTCTTTCGGACTGAATGGTACCCCCATCTGTTCCCTGCAACGTATCGCCCTGAAACTTGAAATGTCCTCAGAACGGATCCGTCAGATTAAGCGCGACAGCCTTTCTAAACTTGAGAAAATTTTGAAGAACAACCATTTTCTCAGGGAATAACAGCGTCCGCCTTGTTCTCTGTGAATCAGTGTGTTGCATCTGTCATCCGTCCTATTCGTGGGTGTAATTCCTTTTTATCCTGATCTTATTTACCTAAACTTCATTCAAATCGCACCCTACAAACCTGATTGTTTATTTTCCATTTATCAAATAATCAGAGTTATAAGAAGAGTGCTTGATATAATCTACTGGTTTAAATCATTCTAAATAGGATATAGCATGGTTGGATATGGGATTTTCATAAGACTAAGGGTTGATAGGATCCAACAGGGATCCAATTAATTTTGTACATTTGAATGAGCGCTTGTTGATTATTGTCGATCAGGAGGCTCATATAACTGCATATTCAAATCATGACTTCAAAAAAACAAAAGCACGACCACGGCCAGCGCTGGGCTATTGCTTCGGCTTTGATTGACGGGGCCAGGACCCTGGAGCAGATAGGCGACCATTTTCGTATTCTGGCCCGGCGGTTCGGAATGTTTTATACCCCTGTGGCCCTGAAGGAAGCCAGAATGGGCGCCTTCCTCAAACCCAACCTCCATGCCATGCAGAAAGCCGGCTGGGTCGTTTATCATGAGGCCGATCATACCTGGGAACTAACCGAGAAGGGCCGTCGGGAAGCAGAGAAGATGCTGGCCGAGTTGAAAAAGGCCGGTAGCAAGTTTAGATCGATGATGCAGCCCCAGGCCGTATCCCAGATCACTTTTCTTGCCCATCTGATCCTCAGCCTGATCAAGTTTCCGGCAGCCATGCTTTCGGGGTCGGTAGCCCTGCTCAATGATGCCCTGGATACAGCCATGGATGCCCTCTCTAGTGTGATCGTGTACCTGGGGATCCGCTCCGGCAAAGAACACATTGCCGGTTTCATGTTGCTGGCTTTTATGGTGGCAACCGGTGGATATGCCCTTTGGGAGTCGGTAACCCGTTTTATAGAAGGATCGGTGATGCAGCCCGACGGGCTGGCATTTGTTGCGGTAGCTGTATCAGCAGCTTTGTCAGCTATTTTGTGGGTTTATCAGCGATATACCGGAGTAGCAGCCGGGTCCATGCCGGTCGTGGCCCAATCCGTGGATTCCAGAAACCACCTGCTGGTGGCAGGTGGGGTGGGTGTCAGCTTCCTGGCTTCCTGGCTGGGTCTGCCCGTGCTTGATCTGATCGTTGGTCTGATCATCGCCCTGATGATCCTTAAAGGGGCCTGGGACCTGCTGGTGGATATGATCAAACAACAAAAGGAAGGCAAGGTAGACCTCTCGGGCTATGGCTTTCAGTTTTTCGAGAAACACCGCCAGCGGCATATGATCCGCTGGTTCCTCTCCGAGATCGACCGCGGTCGCATCCGCACCCGCGACCAACTGTATCAGGAAGCCGTTGTTTCAGTCGACTTCGAGCAGATCCCCCAGCTGCAAGCTTTTGGCCTGGCTGATAGCTCAGCAGCTAAAAAGACAGCCGCCCAAACCGTAGAGCAACTCTTTGGAGATGGATATCTGAGGGAAGATCCACAGGATGGACAAATGCTGAGCCTGACCGATAAAGGGGAAAAGGAACTCCGGCACGCCCAGCAGAGACTTAGGCGCTGGCATGGAACATAGCATTGGCTTTTGCTTTGATGGTCGCTCTAGCCACCGTAAGCATTCCCTCCTATTTGGCATCGGTGAGAAACCCGGTAGATACTTTAAGGGATGAATGAGTCCGATATCTCATCCATTTACATTTGAACCACCCGGTTGCCCTCGCTGCTCTCCTTGGCGGCCTCGATGATGCGGATCACATTCAGGCCCTCCTCGGCGGGAACAGCCAGCTTCTTGCCATGACGAATGGCATCATGCAGGTTTTCAAAGAAGCCCATGTAATTGCCGGGCAGGGTCTCTATCTTGCCCCGGTAATGCAGGTCATGGATTTGTGTGTTCAAGGTGCCCCAGTCCCCTTCTTCCTCCTGGCCCCAGCCGGCTTCATCGGGGCGATGTCCCTTCTGCAGGGCTTCTTCCTGAGGATCGATGCCGTATTTGATGAATGATCCCTCGGTACCATGAAGGATATATCTCGGACCGGCCTCGCGTACCAGAAATCCCCCTTTCACGGTAACTACCACTTCATTGTGGTTAAGCCGAATGTTGAAGTAGTCATTCACTTTGCCTTCGCTTCGCTGTATACGCAGATCTGCCGTTACCGAGTCGGGCCATCCGAAAAGCACCAGGGCCTGATCAATCATATGGGCCCCCAGATCATAGATATTGCCTGTGCCCGGGCCAGGCTGCTCACGCCACTTGCCGGGGTCCACCCGGTTCTTGAAACGGTCGAAATGGGCTTCAAACTCTACCAGCCTGCCCAATACCCCCTGATCAATCAACCGGCGCACTGTCATGAAATCTCCATCCCACCGGCGGTTCTGAAATACCGCCAGCAGCCTCCTTTTTTTTCGCGCCAGTCCTGTCAGCTCAATGCCTTCCCTGGTGGTCAGCGTGAAAGGCTTTTCCACCAGAACATGCTTGCCGGCCTGTAAAGCTTTTTTGCAGAAATCATAATGGGTGCCGTCAGGAGTATTCACTATAATAAGCTCCAAATCATCGTCCTTCAGCATCTCTTCATAGCTGCGCACGATCTCAGCCTCTGGATAATGCCGGGTGGAGAGGTTCTTGGTCCGCTCCCATACCTTTGTCAGATGAAAACCCGGATGCGCTTCCAGAAAGGGAGCATGAAAAACGCGTCCTGATAGTCCGAAGGAGCTGAGTCCTGTTTGTATTGTATCGGCCATGAGCTTGGTGTTTTATATTATACGGTTTAAAAATATAAAAAAATCCGCAGCTCTCCTTAACCTACTGCCGGATAAGCACAATTTCATTGAAAGGGCTTTAAATTTGCCCTTTCATCATAAAAAAATTGTTTGTTCCGTATTTTGTTATTATTTTCAATGTTATTTTCTACTAACCCTAAAATTTGCCAACATGCTGAGAAAATCCTTGCTGATTGTTTTAATTTTCGGTACATCAATATTTTGTTCCCAGGGGCAGGAAAAGAAACCCCTGGATTTTTCTGTCTATGACGGATGGAATTATTTGGAAGATAAGGGAATATCCAACAACGGCGATTGGGTGTTTTATGAGGTTAATCCCTACAAGGGAGATGGCCGGCTGACCCTGTGGTCGGCCAACGGCAGGGAGAAACACGTTTTTCCCAGAGGCACCCGGGCAAAACTGGCACCCACATCCGAATACATGGCTTTTGCTATCAAGCCTTTTCAGGATACAGTCCGTCAGATGAAGCTGGATGAGGTTCCTGATAAGAAGCTTCCTAAAGATTCTTTAGGCGTCTATGTGTTCGAGGATGATTTAGTCATCCGGTACAGCCGGGTTAAATCCTTTGCAGTGCCCGAAAAAGGTACCAACTGGATGGTATTTCAGCTGGAAAAGCCCCTTGAAGAGGACCAGGATTCTGAAGAAGAGGAGGAAAAGCAGGAAGAAGGGGGAGAACCGGAAGAAGAAGCGAAGGCTTCCGGCGGGAAATTGGACAAGTCCGCTCCGGAGGCTACTGAGCTGGTGATTACCAACCCGGTGAAACAGGAAGTCATTCGATTTGAGGATGTTTCTGAATACGCCATCTCGGACAATGGCGAGATGGTCACTTTTGTTCAGCTTCAGAACGATACCCTTCTGAAGTCGGCCGTCCGGGTATTTGATACAGAGGAGATGAAAACCCGCACCATACTTGAAGCAGAAGGGCTGAGCAAGAAGCTGACGCCTGATCATCAGGGCCGTCAGTTGGCTTTCATCCATTCGCCCGATACCATCAAAACAAAAGTCTATGGGCTTTACCACTGGGACGGTCAATCCAATACCCCCCAAAGGGTTGTGGATACCCTTACCGAGTCCATACCCGAAAAGTGGACCGTGGGAGCGCATGGAAAAGTCTACTTCTCCGACAATGATGAGCGCCTGTTTTTCGGTACGGATCTCAGGCCCGAACCGGAGCCTGAAGATACCCTGCTGGAAGAGGAAAAGGTCGAGGTAGACGTCTGGAACTGGAAAGATAAGCTCCTTCAGCCTCAGCAGCTCGAGAACCTGGAGGAAGAGAAAAAGCGCACATATCTGGCAGTCTATCATATCGATCAGGACAAAGTGGTACAGTTGGCCGACACAACGGTACGGGAAGTGGAACCCGTCCTGGAAGGGAATGGGGATGTGGCCATAGGTACCAACCGGCAGCCTTATATGAAACGTATGTCCTGGGAGATGCCTCCATACAGGGATGTTTACCTGGTGGATGTGAAGACCGGCGAAAGGGAATTGTTCAAGAAGGAGATACAGTCGCATATGGATATTTCTTCCAACGGAAAATATTTCTTCTGGTATGCTTATGCCGACAGCAACTGGTATGCCCATGACATCGCCGGCAACACCACCCGCAACCTTACCGGCACGCTGGATGTGAACTTCTATGATGAGGATCACGATTATCCCCAGGAGCCCAATCCATACTATTATGCCGGCTGGACTGGTGATGATGAGTATTTTCTGGTATACGACCGGTATGACATCTGGAAGATCGATCCCACCGGTGAACAAGAACCGCAGAACCTCACCGGCAGGCTGGGGCGCGACAACCACTACCGGATGCGATACGTGAAACTGGATGAAGAGGCCCAATATATCTCCACCGATGAAGACCTGCTTCTGAGAGCTTTTGATGAGGATAGCAAGGCTATGGGATTCTATACTTTGGATATCCAGGGCAAAAGAAAACCCCGGCAGCTGCTGATGGACGATTGCTATTTCTATGAACCGGAGAAGGCAGAGGATGCGGATCGTTTTATCTGGAGAAAATCCACCTTCGAGGAATATTCTGATGTTTGGTACAGCAAAGCGGATTTTGATGATGCCCGCCAGATCTCCCATGCCAATCCTCAGCAGGATAAATATATATGGGGCGATGCAGAGCTGGTTCACTGGACCGCCCCCAACGGCCGGGAAGCGGAAGGACTGTTGTATAAACCGGAGAATTTCGATCCCGATAAAAAATATCCCATGATGGTTTATTTCTACAGGCTCAGTTCCGACGGGCTGCACCGACATCATGTTCCCAAGCCCAGCCGTTCTGTGATTAACCGCACTTTTTACGTGAGTAACGGTTACCTGGTGTTTGTTCCCAACATCCGCTACGACATCGGTTATCCCGGTGAAAGTGCCCATGAGTATGTGACCAGCGGAACCCTTTCGCTGATCAACACCCGGGATTACATCGATAAGCAGCGGATAGGCCTACAGGGACAGAGCTGGGGCGGATACCAGGTGGCCCATATCATCACCATGACCGATATGTATGCTGCTGCCTCTGCAGGTGCACCTGTCTCGAACATGACCAGTGCCTATGGTGGTATAAGATGGGGTTCGGGCATGAGCCGCATGTTTCAGTATGAAGAGTCGCAAAGCCGAATTGGCGGAACCCTCTGGGAGAAACCCCTTCACTACATCCAAAACTCCCCGCTTTTCTATGCTCCCCGGGTCAATACACCTCTTCTGATGCGCCACAACGACGGTGACGGAGCTGTGCCCTGGTACCAGGGGATCGAGTATTTCGTGGCCCTTCGGAGACTGGACAAACCTGTATGGATGCTCAATTATAACGATGCTCCTCATAATGAAAGAGCCAAGAGCCCCAATTGCCGCGATCTAAGCATCCGGATGAAACAGTTCTTCGATCATTACCTGAAGGATCAACCCGCTCCCGTATGGATGGAAGAAGGCATACCGGCCATCAAAAAAGGCGAAACAAAAGGCTATGAACTAATCAAATAAATCGGCTTATGGGATCTTTAACCAGAAAGGGGCATCCATTTTGGGTGGCCCCTTCTGATTTTTTTCCCGGCTTCTTTTTTTTAATTTCGTGTCATTTAAAATTTATCCTGTCACCGCCAACATTGATTATCTATGCCTATGAATCCGTTTGACCAGGAAGATAGCGGGCCCATCATGGGCAATACCAATTTTCGGGTGGTTCTGGGCATTGTAGTGATGGCGGTGATAGGAGGCAGCCTGGTCGCCCCCATTCTGCCTTCTATGATTGAGCCCCTGGGTACTTCAGAGTCCATGATCGGGTTGGTGATGAGCGTTTATACCTTTGCGGCGCTGATCTCCACTCCTTTGGTGGGTGTTTTGGCCGACCGCCATGGACGGAAACGGGTGTTGCTGCCCTTGATGCTGCTTTATGGAGTGGCAGGGTTCAGTATTTCACAGGTCAACGGGTTTGCCGGGGTTTTGGTGCTCAGGACTTTTCAGGGTATTGGTGGTGCCGGGATGATGAGCCTCGGGGTGACACTGATAGGAGATATCTTCTCTGGAAGGGCCCGGGCTCAAGCCATGGGATACCGCAGCAGCAGCCAGTCGTTCGTTAATGCCGGTATCCCTTTTATTTCCGGCACAGTGGCCACCATTGCCTGGTTTTACCCATTCTATATTTATATCCTGTCCTTGCCACTGGCCCTGGTCACTTATCGGTACCTGAACGTGGAGGAGAAGACGAGCCAGTCGGGTCTGCGCGATTATTTTCGTTCCATCTTCACGGTGATGAAAGATAAGAAGACACTGTGGGTGTATATTTCCAATTTGTTTATATTCATACTTTTGTTTGGTTTGATTGTGTATGTGCCGATCTGTATTGTTAATAAGTTGAATTTGTCGACCATGTACACCGGCCTGACCCTCTCTGTTGGATCGGCGGTAGCTGCTATTACCTCTACTCAGGCCGGCCGGCTCTATTACCGGTTCCTCAACCATCAACTGGTGATCATGGGCTTTGCCCTCTGCGGTTTAGCTTTGCTTCTCATCTCCTTTACCCAAAGCTATATTTTTCTGATCCCTTCGATCATCATTTGGGGTATGGGTTTCGGCACGGTCTTTCCTGCCCTGAATACCATCGTAACCCAGCTGGTTTCCTCCCAACTTCGTGCGGGTGTGGTTTCAGGCTTTGCTACTATGACCTATATCGGCCAAACCCTCTCACCCCCTTTGTTCGGTATGGTGCTGAGCTATTCCAGCCTGGAATATGTATTCATTACCGGCAGCATCCTTTCGTTGGTACCCATTGGCCTGACCCTTGTGATGCGGTATGTGTACCATAAAATCTAATGATGGTCTTGCATGTAAATGGTTGTAAGTTTAATCTTGGCATGTTTAAGGTTGCTACAGGCTGAGAAAGAATTGTTCAATGATTGAATTGTCAAATTATTAAAAGAGGAGCAGACTGAGGCTAGGGCGAAGAAAGAACACAAAGTTCTATTGTTGATTGTAGGATAAGGCTAAGTAGTGTGCGGAATTTTACGTACCTTGAAAATACCATGCTTCTTAGGCTTTGAATTATCACTGGAACCTCAGGCGGCTATAGTTTTATGGTTTACATCTCGCCTGAGCCTGAACAAAGTGGCCTCATCTTTGTAAAAGAAACCTTCGGGGTTACAGATGATCACTCCTAATGTTACATATAATAAATGAATCAAGTATGAAATTTAAATCTACATTTTATTTGCTACTCCTCCTGCTTTGGAGTTCGCTCCTTACAGCGCAGGAAAATGAACAGGACACGCTAAAGAATTGGAAGATTGGTGGAGTAGGATCTTTGACCTTCTCCCAGGTCTCTTTCGAAAACTGGACGGCCGGCGGCGAAAATTCCTATACCCTAAACGGTATATTCAGCCTTCATGCCAATTACAAGGAAGGCAAAACCACCTGGGAAAATTCTCTCGACCTGGGTTATGGCATTGTTAAACAAGCCAGTCGCGGGGTGCGGAAAAGCGACGACAAGTTGGAAGTGAACTCAAAATATGGCTATCGTACCAATTCCAATTGGTATTACAGCGGAGCGTTCAATTTCCGAACGCAGTTTGACCAGGGATATAAATACAATGAAGATGAGGGGACAAAAAGGGAAATTTCCACATTTATGGCCCCTGCCTATACCCTGCTGTCCCTGGGTATGGATTATAAACCCAGCGATGTCTTCTCCCTGATGATATCTCCCGTGACAGGCAAAACCACTTTTGCGCTGGATGACAGCCTCTCCAGCCGCGGCGCTTTTGGTGTGAAAAAGGGTAATAAGATCCGCAATGAATTCGGCGGATTCGTCAAGATTACCTATAACCAGGATATCTGGGAAAATGTAACGCTGAATACTAAGCTGGATCTTTTTTCCAACTACCTGGATGAACCCCAGAATGTCGACGTCAACTGGGAAGTGATGATCTCCATGAAGGTGAACGAATACCTCTCCGCCAATTTGAACACCCAGCTGATCTACGACGACAACATCAATTATGTTAACAGCCAGGGAGAGGAAATGGGGCCTCGTATTCAGTTTAAGGAAGTCTTCGGAGCGGGTTTGTCCTATAAATTCTGATTGTTCCGGGAGCACCAGATGTGAATGACACGCACTTCATTTTGTAGGTTGTTACAGTTGGGTTTGGTTTATTTTTTGCACGTATAGAAATGTATACCCTGGTTTCACCTAACTGTCAACCTTATGATTGGTTTCAGGAAAATATTGTTTGCTTTGATAGCGGCCTTTCTTTTAAGTTCCTGCAGCCCCACCATATATTACCTGGGGGAGGAATACGGCAGGACCCGCATGGTTCAGGTTTTCTACGATGAGCAACATATCAACGAGCCCTATACGGTGATCGGGCGGCTGGCCAATGATCAGAAAAAACAATATGAGCCCGAGCAAATCAAAAAACAGATGATCCGCAAAGCCAAAAAGGTGGGAGCCGATGCCCTGGTATTTTCCGATCTTACCGTGGATCGCCTCCAGCATGAAAGAGAGGACCGGGTGATCGTGAAAGCTAAATTGATTAAATTTCATTGATGGGCGAAATATATTGCATGTTTCTCATTATCCCTATTTCCTTGAGCACCATATAGGCATCATTCTTCAAAAAAGTAGATTTCCATGTTTCTATCCCCTGGAAAATTCTTCACCTCGTTGGCCAAATAGTCAGAAATTATTATATTGCTAAAAACGAAATCTTCTATGGCTAAGTGGATCACCCTCCTCACCTTTAATCATCCGGCAGAGTCACATGTGATTAAAACCAAGTTGGAATCGGAAGGAATAGAGGTTTTTCTCAAGAACGAACATATGGCCCAATTGTCACCCTTTCATTCCGAGCCGGCCGGACCCATCAAACTGCAGGTGGATGAGAAGGATGCGGAGAAGGCCGCGGGGCTTTTGAAGCAAAGCGGCTATTTGAATGAAGAGACACGAGGCTTCCGCAAAAGTGCCCTGATCAATGGTATTGATCTGTTTACCTACCGAATACCCGGGCTTAAAAATACACCGCTTAAGCTCAGGGTTACCCTGGCGGCCGCTATCCTGCTGGTAATCATCACCCTGATCGTAGCCCTGCTTACCCTGCCTGGCACAGTCTGATTTTAGCTATTGCGTTTTTCTGATGCTTCTCTGTTTATTCTAACCTTAATTTTTTATAGCCATTGAACCATTGAACCATGAACCATGAACCATTCTTCTCTTTCCTTTCCTTTCCTTAGCCTTCGCCTTCGCCTTAGCCTTATTAGCCTTCGCCTCAGCCTTAGCCTTTTTTGTAAACTTTCAACTTTTTCTCCTGAGTAAAAACAATCCGATAAGTGTGATCAATCCATTGACAATCAGTAGTTCAAATCCGAATTGATAACCATTGAACAGGGTTTCTGAGTTGAAGCTGATCAGACCACTGATGATGGGAGAGAGAACGGCTACCAACGGTACCCACTTGTCGCGCACCTGGTATTTGGTGAATAAACCGAATGTATACATCCCCAGCAGCGGGCCGTATGTATATCCGGCTATGGTGAAGAGGGCACTGATCACAGCCTGGTTGTTGACTGCATTGAATATCAATATGATAGCTACAAGCACCACGGATACCCCCACGTGTACTCTTTTTCTCCGCCTTTTGAGAGGTTTTTCCTCCATGCCCTTTGAATCAAGGATATCCATAGTAAAGGAGGTGGTCAGTGCCGTTAGTGCGGAGTCTGCGCTTGAGTAAGCAGCCGAAACGAGTCCGATCAGGAAAAAGATGCCCACCACCGGTGCCAGGTATCCCTGGGTGGCAATGATCGGAAACAGGTCGTCCGACTGTTCCGGCATGGGGATACCCTCCTTTTGGGCATAGATGATCAGCAGTGCCCCCAGCGACATGAAAAGCAGGTTCACCGGTACCAGGGCAAGGCTGAACCAGTACATGTTTTTTTTGGCTTCCTTAATGTTCCGGCAGCTCAGGTTCTTCTGCATCATATCCTGATCCAGTCCCGTCATGACAATGGCGATGAAGGCCCCGGCAAAGAACTGCTTGATAAAATGGTATTCTCCGTTCCAGTTCTCCCAGAAGAAGATCTTTGAATATTTGCTTTCGGCAACGGTATGGACTACTCCGCTGAAGCTCAGGTCCAGCTGCTGGCTGATCAGGTATACCGTTACACCTACCGCTGTAAGCATGAAGAGGGTTTGAAGGCTGTCTGTCCAAATGATGGTGCGGATACCCCCCCGGAATGTATAGAGCCAGATCAAAAGGATGGTGATCACCACAGTGGCTTCAAATGGGATGTTCCACTGGTTGAAAAGGGTGATTTGCAGCACATTGGCAACCAGGAAGAGGCGGAAGGCCGCTCCAATGGTCCGGGAAAGCAGGAAAAACGAAGCTCCGGCCTTGTAGGAGCTCTTACCAAAGCGCTTTTCCAGATAAGTATAGATCGAGGTCAGGTTCAACCTGTAATACATCGGCATCAAAATATTGGCGATCACTGCATAGCCCAGCAAATATCCAATCACGATCTGCATGTAGGAGAATTGGCTGTCGATCACGTAACCCGGCACCGATATGAACGTAACCCCGGATAGTGTGGCACTGATCATGCCAAAAGCTACTATGTACCAAGGCGATTGCCGGTTGCCCAGGAAAAAGGTGATGTTGGTGGCATGACGGCCTGTGATATATGAGATGGTCAACAGCAGCGCAAAATAGCCGATGATGATTATAAGGACCGTGGTTGGTTGCATGGCACTGTTTTTGTAAATTTATAGCTGAAATAGGGTGCAAGATTAATAAAAACATTGAAAACTTATCAATCTATTAACCGGATATTATTAATTTTGGGCTTAAACGGATTATCTGATGGATCTTGAAAATTTTTCTTCCAGGTTGCTGCAGGAGGCGGTTGATGAGTTTGCCAAGCTACCCGGTATTGGAAAGAAGACAGCCCTCAGGCTTGTGTTACATTTACTCAACCGCGATAAGGAAGAGGTCAGCCAGTTCGGGAATACCATCATCAAACTTCGTAACGAGATTCAACGATGCCAGTCCTGCCAGGTAATATCCGATAGCGACATATGCCCCATATGCGCCGATGCCTCAAGAGATCATACCCTGATCTGTGTGGTGGAAAACAGCCGCGATGTGATGGCCATCGAAAGTACACATCAGTATCAGGGCATTTATCATGTGTTGGGAGGTATTATCTCTCCCATGGATGGGATTGGCCCCAGCGACCTGAACCTTCAGAGCCTGCAAGAAAAATTAGCAGCCGGAGAGGTGCGTGAGATCATTCTGGCACTGAGCACAACGATGGAAGGCGACACCACCAATTTTTACCTGTATAGGAAATTTAGGGGGTACGACATACGCATCACAACCCTGGCGCGGGGTGTTTCCATCGGTGATGACCTGGAATATGCCGATGAACTCACCCTGGGTAAATCGATCATGAACCGGACCCTTTTCGAAAATACTTTATCGTCCCAATAACTGACCTATATGAAGCAACAGAAAAGAATCAGACAGTTGTTTTTGGCCTTTGTTTTATTCATGGTCCCCACTACGATGCTTGTGGCCCAAAGTGATATCGATTCTATCGTGGAACTGGGCAATGACCTGGCGAAACTGGAGGATTACAGGGAGGCGGATAAGACTTTTGACCGGGCCCTCGACATCCAACAAAACTATAAACCTGCCCTGGAGGGTAAGATTAAGGTGCTGCTGATGATGGACAAATTATCCAAAGCAGAAAAAATTGCCGAAGAGGCGATCAATCAATATTCTCAGGATCCTACTTTTTATATGTTTATGGGAAGGGTGCTGATAGAAAGGGAACGTTTTGAGGATGCCCTGTCTTACTTCAGCCGTACCCTCGCTATTGCCGATGATTCAGACAGCATGCTTCTCAATAAGGTATATGTCAATATGGGGGCTGTTTACCAGAAACTGGGGCAGACAGGGAAAGCCATGGAAAATTATACCCAGGCTTTGTCGATCAACAGGAATAATCCCAATGTTTTCATTTACAGGGGTAATCTGTACTACAAACGACAGAATTACAACCAGGCGCTGAATGATTTCCAGCGTGTGCTGGCACTTGATCCCAACAACCATGTAGCTCAGTACAATGTGGGAATGTGCTTTTTCAAACAAAGCAAGAAGAGAAACGCCTGTGATGCGTTTCATAAAGCTTGTGAACTGGGGAACACCAATGCATGTAAGATGGTGATATCCAATTGCTTGCGTAGTTCCGAAACCCAATGATTCACCACCCGGAAATTAAGATCCCAGGGCCGACCGGATCTTATTGATGATGTTGCGCGCGTTGAAGGGTTTGCTGAGGAAATCTAAGCTCCCTTGTCAATGGCCCGCTGGATGCTGTCGGTATCCGTTTTGGCCGATACAATGATCACCGGTATCTCCTGGCCAAGCATATTATTCTTGCGATCCAGAAACTCATATCCGTTCAGCTCGGGCATCATATACCGCCTAAACTCATTTTTTGGCCTGAAATCTAAGTTGGTAAAAACGGTTCTTTTTCTCTAAGAAATAACTCATCAGAATGCTTTTTTGGTATACTCCCGAGGGATAATCTCTGATATTCCGGGGCAGCCCTTTTCGTTTCTTCTTGAGGACAGGAAGAGATTTTAGGAAGTGGTGATAGGCCCTGAAAACGGCCCCGAAACCTGCCGGTTTGCCTTTAAGCAAAAAGATCAGGGAAGAGGCCACATCCAAGAGTGCGCGCAATGCCAGTACCCGGAAGAGTTTATTGTCGGGGAGGTTTTTATACAGCAGGAAAAGATTGTTTCTGTAATTCAGATAAAGTTTGAAGGGATTGTCATTGGGCAGGGTACCACCGCCAACATGATAAACGGTTGATTGGGGCACGCAACGGATGGTGTGGCCGTCATTTTTGAGTCTCCAGCACAGATCGATCTCTTCCATGTGAGCAAAGAAATCATCGTCAAATCCACCCTGGGAATGGAAAAGGTCGGCACGCAAGAGCATGCAGGCTCCCGTGGCCCAGAAAATATCTGTAGGGAGCTCATATTGCCCCTCGTCTTTTTCTAGGGTATCCAGAATTCTTCCCCGGCAGAAGGGATAACCTAAGCGGTCGATGAAACCTCCTGCGGCCCCGGCATATTCGAAGCAGTCCTTTTGGTGGTAGGATTTCATCTTGGGCATGCAGGCAGCTGCCTCAGGATGGTTGTCAAGACATTTCTTCAAAGGAGCCAGCCAGTCTTTCGTGACCTCCACATCCGAATTCAGCAGCATATAATATCTGGCATCGATTTGCGAGAGTGCTTTGTTGTAACCGCCGGTGAACCCATGGTTTTTGTCAAATTCAATCAACCGCACACCCGGATAATGCTTCTTCATGAAAACCACCGAATCATCGTGGGATCCATTATCCGCCACCACAATTTCTATCCCGGTATCCTGTGTATGCCGGATGATGTTGGGAAGAAAAACCTCGAGCTGATGACGGGTGTTCCAGTTTAAGATCACAACGGCGATTTCACTCATGGTTTCCTGATTTTGCTGACCTTCTGTCCGCTTCCCAATTCCACCTGCCCAACTATAAAAGGCGGCCAACAATTCAACAATGATTTGACAATGGAACAATTTGACTATGTAACACTTCTTTCTTCCTCTGCCTTCGCCTTTGCCTCAGCCTTAATCAATCCTCAGCCTATATTATCCTCAACCACCTCATCATCTGCGATGTTGGGCAGGGTTACCTTCAGGTTGGGCGTTTTTTCCATCTCCCGCTTGAGGGCAGAGATGGCCCCTTCATTGCGTGCCCAGCTTCTTCTTGCTATGCCGTTGTTCACATCCCAGTAAAGCATCATCTCCAGCCGCTTGTCGGCTTCTTCGGTGCCATCCAGTACCATACCGAACCCGCCGTTGATGACCTCTCCCCATCCAACGCCTCCCCCGTTGTGAAGGGATACCCAGGTGGCACCCCGGAAGGAATCGCCGATAACGTTTTGTACCGCCATGTCAGCGGTATATTTGGATCCGTCATATATGTTGGCCGTCTCCCGGTAAGGACTGTCCGTGCCCGATACATCATGATGGTCCCTGCCCAGTACAATAGGGGCAGAGATCTTACCCTCCCGGATGGCCTGGTTGAAGGCCCGGGCTATTTCAATCCTGCCTTCCGAATCGGTATAGAGGATGCGGGCCTGGGAGCCCACAACCAGGTTATTATTACCCGCTTCCTTGATCCAGTGGATGTTGTCTTCCATCTGACCCCGTATCTCATGTGGAGCCTCTTCTGCCAAGTGTTCCATCACATCGGCCGCGATCTTATCACTTACTTCCAGGTCTTTCGGATCGTTGGAGGTGCATACCCACCGGAACGGGCCAAACCCGTAGTCAAAGAAAAGAGGCCCCATGATCGATTCCACGTAGGATGGGTACTTGAATGAGCCATCCTCCTTGAGGATGTCGGCCCCCGCCCGGCTGGATTCCAGCAGGAAGGCATTGCCGTAATCCCAGAAAAACATGCCGCGGTTGACCATTTTGTTGATGGCATGGACCTGACGCTTGAGCGACTGGTGTACCTTATCCCTGAATTTCTCCGGTTCTTCGGTCATCATACGGTCTGCCTCCTCCAGGCTTAGTCCGGCCGGATAATACCCCCCTGAATAAGGATTGTGCAGGGACGTTTGATCCGAACCCATATCAATATGAATTTCTTCATCAACAAGCCTCTCCCAAAGATCTACCACATTGCCCTGATAGGCGATCGAAACGGCTTCCTTGTTTTCGATGGCTTCCCTTAATCGGTAAACCAACTGGCCAAGGTCTTCATAGATCTCATCTACCCAGCCCTGCTGATACCTTTTGTGACTGGCCTTTGGGTTGACTTCTGCCACCACGCAGATGCCTCCTGCAATAACCGTTGCCTTGGGCTGGGCACCCGACATACCGCCCAGGCCTGAGGTGACATATACTTTGCCTGAGAGATCGGTCTCCCCGGGCTTGAGGGTTCTTCTTCCTGCATTCAGCACCGTGATGGTGGTACCATGAACAATGCCCTGTGGCCCAATATACATAAAAGATCCGGCTGTCATCTGCC
This sequence comes from Bacteroidales bacterium, assembly GCA_018334675.1. Lineage (GTDB taxonomy): Bacteria > Bacteroidota > Bacteroidia > Bacteroidales > UBA12077 > JAGXLC01. Next base: position 3,786 of record JAGXLL010000005.1, on the reverse strand, counting down.
CGTATTGGGAAACACCCAGCGCATTGAATTTTTCATATTCTTGCTTGCTTGAATAGTTGGGAATCACCATGCCATTGGTGACAACCACCCGCGGGGCTTCTTTGTGGGAGGGGAAAAGACCCATCGGATGGCCCGAATACAATACCAGCGTCTGCTCATCGGTCATCTCCGCCAGGTATTTCATGGTCAGCCGGTATTGTGCCCAGTTCTGGAAAACCGCTCCGTTCCCACCATATGTGATCAGTTCGTGGGGATGCTGAGCCACTGCCTTGTCCAGGTTGTTGCTCAGCATCAGCATGATGGCTGCTGCATGCCTGGATCGATGCGGAAAATCATCGATCGTGCGGGCCTTGATCTCATAATCGGGCCTGAAACGATGCATATAGATCCTGCCGTATTCGCGAAGCTCTTCGGCAAATTCCGGAGCCAGCACCGCATGATGCTTCTTGTCAAAATAGCGAAGGGCATTCTTCAGCGCCAGACGCTTTTGTTCCTTAGTGAGTAGATCTTTGCGCCTGGGGGCATGATTGATATTTCTGTCGTACGGCTTGTGTTCCGGCAATTCATAGGGGATACCTTCCAGAACCGCCTTTTGGAATTCTTCTCGTGTCATAACCGTGGGTTTTCTCATTGGATTTTGTCAGGTAAAGTTAAAACATTCATCCGACTTTTATTAGGGTTGGCTCCCATTTATAATCTTCCCCTAAGGAGGGAGCCTTTTAGAAAATTTTAACATCCCGGTGACTTAACAAATCAAAAAACATGTTACCTTTGAGCCACTAACCCAAATGTTAAATAACATGAAAATAAAAAAATCCTGGATCGTCATAGGCGTGATCGTTATCATTGCACTCATCTTGTATGGTTCGGTTAAAAATACCTATAACAAGATGGTGCAAATGGAACAAAACGTAGAAGCTCAATGGTCCAACGTGGAGAATGTTTATCAACGCAGGGCCGACCTGATCCCCAACCTGGTGAACACGGTTAAGGGCTATGCCGACTTTGAGCAGGAAACCCTTCAAAGAGTTATCGAGGCCCGTTCCAAAGCCACTTCAACCAACATCAATGCTGAGAACCTTTCGCCTGAAAAGCTTCAGCAATTCCAGCAAAATCAAAGTGCCCTGAGTTCCGCTCTTTCACGTTTGATGGTGGTGGTGGAACGCTATCCCCAGTTAAAGGCCAATGAGAATTTTAAGCAACTGCAGGCCCAGCTGGAGGGAACCGAGAACCGGATCAGCGTGGAACGCCGGCGATTCAATGAAGCGGCCCGTTCTTACAATACTTATGTGAACCAGTTTCCCCAGAAGCTCTATGCCAACCTGTTCGACTTTGATGAGAAGGCCTATTTTGAAGCGGATGAAGGCGCCGAGGAAGCACCAAACGTGGAGTTTTAACTATGAAACCATCCAAGTTTTTTACCGAACAGCAGAAGAAGCAGATCACTGACGCCATCAAAGATGCGGAGCTGAATACCTCAGGTGAGATCCGCCTGCATGTGGAGAAGAAGTGCAAGATCAATGTCCTGGACCGGGCCGCTTATATTTTCAGCAAACTGAAGATGCACAAAACCGAAAAGCGCAATGGGGTACTCTTTTATCTGGCTGTCGAGGATCGGAAATTCGCCATTCTGGGCGATGCAGGCATCAACGCCGTCACATCCGAGGATTTCTGGGATGAGATACGGGATGTGGTGCAGGAGCATTTTAAGGAAAACCGCTTTGCTGACGGGCTGGCCAAAGGCATCCGCATGGCCGGAGAGGCCCTGAAGGATCACTTCCCCTATCAGTCAGACGATGTGAATGAATTATCGAATGAAATTTCCTTTGGAAAGGAGGAAAAATGACAACCATGAAAACCAAGTTATATAGATTTTTCCTGTTAGTCTGGATGCTGCTGTTGATAGGACCTGCTATGGCTCAGGTGGAGGATTTTCCTGAGCGCCCACAGCCGCCGCAGATCGTCAATGATTTTGCGGAAGTACTGAGCCCATCCGAACAAAGCCAGCTCGAGCAAAAGCTGGTGCGTTTCAACCGGGAAACAAGCACCCAGATTGCAGTGGTTACCCTGAATGATCTGCGGGGGTACGCAATCTCCGATTATGCGGTGAGATTGGCTCATGAATGGGGCGTTGGCCAGGAGGGAAAAGACAATGGTATCCTTATTCTGGTGAGTCCCGAAAACCAGCGGGTCTTTATCGCAACCGGATATGGCCTGGAAGGCGCGGTGCCCGATGCTACGGCTCAGCAGATAGTCGACAATGAAATATTGCCCCTGTTCCGCCAGGGCAATTATTATAAAGGCCTGGAGCAGGCCACCACTGTGCTTTTTGACCTGACACGGGGCGAATATACCGCCGAACAATACAACAAGAAGGTAGGGGGCAGCAAGGAGTCTCAGGCACCCTATCCCATCGGTCTGCTTTTCCTGTTGGTGATCATCTTTGCCGTGGTCGGCCGCATCAGAAGAGCCCGTCACTATTCGATGGGCCATGGTGTTCCCTTCTGGGCTGCCCTGACGATGCTTGGTGCCGCCTCACACCGCCAGCATGGAAGCTTTAGCAATTTTAGCTCCGGTTCCGGAGGCTTCTCCGGCGGAATGGGAGGCGGAGGTGGCTTCGGTGGCTTCGGCGGTGGCGGCTTTGGAGGCGGTGGCGCCGGCGGCGGCTGGTAAAAACTAAGAAAAAATTTAGAAAAAATATAGCGCTTAGCGCAGCGCTAAGCGCTGAAAATGTTCGAAATCGAACACTGAAAATGGGCTGCCCGACTTCCGCCGCAACCCATTTTTTTATCACAACACTGCAGCGCTATGCGCTAAGTTAAATTCTGTTTAAATCTCTATCTCTCAGTTTGCCTTCATTCCATCTTTTTTGATTTCAGTATTCCAATTCTCAGGATTTTGTGTTAACTTGTAATTAGCAATCAAGTAAGTACCTAAACCGATATTTTGTTATCTCAATGACAAGTATTTGAGATGAAGCAACCTGAAAATTGGTCCGATGCACTACGAAAAGGATGGCATATACCATGTATACAATAAAAGCCACCGCAATGTGTTTGTGTTGGATGATTATTACCTGCTTTTTTTGAAGAAGGTCAAAAAATATATTTCTCCCTGCTGTGAGATATTAGCCTGGTGCCTGATGCCCAATCATTTTCATTTTTTGATTATGGCCACACAAATCAGCATTCAGGATATTGAAGAACCCCATCGTCCAACAACCCAACAATTGTCTAAAAATTGGGGCACGCTTTTGAGTTCCTTTACTTTAACCCTTAATAAAAAAAATGAGACCAGGGGTCCCTTATGGTTCTATCGAACAACCGCCAAAATGCTCAATGGTCATTCCGATAACTACCCCTATGTTTGCTTTCAGTATATTCATCAGAATCCTGTTCGCTCCGGATTGGTAGACAGGATGGAAGAGTGGAAATACTCCTCCTATAACGATTTTGCGGGAAGAAGAAATGGCCAACTGGTCAATAAAGCCCTGACTTTTGCTATTATTGGTATAAAAGAAAAAACTTTCCTTAACGAGTGCAGAAAAGAGCTGGATGAAGATCAGCTGAATCAGATCTGGTAATAATATACCGAAAATATACCGCTTAGCGTAGTGCTAAGGACAGCGCTTAGCGCTGCGCTAAGCGCTGAATTTGGTTTTTCAACTCTTCGTATTTTTGCTTATTGGCCGGGCCGCTCTCCCGCCAGATGATCCGGCCCTGTTGGTCCAGCAAAAATACATGAACCGTTCGGGAATCCCGGATTCCGAAATAATCGAAATAACCA